>CAJXKW010000019.1 GCA_913055855.1 uncultured Limimonas sp. | reverse complement strand
AGCGGCGGGCAGACGCGCGCGTTCATCCACATCCGCGACACCGTGCGCTGCGTCGCCCTGGCCATCGAGAACCCGCCACAGAGCGGCGAGCGTGTGCGCATCATGAACCAGATGACGGAAACGCACCGGCTGATCGACCTGGCCAACATGATCGCCGAGCGCACGGGCGTCTCCATCCAGCACCTGGAGAATCCGCGCAAGGAAGCGGACCGGAACGAGCTGGACATGCGCAACGACAGTCTGCTCAAGCTCGGGCTGGAGCCGATCACCCTGGCCGAGGGGCTGATGGACGAGGTCACCGACATCGCGCGCAAGTACGCCCACCGCTGCGATCGCAGCAAGATCCCCTGCGTTTCCCGCTGGTGATGGACCGCCGGGCCGGCCGGTGACCGGCATGGCTGCAAAACCGAGTGTGCGGCGCACGCGCCGGTCGGTGGACGCGCCCGCGTGGGCGTGCGCAATTTCTGCGCGAGGCCCGACCGGGAGGCTCGCGCATGCGCGTCGATTCCGCGAACGCCGGGGCGCGTTCATGGCGAACGGGTGAACCGCGCCGCGTCCTGGTCACCGGCGGCTGCGGGTTCGTCGGGGCGCATGTCGTGGCCGATCTGTGCCGCGCCGGCCACGCCGTGACGGTCCTGGACAACGAGGCCGCAGGGGAGCGCGCCGCGCTGGCCGGCCTGCCGGCCGCGTTCCGGGCGGGCGATGTGCGCGACGCCGCGGCTCTGGAAGCCGTGGTGCCGGGCCAGGATGCGGTGGTGCATCTCGCCGCCGCGCCCGATCTTGCGGGTGCCCTGCGCGATCCGGTTCACGGCATGGACGTGAATGTGCGCGGCAGCCTGTGTGTGCTGGAGGCGGCGCGGCGCCACGGTGTGGCGCAGGTGCTCGCGGCCTCGAGTGGCGGCACCGTTCTGGGCGACCGGGCGCGGCCGGTGCACGCGGAGGGCGTCCCCGCGCCGCGCTCGCCCCTGGGCGCGAGCAAGCTGGCGATGGAGGGCTACCTGAGCGCATACGCGCGCAGTTTCGGGCTCGCGGCGTGCAGCCTGCGCCTGGCCAACGTCTACGGCCCTGGTTGCACGCACAAGACGAGCGTGGTCGCCGAATTCATGCGCGACATCGCGGGTGGCCGGCGGCCGGTTCTGCACGGCGACGGCAGGCAAGCGCGCGATTTCGTTTACGTCAGGGACGTCGCCGCAGGCATCCGGCGTGCGCTGGAAGCGGGCGCCACGGGGACGTACCAGCTCGGCAGCGGCGCCCCCACCACCATCCGGGCGCTTCTGGAAGCCATTGCCGAGGTTGCCGGCCGACCCGTGCCGTGGCCGGAATACGCACCGGCGCGTGTGGGCGAGGTGCGCACGACCTATTGCGACATCGCCGCGGCCCGGGCGGATTTCGGCTTCGACCCGGCGACACCGCTGCCGGCCGGGCTCGCGCGCACCTGGGCATGGCTGGTCGGCGACGCCCCGGCGCACGAAAGGATGATGGGCGCCGCGCTGCGTTGACGGCGCGCATCTTCGACCGTATGCCTTGCGCCATCGGCGATCGCGGGGGAGCGGTTCATGCGGCGCGCGGGCGCGGCGGCGCTGGTACTGCTGTTGTCTGTGACGGCTTGCGGGTTCCGGCCGGTGCACGGAACCGGCGAGGCGGGGGCAGCGCGGGCAACGGCGTCCGTTCAGGTCGCACCCATTCCGGAGCGCAGCGGGCAGTTGGTGCACCGCGAACTCGTGCGCCGCCTGCGCGGCGGCCGGTCCGCCTCAGGCAGCGCCTATCGTCTGGCGGTCGAGCTGGACGAGCGGCTGGCCGAGACGGGCTTCCGTGCGGACGAGACGGCGACCCGGCGCAACATCACCCTGAGCGCGTCGTACCGGCTGATCGACGCGCGCGACGGGCAGACGGTGCTGCGCGGGCGGGCGCAGTCGACCAACAGCGCCAACGTGCTGGACCAGCCCTATGCCACGGAAGTGGCGGAACGGGATGCCCGCAAGCGGGGGGCGAACGACCTTGCGAAGAAGATCTTTCGCGACGTTGCGAGCGAATTGGGTGCCCGTTAAGGTCATACAAACCTTCCCGGTGGTAAACGGGGCCGATTATTCAGCGACGCGGGCGCGCGGCCGTGCGCGGTGGGTGCGTTGCGGCGTCCGGCCGAGCGCACGGGGTGCCGGTTGCGTGCCGTGTTCTGCGTGCCGTACGACCGGCCGCCGCCGGCACGGGACCGGCCGGCGGCCACGTCCCCTCAGGTCAAGACGAGTCAGCGTTGTTTAACCGAGCCAAACAGGGCCAGCAGAAGTCCCAGAAGCTCGCCGAGGCGTTCAAGCCCATCCGGGGCGCGTTCATCGCCACGGCGATCTTCAGCTTCTTCATCAACCTGCTGATGTTCACCACGCCGTTGTACATGCTGCAAATGTACGACCGGGTGTTGGGCAGCCGCAACGAGACCACGCTGGTCATGCTGACCGTGGTCGCCGGGGGTGCGCTGATCCTGTTCGGCACGCTGGAAATGGTGCGCTCGCGCATCCTGGTCCGCATCGGCGCGCGTTTCGACGATCTGCTGAACAAGCACGTCTTCCGGGCCGCGTTCCAGAGTTCGGTGACCCATCCCGGCAGCGCGTCCAGCCAGTCGCTGCGCGACCTGGACAATGTGCGCGAGTTCATGACCGGGCAGGGCTTGATCGCCTTCCTCGACGCGCCCTGGGTGCCGGTCTTCCTGGCGGTGGTCTTCCTGTTCCACCCGATCCTCGGCTTCGTCGCGCTGGGCGGCGCGATCATCATCTTCATCTTCGCCCTGTCCAACGAGTTCGCCACGCGCGGGCCGCTGTCCCAGGCGTCCAAGAACAACGTCCAGACGAGCAATTTCGTCTCCACCAGCCTGCGCAACGCCGAGGCGGTTTCGGCCATGGGCATGCTCCCCGGCATCATGGACCGCTGGCGCCGGCGCCACCGCGACGTGCTCGAGCGCCAGGCCATGGCGAGCGACCGCGCGGGCACCATCCTCGCCAGTTCCAAGGCGGTGCGCCAGTTCCTGCAGGTCTCCATGCTGGGTACCGGCGCCTATCTCGTGCTCCAGGGCGAGATCACGCCGGGGACCATGATCGCCGGTTCGATCATGATGGGCCGCGCCCTCTCCCCGGTGGAGCAGGCGGTCGGCCAGTGGCGCAGCTTCGTCAACACGCGCTCCGCCTACAGCCGCCTCAATCAGCTCCTGCTCCAGGTCGACCAGGAGCGCGACCGCATGCAGCTGCCCACGCCCGAGGGCCGGATCACCATGGAGCGCGCCGTGGTCGCCCCGCCGGGCTCGCGCACGCCGGTGCTCAAGGGGGTCAGCTTCGATCTGCAGCCGGGCGAGGCGCTGGGCGTCATCGGGCCGAGCGGCGCGGGCAAGTCCAGCCTGGCGCGCGCGCTCATGGGCGTGTGGCCGATCGCCTCCGGGCATGTGCGCATCGACGGCGCGGACATCACCGACTGGAACAAGGAGCAGCTCGGACCGCACCTGGGCTACGTCCCGCAGGACGTGGAACTCTTCGACGGCACCGTCGCGGAAAACATCGCACGCTTCCAGGAGGTGGACCCGGACGAAGTGGTGCGCGCCGCCCAGCTTGCGGGCGTTCACGAGATGATCCTGCGCCTGCCCCACGGCTACGACACCCAGATCGGGCCGTCCGGCCAGTCGCTGTCCGGCGGTCAGCGCCAGCGTGTGGCGCTGGCGCGTGCGCTTTACGGCGACGTGCGCTTCGTCCTGCTCGACGAGCCCAACGCCAACCTGGACACCGAGGGCGAAAAGGCGCTTACCGACGCGATCACCCGGCTGCGCGAGCAGGGCCGGACCATGGCGATGATCACGCACCGCCCGCAGCTCCTGGGCAGCGTGGACAAGGTGCTCGCGCTCGACGACGGACAGGTCCAGGCGTTCGGCCCGCGCCAGGACGTGCTCAGCCGGTTCACCCGGCCCTCGGTCGTCCAGGGCGGCGGCCAGGGCGGCCAGGGACAGGTCGCGGCGCGCGGCCAGGGGCAGACGCAGGGCCAAGGCCAGGTGCAGGGGCAGCAGGGCCGCGCTGCGCCGGCGAAGCAGGGGCAGGCGCGCCCGGCGCAGCCCGCGCAAGGTCAGGCCGCACCGGGCAAGGCACCACAGGGGCAGACTGCCCAGGGCCAAGGTGGGCCGGCACAGACGGCCCAGGGACAACCGGCGCAGGCCCGCCGTCCCGCCCAGGCGCCGGCGGGGTCCGTGCGCGGACAGGCCGCCCAGGGCCAGCCCGGCCAGGGCCAGCCGGAACCGAATCAGCCGGCGCAAGGGCAACCGGCACAGGGCCAACCGGCACAGGGCCAGTCTGTACACGGCCAGCCGGGCCAGGGTCAGGCGGGCCGCGGTGAAGGCGGCAGTCCGGGTGCGCGCCCGCAGGCGCCGGGGCAGGCGACGCCCTCGGGCCCGTCCGGTGCTTCGGCGGAGCGTCCGGCGCAGAGCCCCGGTGCGGGAACGGCTGCTGGGGCGGCCAATGTTCCGCCGGCGGGAACGCAGCCTTCAGGCTCGGCGCAGCATAGTGCCGGCGAATCGGGCGCGGCCGGCACGGATGACGACGACGGCGCGGTGACGCCGCTGAAGAGGTCCTGACAACCATGGCGAAACCGGCGAAGCATGACGACGACGAGGGCAACGTCGTTCAGCTCCCCTCGGCGCAGGGGCAGGCCGAGGAGCCCGTCTACAAGGTCTCCAGCCCGTACAAGATCATCCTCATCGGGCTGACCATGATCCTCCTGGCCTTCGGTGGCCTGGGCGTCTGGGCCGCCACGGCGCCGCTCGACAGCGCCTCGCGCGCGCCCGGCACGGTCACGGTGGAAAGCAACCGCAAGATCGTGAACCACATGGACGGGGGCATCGTGGAGGGCATCGCCGTCCAGGAGGGCGACCGCGTTCAGGCGGGCGAGCTGGTGATGCGGCTCGACCCCACCGAGGCCAAGGCGCGGCGCGACTCCATCCGGCACCAGTTGGATTCGGCGCTGGCCCGGCGGGCGCGGCTGATCGCCGAGCGCGACGGCATGGCGAGCATTTCCTTCCCCGCTTCGCTGACCGCGCGGCGCGACGAATCGGCGACCGTTCGCGAGGCCATCGCGGGCGAGCGGCGGCAGTTCCAGGAACGCCAGCAGTCCATCCAGGGCCGCGTCGCGGTGCAGAGGGAGAAGATCGAGCAGCTCAACGACGAGATTGCCGGGCTTAAGGCCGAGCGCAGCAGCGCCGAGCGCCAGGTGGAGATCCTGCGCAACGAACTCGTCGACCTGCGCAAGCTGAGCGACCAGGGCTACTTCCCGAAGAGCCGCATCCTGCAGCGTGAGCGCGAGCTGGCGCGGCTGGAGGGACAGATCGGCTCGATCACCGCGCGCATCGCGCGCTCGCGCAAGAGCATCAGCGAATCCCGGCTGCAGATCGAGCAGATCCGCCAGGAGTTCAACGAGAAGGTGGTGACCGAGCTGCGCAAGGTGGAGGACCGTATCTCCAAGCTGCGCGAGGAACTCGTCATCGCCGAGACCAAGCTTCAGCGCACCCGGATCACCGCCCCGCAGGCCGGCGTGATCCACAACCTCCAGGTCCACACCATCGGCGCGGCGATCCAGCCGAGCAAGCCGCTGATGCACGTCATTCCGGTGCAGGACAAGCTGGTGATCGAGGCCGAGGTCTCGCCGCGCGACGTCGACCTCGTCGAGGAAGGCCAGGACGCCAAGGTCCGCATGACCGCCCTGGATTCGCGCACCACCCCCGTCTTGACGGGGCAGCTCGTGTACCTCTCGGCGGACCGGATCACCAAGGAGGGCAGTGGCGGTTCCGGGCAGCCGCGCTCCTACTACAAGGCGCGTATCGAGATCACGGGCGAGGAACTGAAAAAGCTCGGCGGCCAGAAGCTCCAGGCGGGCATGCCCGCCGAGGTGATGATCAACACCGGCGAACGCACGGTGCTCGACTACATCATCAAGCCGCTGACCGACGCGATGTCGCGCGGGTTCATCGAGAAGTGATGCCGAAACACGCTGGCAAAAAAAGCCCCTTGCATCGCCGGCACAGCCGCGTTAGGTGAAGGGGCACAGAGACGGCGGGAGGTCATCCCGCAGCACAATCGGATGCGGGCGTAGCTCAGGGGCTAGAGCGTCTGCTTGCCATGCAGAAGGTCGTGGGTTCGAATCCCATCGCCCGCTCCATTTTCTCTCGTGATTTCCCTGGACAGCTTCAACGGATATCGAATTCGTGCCGCGGCGTTCCGTGATCGCGACGCGGAGACGGCCGTTTGTGTGGGACCGCTTGATACCGGCTGATTCGAGCGGATCCCGTTGTGGCTGGCGGTGTTCGCCCACGAGGCCGTGGCGCGCGTCGCGTGCGATCCTATGTTGCCGCCGCCCAGAGCTGGCGTCCGGTCTCGATGCGGAAATCGAAGTGGATGTAGAAGCTGAATCGGGCGGTGAGCGTTTCGCTGGCCAGGCCGATGTCGCGCCGGATGGGGTGGCTCGGGTAATCCGCCACCGTCACCGCGTCGGTGCCGTTCAGCGGACGCCCGCCGCGGAAGCCGGTCGGGCGCATGTTCGCCGTGGTGATCGCCTGGAAGCACGCGCGCGCCGGATCGTCCACGGCACGGAACTGCTTGAGGAACACAAGCGGCACCTGCCGCTTCATCAGGTCGTTCCGGAAGGACCACATGCGCGCGCAGTCCTGCACGCTGAACCCGCCGAATCCCGCGGCCTCCTGGATGGCGCCCCCGACGGCCCGCGCGAAATCCACGGCGCCGCCGGCGGGCCGGTTGAACAGGGCGTGGCAGACGTGCGTCTGGATCGCCGCCGTGTCCGCCTCGACCAGAAAGCCGTACAACTCGGCGTTCTCGACGTCGCCGGGGGTGGGATGGACCTGCTCGCCGCCCCGGTCGACGTAAGCCGGGTGGCTGTCGCCGCTGCCCGCGATCGCTGATCCGCGCGTTCTGTCCGTATGCCGGGTGCAACGCTCGCGCTTCGCGTGCACCTTGTCAAGCCAGGGCGTATCTCGCCCGGCCCGGGACGAGCACGACGGGCGCCCGGGCCGGACGCCGGGGCTCAGCCCGGCCCGGCCCCGGCCCCGGCCGCGGCCGCGTCGGCGACATCCTGGCTGATCCGCATGGCACAGAACCGTGGCCCGCACATGGCACAGTACGGCGCGTCCTTCTGGGCGTCTTTGGGCAGGGTGGCGTCGTGGAAGGCGCGCGCCCGCTCCGGATCCATGGCGAGGCGGAACTGCTCGTCCCAGCGGAAGGCATAGCGCGCCCGGCTCAGCGCGTCGTCCCAGAGCCGCGCGGCCGGGTGGCCCTTCGCCAGGTCGGCCGCGTGCGCGGCGATGCGGAACGCGATCAGCCCCTCCTTCACATCGTCGCGCTCGGGCAGGCCAAGGTGTTCCTTGGGCGTGACGTAGCACAGCATCGCCGTGCCCGCCTGGCCGATCAGGGCGCCGCCGATGGCGCCGGTGATGTGGTCGTGGCCGGGCGCGACGTCGGTGGCGAGCGGGCCCAGGGTGTAGAACGGCACGTCGCCGCAGGCCTCGCGCTGGCGCGTTACGTTCTCGGCGATGCGGTGCAGCGGCACGTGCCCGGGGCCCTCGATCATCACCTGGACGTCGAAGGCGTGGGCGACGCGCGTGAGTTCGCCCAGCGTCGCCAGCTCCGCCATCTGCGCCGCGTCGTTGGCGTCTGCGGTGCAGCCCGGGCGCAGGCCGTCGCCCAGGGAGATCGTCACGTCGTAACGCTGCAGGATGCGGCAGATCTCACTGAAGTTATCGTAGAGAAAGTTCTCCCGGCCGTGGTGCTCGCACCAGGCGGCGAGGATGGCGCCGCCGCGGCTGACGATGCCGGTGACCCGGTTCCGGGCGCGCGGCAGGTGTGCGCGCAGCACGCCGGCGTGGATGGTCATGTAGTCCACGCCCTGCTCGGCCTGCTCGATCAGGGTGTCGCGGAATGCCGCCCAGGTGAGATCCTGCGGCCGGCCGCCCACGCGTTCGACGGCCTGGTAGATGGGCACCGTGCCCACCGGGACCGGGGCGTTGCGCAGGATCCACTCGCGTGTGGCCGAGATCCCGGCGCCGGTGGAGAGGTCCATCACGGTGTCCGCGCCCCAGCGAGCGGCCCACACCATCTTGTCCACCTCGCTGCCGATGTTCGAGGTTACCGGCGAGGTGCCCAAGTTGGCGTTGACCTTGGTCCGGAAGGCGCTGCCAATGACCATGGGCTCGCTTTCCGGATGGTTGACGTTCGCGGGCAGGATGGCTTGACCCGCCGCGACCGCCCGGCGGACATCCTCGGCCGTGATGGCCCGCGGCGCGGCCGCCCCGTCGGCGAAGCCCTCGGGCTGCATACGTGCGAGGTTCTCGCGCGCGGCGGCCACGGCCATCTCGCGCGTGACCCGGCCGGCGCGCGCGTGCGCCATCTGCGTCGCCGCGACACCCTCGGGCGCCGCGCGCGGCAACGGCGCCTGCGGGAAAGCCGGGCCGGTGGGTTCCTGATCCTGCGGCACCGGCATGCGCGCGTTTTGCTGTGCCGTGTCGCCGCGCTCGACGATCCAGGCGGTGCGCCGGCGATCGAGGCCGCGCGCGACGTCGATCGCGGGCGCGCATTCGGTATACGGCCCCGAGGGATCGTCCAGGCGCAGCGCCGTGCCCGGGCTCTCGGGGTCGAGTGGCACCTCGCGCACGGGCACCGGGTCGCCGTACGCGCTGGTCAGGTAGGTCTTGCGCGAGCCCGGGATCGGGCCCGTGGTCACGGCGATGCCGGTGGCGTCGGTGTGGGGATTGGTCATCGTGGGATCTCCCTCGTCGATGCATGAAACGGGAGATCCGGGACCGGCCGGGCGCGCACCACGCACTTCCGGAGGTTCGCGCGCACCCGAGGCAGCAGTTGATCGGCGTGTGACGTGCCCATCCCTGCGCCGGCATGACCCGGATCAGGTTCGAAGGGTTCACCGCGTCGCCTTCCGAAGGGCCGGCGGTGTCTCAGCCCCCTAGCGGGGCTCCCCTTGGCAGTGCCGCCCAGCATCCGCCGCGTGTGCGGTTGCGGTCAAGAACGCCTATGGCGTCGCAGGGTCGCGACCGGCCCGGAGCGGGCGAAGGGACCTACTTTCGGCAGACCAGCAGCGCGTGGTCGAGCACGGCGCTGACGATCAGGGTGCCGTTCACCACGGCTGCGGTCGTGCCGGTGTTGAGCCGTTCGCCCGTCGGATCGTGCAAGAGGGTACGGGTCAGCCCCGATTCGGGGTTCACGGCGACGGCCTTGCTGCCCGCGCGGCGGGCGCCGAGCCAGCGGTGGCGGGCGAGCCCGGCGTCGAACAGGGAGGGATGCACGGCGGCGACCAGGCCGCCGGCCGCGGTCCAGGTCAGGTTGTCGGGCCCGCCCGCGACCGGCACCGTGCGGCGTAGCGCGTCCGGTTCGCCGGCAACGAGCTTGGCGCCGTCGTAGATTCGCACCGCGGGCTCGCGCGTGGCGGCGACGGCCACGGCGTTGCCCTGCGGCGCCACGGCGATCCCGTTGGCGAAAGCCAGGCCGTCCGCCACGGTTTCCAGACCGAGGCCGCCGCCCGCGTCGAGCGAGGCCCGAATCACCTCCGCCCGATCCAGGCCGAGAATGTCCTCGAGCCACCGGCCCACGCCGTGGCACGTGCCGTGGTCGCGGGTGACCAGGAGATCCCGCGGGCCCAGTGCGGCCAGGTTGTTCGCCCGGCACAGGCGGTCGTGGCGCCGGGTGGCGAGGTGGGTGAGCCCGCCGGGCGCGATGCGATAGCTCTCGATCGCCGAGGTGCGCATCCAGCTTCCGCCGCTGCGCCTGTATTCGTGGTTGATGGCGAACAGGCGCGCCGTGCCGTCGCTGCGATCGATCGCCAGGCCGTGCGGATGGAAGTCACGGCCCTCACCCTCGGCAAGCCGGCGCAGGGGCAGGACCTCGGGTTTGCGGGTGAGGCTGCGCAGCGGGGCGGCGTAGATTGCGCCCTGGGGAAGTTTTTCCGCGCCGGCGGCGACCGCGTCGTCGAGCGCCCAGCGGTCGTACGCGGCCAGGAAGATCCGCCCCGAGGCCCGGTCGACGACGAAATCCTCCGCCCCGGCGACCGGCTCGTCCGTGCCCGCGTCCACCAGCCGGATGCGCTGGCACGCCCCCGTGCGATCCGGCGCTTCGGGAGCGGCGCCGGGGGTATGCTTGGCGTCTGCGAGCGGCAGCACCAGCGCCGCCGCCAGCAGGACCGCGCCGCACCCGCGATGCGCCACCTCGTGCTCTCCCCGAACCCCGCGAACCTGTACGATGCCTGTAGCATGCGCCTGTGCGGCCGCGCGAGCGTTCGGCGTTTCGACGGCGATCGGCGCGGGTTGATCGCGCCGCAGCGCGCGGCTATGCGCAGGCGACGAGCCACCTCCGGGAGCCTCGACCATGCTCGAGCTGACTTTGGCGCAAGCGCTGCACACCCTTGCCGCCGTGATCTGGGTGGGCGGCATGGTCTTCGCCTACGTTTTCGTGCGGCCGGCGGCGGGCGCGCTCGACGGTCCCGACCGGCAGACGCTGTGGCGCGGCGTGTTCGCCCGGTTCTTTCCCGTGGTCGCGCTCTGCGTCGTCGTGCTCCTGGTCACGGGCTATTACATGATGTTCGCCGCGCACGGCGGGTTTACCGGCGCGGGCCTGCACATCCACCTGATGCAGGGCCTGGGCCTGCTGATGATGGCGATCTTCGGGCACGTCTATGTCGCTCCGTGGCGGCGCTTCCGCGGCGCCGTGGACGCGGGCGACCGGCCGACCGGCGCGGCGCAGATCGAGCGCATCCGCCGGCTCGTCGGGCTCAACCTGACCCTCGGACTGATCGTCGTGGCACTCGCCACGAGCGGGCAGTACTGGGCGTGATCCGGCGCGGCATCAGGTGGTGACACCTTTCCCGATCTTGCCCTAACGTGCGCCAAACCGTCGCGCTCGCGGCAGGACGCAACTGTGGCCGGGATGACAACCGGCCCGTTCCGGGGAGGCCAGGACCGATGACGGTGGGCGCCGAGCAGCTCAAGCGCGACCTGATCGAGCGCGTGGTGGCGCGCCTGCACCAGCGCATGGACGCCGGGCGCGCGGCGCTGGCGGAGCGCTTCATCCGGCAGTTCTACGCCCATACGCCGCCCGACGACCTGCTGCACGCCGACCCGGACAACCTTTACGGCGCCGCGTTGGCGGCGTTCGCCACCGCCCAGCAGCGCGAGCCCGGCACGGCCAAGGTGCGCGTCTACAACCCCGACCGGGAGGCGCATGGCTATCACAGCGCGCACACGGTCGTGGAAATCGTCAACGACGACATGCCCTTCCTGGTCGATTCGGTGACCGCCGAACTCGCCAACTCGGCCGGGCAGCTTCATCTCATCGTCCACCCCATCGTGCGCGTTCAGCGCGACAAGGCGGGCAACCTGACCGATCTCGCCCCGGCGCCGCGTTCGGCGGACACCGCCGGGGGCGAAACGGTCGCGGCGGAAAGCGCGAACGTGGATGCCGGCCTTCAGCGGGAATCGGTGATGCACATCGAGGTCACCGAACAGCCCGCGGACCGCCTGGACGCCATCCGCGCGGGGGTGGCCAACGTGCTGGCGGACGTCCGCGCGGCCGTGCGCGACTGGAAGCCCATGAAGGCCGAACTCGAGGCGGTGATCCAGCGGCTGGAGAGCGAGCCGCCGGATCTGGATGCAACCGAGCTTCAGACCGGAATCGAGTTTCTCAAGTGGCTCGCCGACGACAACTTCACCTTTCTCGGCTACCGCGAGTACAGCTTCGAGGGCCATGGGCGGGACGCCGTGGCGCGCATCGACGCGGAGAGCAGCAAGGGCATCCTGGCCGACCCGGCGGTGCGCGTTTTCGAGGGGCTTCGTGACCTGGGCGCGCTCCCGCCGGAGGTGCAGACCTTCCTGCAGCAGCCGCAGCTCCTGCACGTCACCAAGGCCAACCGGCGCGCCACGGTCCACCGCCGCGTCCACATGGACACCATCGCGGTCAAGCGCTTCGACAAGGCCGGTTCGGTGCTGGGTGAACAGCTATTCGTGGGCCTGTTCACCTCCGGGGCGTATTCGCGCAGCCCGCGCGACATCCCGCTGCTGGCGCGCAAGGTGGACCGCGTCATGGCGCGCTCGGGGCTGCGCCCGGACAGCCACGACGGGAAAACGCTGCTCCACGTCCTGGAAACCTTCCCGCGCGACGAGCTGTTCCAGGCGGGGGACGACGATCTCCACCGCATCTGCATGGGCATCTTGCACCTGCAGGAGCGTCAGCGGGTGGCGCTGTTCCTGCGCCGCGATCCCTTCGAGCGCTTCGTCTCCGCGCTGATCTACATCCCGCGCGACCGCCACGACACCGGCCTGCGCCTGCGCTTTCAGCGCATCCTGGCGCAGGCGTTCGACGGCGAGATCGCGGCCTTCTACACCTACATGACCGAGGCGGCGCTCGCGCGGGTGCACCTGATCATCAAGACCACGCCGGGCCGGATCCCCGATGTGGACGCCGAGGCGCTGGAGCGGCGGCTCGCCGACGAGGCGCGCTCCTGGGCGGACCACCTGCGCGAGGCGCTCATCGAGGCGCGCGGGGAGGAGCAGGGCATCGCCGCGACCCGGCGCTTCGCCGACGGCTTTCCGGTAAGCTACCAGGAGCATTTCAACGCGCACACAGCCCTGGGCGACATCGCGCGGCTCGAGGCGGCGCTCGCGGACGACGCCCTGGCGATGAACCTCTACCGCCCCATCGAGGCGGGCGAGCACGAGTTGCGCCTGAAGACCTATCACGTTCGCGCGCCCATCCCGCTCTCGGACATCCTGCCCATGCTGGAGAACATGGGAATCAAGGTGATTTCCGAGCATCCCTACGAGATCCGTCCCGCCGACGGCTCGCCGCGGGTGTGGATCCACGACTTCGGCATGCGCGCCGCCGACGACCGGCCCATCGACCTGAGCGCGGTCAAGGCGAACTTTCAGGAGGCCTTCGCCCGCATCTGGCGCGGCGATATGGAGGACGACGGCTTCAACCGCCTGGTCCTGCTCGCCGGGCTGACGGCACGCCAGGTCATCGTCCTGCGCAGCTACTGCAAGTATCTGCGTCAGGCCGCGATCCCGTTCTCGCAGAGCTACATGGAGGCGACCCTCGCGGAGAACCCGGAGATCGCCCGCCTGCTGGTGCGCCTGTTCGAGACCCGGTTCGATCCGGACTTCGACGGCGACCGCACGGCGGCCGGGCAGGATATCGCCGAAGCCGTCCAGCACGAGCTGGAATCCGTGGACAGCCTGGACCAGGACCGCATCCTTCGGCGCTTCCTCAACGCCATCGAGGCCACGCTGCGCACGAGTTTCTATCAGCGCGCCGAAGACGGCGGGGAAAAGCCCCACATCGCCATCAAGCTGGACAGCCGGTGCCTGGAGGAACTGCCCCTGCCCAAGCCGTTCCGCGAGATCTTCGTGTATTCGCCGCGGTTCGAGGCGGTGCACCTGCGCTTCGGCATGGTCGCGCGCGGCGGGCTGCGCTGGTCGGACCGGCGCGAGGACTTCCGCACCGAAGTGCTGGGACTGGTCAAGGCGCAGCAGGTCAAGAACGCCGTGATCGTTCCCGTGGGCTCCAAGGGCGGCTTCGTCCTCAAGCGGCCGCCGTCCCCGGCTGCGGGCCGGCAGGCGCTGAAGGACGAGGGGATCGCCTGCTACACGACCTTCATCCGCGCCATGCTCGACGTTACGGACAACAATGCCGGCGGCGAGGTGGTGCCGCCGCCGCGGGTGGTGCGCTGGGACGGCGCCGATCCGTATCTGGTCGTGGCGGCGGACAAGGGCACGGCGACGTTCTCCGACTACGCCAACGCCGTCTCGCGCGAATACGGCTTCTGGCTGGACGACGCCTTCGCCTCGGGCGGCTCGGCCGGCTACGACCACAAGGCCATGGCGATTACCGCGCGCGGGGCCTGGGAATCGGTCAAGCGCCATTTCCGCGAGCTGGGCAAGGACATCCAGGCCGAGGATTTCACCGCCGTCGGCTGCGGCGACATGGGCGGCGACGTGTTCGGCAACGGCATGCTCCTGTCCGAGCACATCCGCCTCGTGGGCGCGTTCAACCACGTGCACGTCTTTATCGACCCGGAGCCCGACGCGGCCACGGGCTACGCCGAGCGCAAGCGCCTGTTCGACGCGGGCAAGGGCTGGGATCACTACGATCCCCAGAAGATCTCCAAGGGCGGCGGCGTGTTCGAACGCAAGGCCAAGGCCATCCCCGTCACGCCGGAGATGAAGGCGGCGCTGAACATCGATGCGGACACGCTGACACCCAACGAGCTGATCCGGGCGCTGCTCAAGGCGCCGGCGGAGCTGCTCTGGTTCGGCGGCATCGGCACCTACGTCAAGGCGTCGGACGAGACCCATCCGGAGGTGGGCGACCGCGGCAACGACGCCCTGCGCGTGGACGGCGATGCCCTCGGGGCGAAGGTCGTCGGCGAGGGCGCCAACCTGGGCATGACCCAGCGCGGGCGCATCGAATTCGCCCTGAACGGCGGCCGCTGCAACACCGATTCCATCGACAATTCGGGCGGCGTCGACTGCTCTGACCACGAGGTGAACATCAAGATCCTCCTGGGCGCGGTCGAGCAGGCCGGGGACATGACGCGCAAGCAGCGCAACGCGGTGCTGGAGGCCATGACCGACGATGTCGCGAACCTCGTCCTGCGCGACAACTACCTCCAGACCCAGGCGATTTCGGTCACCGAGCGGCTGGGCGCGCACCTGCTCGACCGCACCGCGCGTTTCATGCACACCCTGGAGCGGGCGGGCGAACTCAACCGGGCGATCGAGTTCCTGCCCGACGACGAGGCCATTCTGGAGCGGCGCAAGGCGGGCCAGGGCCTGACGCGGCCCGAGATCGCGGTGCTGATGAACTACGCCAAGCTCTCGCTCTACGCCGAGCTGCGCGATTCGGGCCTGCCCGACGACGCCTACATGGTCGCCGACCTGGAGAAGTACTTCCCGCCCAAGCTGCGCCAGGATTACCCCGAAGCGATCCGCAACCACCGCCTTCGGCGGGAAATCATCGCCACCCAGGTGGCCAATTCCATCATCAACCGCGGCGGGCTGGCGTTCGTCCACGAGATCCGGGAGAAGACGGGCATGCCCGCGGCCGAGGTCTGCCGGGCCTATGCCGCCGCGCGCGAGGTGTTCCGGCTGCGCCCGGTGTGGGCGGCGATCGAGGCGTTGGACAACGCGGTGCCCGCATCGGTGCAGTACCGCATGCTCACCGAGTGCGGCCGCATCATCGAGCGCGCCACCACTTGGTTCCTGGCCAACCTGGACCATCCCATCGACATCGGCGCGGCGATCGAGGCGTACGCCGAGGGCGTGCACGTGGTCGCGGAGAATCTCGACCGGCTGATGAGCGAGTCCGACGCGCGCTTCCTGGACGAGATCGAGCGCGGGTATCGCGAGCAGGGCGTTTCCGCGGAGCTGGCGCGCTGGACGGCGTGCCTGCGCCTGCTTCCGCCGGCGCTGGACATCGTGCGCATCGCCGGGCGCGTGGGCGCGGACGTGTTCGGCGTGGGCCGGACCTATTTTACCGTGGGCGGGCGCTTCGGCTTCGACTGGCTGCGCCGCGCGGCGAACCAGTTGCCCACCGATGACGCCTGGGACAAGCTCGCGGTGACGGCGATCATCGACGACTTCTACAGCCACCAGAGCGACGTCACGCTGAACGTTCTGGCGCAGAACGGCGGCGCGGCTGGCGACGGTCTGGTGGAAAGCTGGGCGCAGGAACGGCCGACGGTGGTCCAGCGCACGGAGAGCCTGCTCGCCGAGCTGCGCGCCGCGGGCACGCCCGATCTCGCCATGCTCGCGGTGGCCAACCGGCAGCTCAAGACGCTGACGGTGAGTTGACCGCCCAGCGTGCCGTGCGAACCGAATGGATCGCTGAATCGCACGCTATCCTCTGAAAATAGGGCAAGA
This sequence comes from uncultured Limimonas sp., assembly GCA_913055855.1. Classification (GTDB taxonomy): domain Bacteria; phylum Pseudomonadota; class Alphaproteobacteria; order Kiloniellales; family Rhodovibrionaceae; genus CAJXKW01. Next base: position 19,249 of record CAJXKW010000019.1, on the reverse strand, counting down.
TTCAGCGATCAGGTGGCCCAACCTGATCGCATCTTGCCCTACCCCAGGGGCCCCGGCTTTGCCCCCGCCTCGGCCTCCAGATCGGCGAGGTCCTCGGTGTCCACGACTCGCTGGCACAGGTCCGGGCTGAAGCCCTTGCGCGCCAGGGCGGCCATGTCGCGTTCCCGGTTCGCCGCCCGGCCCACCCGGCGGTAGGGACCGATGCGGCGCTTGCGGGCATAGCGCAGGGCGGCGGCGAGGTCGGGTTCGTCCGCCTCTTCCGTGAGGCGTTCCAGGGCGTTTTCGATGGTGTCGGCGTCCACGCCCTTCTGGCGCAGGCGCATCCGGATGGCGGGCAGGCTGTGGCCCATGCGGTGCAGCGTGACCGCGCGGCCCTCGGCGTAGGTCCCGTCGTCGAGCAGGCCGGAGTCCTGCAGCCGGGTCAGAAGGGCTTCGACCGCGCGCGCCCCCTCGTCCGCGTCGGTGCCGTGGTGTCGGGCCGAGCGCGTGACCTTGCCCATGAGCACGCGCCGCAGGTTGGCGGTGGAACTGGCGTAGCGCTCCAGATAGGCGAGCGCCGCCTTCTCCAGGTACTCGGGTGTGGCCTTCTTCGGCCCGCGGCGCTTGCTTCTGCGTTTGGCCGTGTCGCTCGACCGGTCGACGGCGGCGTCGGGACGTTCGGTGGCGTACATATCGCGGGTGAGCATGACACACCTGCGTGGCGCGCGCCCACCCCGCGCTTGTTCGCCGCGCCGCGGGCGGCTATGTCGGGCCCCATGAAACTGGATCGCGCGACCATGCCGCCCCGCCCGCGCACGGTGGGGCGAATCAACTGGCTGGGTTTCTGGACGCTGTACCGCAAGGAGGTGCAGCGCTTCCTCAATGTCTACATGCAAACGCTCGCCGCACCCATGGTGACGGCGCTGCTGTTCTTCGCCATCTTCAACCTGGCGCTCGGCCGGGCGGTGGAGACCGCGGGCGGCGTGCCCTATCCGCAGTTCCTGGCGCCGGGGCTGATCATGATGACGCTGGTGCAGAACGCCTTCGCCAACAGCTCGTCCTCCATCCTGATCGCGAAGGTGCAGGGCAACATCGTCGACGTCCTGATGCCGCCGCTCTCGGCCGCCGAGTTCACCCTCGCCTATGCGCTGGGCTCGGTCACGCGCGGCCTGATGGTGGGCGTGGCCGTGCTGGTCGGCCTGCTGCCCTTCGTCGAGGTGACCATCCACGATCCCCTCGCGGCCGTGTACTTCGGCTTCATGGCCGCGCTGATGCTGGGCCTATTGGGCATCATCGGTGGCATCTGGGCGGAGAAGTTCGACCACGTTGCGGCCGTGCAGAACTTCGTCATCACCCCGCTGAGCTTCCTTTCGGGGACGTTCTACTCCATCTCGCGCCTGCCCGAGGACTGGCACATCGCGGCATGGATCAACCCGTTCTTCTACATGATCGACGGGCTGCGCTACGGCTTCATCGGCACGTCCGACGGCAACGTCGCGGTGGGCGCGCTCATGGTGCTGATCGTCGATGCGGTGCTGCTCGCCTGTGCCTACGCCATGGTGGCGAAGGGCTATAAGCTCAAGGCGTAGGCGCGCCATGCAGCTTCCGCGGCGCATCGGCTGGCTCCACGCGCGTGGGCTGTGGAGCTTCTACCGCTTCGGGCTGCTGCGCATGCTGCGCTTCGGCCTGGAGGTGTTCGTCGGGCCCGTGCTCTCGGCGCTGCTGTTCCTGCTGGTCTTCGCCATCGCGATCGAGGGCACGCAGGTCCTGCCCGGCGGGCTGAGCTTCCAGCAGTTCCTCGCGCCTGGCATCGCCATGTTTACGCTCACGCACAGCGCGTTCTCCATGGCGGCGTTCCCGCTCGTCTACGACAAGATGGAAGGGACCATCCAGGACGTGCTGATGAGCCCGCTGGGTCCGCTGGAGGTGGCGGTGGGCTACGTCCTGCCGGGTCTGACCGTGGGCGTGCTCACCGGCGGCGCGACCCTGGCGGTGGCGGCGCTGGTGATCCCGATTCCCATGCCCGCACCCGGGGTGCTCGTGTTCTTCGCCCTGGCGGCCGGGCTGCTTTTCGCCATGCTGGGGAGCATCGTGGGGCTGGCCGCGCGCAAGTGGGATCAGCTCGCCACGGCCGACACCTTCCTGATGCTGCCCCTGGCGTTCCTGTCGGGGGCGTTCTTCACCCTGGACGGCCTGCCCGAACTCGGGCGGACGCTGATCGCGTTCAATCCCGTGTTCTACGCCATCGACGGCGCGCGCTACGCCGCGCTCGGCATCCGCGAGGCCCCGGTGCTCACCGGCGCGGGCGTGGTGCTCGGCCTGAACGCCCTTGTGGGGGTGCTGGTCTGGCGCCTGTTCGCCATCGGCTTCCGGCTGAAGCCGTGAACCCGACGAAGCCCCAAGGCCAGAGGCTCGTTCGCCCAAACCGAGGAACACCAGGCCTTCTGGGGGCGACTATTGGCGATGGCGCGTTTTCCCCGACGCCATTTGACAGCGCGCGCCGGAAACGCTTAGGTCGGACGCTCCGCCGGTGTTCCGTGCGGCCCGGCGGGTAAGGGGATCCGCCACCGCCAGGATCGTCCACCGGCAAGATCTCGATCAGCAAAAGGACGCGCGCCCGTGACGGTCGACTCCGCGGCCGATGCCCTCATGCCCACCTACAACCGCGCCGATCTGGCGTTCGAGCGGGGCGAGGGCGCTTATCTGCAGAACTGGGACGGCACGTGGTACCTGGACTTCGCCAGCGGCATCGCCGTGACGGCGCTGGGCCACGGGCATCCCCACCTCGTTGCCGCCCTGACGGATCAGGCGCAGAAGGTGTGGCACACCTCCAACCTGTTCCGCATTCCCGAGGGCGAGCGTCTCGCGCGACGCCTGTGCGCGGCGAGCTTTGCCGAGAGCGTGTTCTTCTGCAATTCCGGCGTCGAGGCGATCGAAGCCGCGGTCAAAATGGCGCGCAAGTACCACGACGACACCGGCAATCCGCACCGGTGGCGCGTCATCGCCTGCCACGACGCCTTCCACGGGCGCACGCTCACGGGCATTGCCGCCAGTGGCAGCGACAAGTACCGCAAGGGCTTCGAGCCCACCATGCCGGGCTTCGACCACGTCGCCTACGATAACATGAACCAGGTGCGCCAGGCGATCACCGACGAGACGGCAGCGATCCTGGTCGAGCCGGTTCAGGGCGAGGGCGGCATCCGCCCGGCGGATCTGCAGTACCTGGCCGCGCTGCGCCAGGTCGCCGACGAGTACGGCCTGCTTCTGATCTTCGACGAGATCCAGTGCGGCATGGGCCGGACGGGCCGGCTCTTCGCCCACGAATGGGCCGGCGTGGCGCCCGACATCATGCCGCTGGCCAAGGGCATCGGCGGCGGCTTTCCCATGGGCGCGGTGCTGACCACGCAGGCGGTGGCGGACGTGATGGGGCCGGGCAGCCACGGCACCACCTTCGGCGGCAACCCCCTCGCCATGGCCGTGGGCAACGCCGTGCTCGACGTCATGCTGGCCGAGGGTTTCCTGGACGGTGTGGACACGGTCGCGCGCGATCTCTGGGCGCAGCTCCGGGACCTCGCCGCGCGCTACCCGGACGTGATCGCCGAGGTCCGGGGCGCGGGCCTGATGCTGGGCTTGAAGTGCGCCGTCGCCAATGCCGACATGGTTGCGGCGCTGCGCGGCGAGCACATGCTCAGCGTGCCCGCGGGCGACAACGTGGTGCGCCTGCTGCCGCCCCTGATCATCGGCCACGACGAGGCCGCGGAAGCGGTGCGGCGGATCGAGCGCGCGTGCGTCCATCTGGGCGGGGAGGCGAGTCAATGACGGCACACAGACCGACGCGCACCCCCAAGCACTTCCTCGACCTGGACCGCTTCGACCGCGCCACGCTGCGCCACATCCTGGACACCGCCAAGGCCCTGAAGGCGGGGACGCACGATCTCGGCCCCGAGCCGCTGGCCGGGCAGCACCTCGCCCTGGTGTTCGAGAAGCCGTCCACGCGCACGCGCGTGTCCTTCGAGGTGGGGGTGCGCCAGCTCGGCGGCCGGCCCATCGTGCTGGAGCCCAGCGGCACCCAGCTCGGCCGCGGCGAGACCATCGCCGATACGGCGCGCGTGCTTTCGCGCTACGTCGACGCGATCATGCTGCGCACGACCAAGGAGGAAAAGCTCCGTGAGCTGGCCGACTACGCCGGGGTGCCGGTGATCAACGGGCTGACCGACCGCACCCATCCGTGCCAGCTCATGGCGGACGTGCTCACCTTCGAGGAGCACGTGGGCCCCATCGCCGGGCGCACCGTGGCCTGGGTGGGCGACGGCAACAACATGGCGACCTCCTGGCTGCACGCGGCGGCGCGCTTCGATTTCGAGCTGCGCCTGGCATGCCCGGACAGCCTGAACCCGCCCGAGGATGTGGTCGCCTGGGCGCGCAACGAGGGCGCCAGGGTGACCGTCACCACCGATGTCGCCCACGCGGTGAAGGGGGCGGACGCCGTGGTCACGGACACCTGGGTCTCCATGGGCGACGACGTGGGCGACAGCGAGCGGCGCATGCGCATCCTGGGACCGTACCAGGTTAATGCCGAGGTCATGGCGATGGCCGCGCCGCACGCCATCTTCATGCACTGCCTGCCCGCCCACCGCGGCAAGGAGGTCGACACGGCCGTCATGGACGGGCCGCAGTCCGCCGTGTGGGACGAGGCGGAAAACCGCATGCACGCCCAGAAAGGGATCCTGATCCATTGCATGACGTGAGCGATAGCGCCGCCCCGGCCGCCGTGCGCGGGCCCGACGACCTGATTCAGCCGTTCCTGGTCGAACAGGCGGGGGTGCGCGGGCGCCTCGTGCGCATCGGCTCGGTCGCGGACCGGATCTTGTCCCGCCACCAGTATCCCGAACCGGTCGCCCGGCTGCTGGGCGAGATGATCGGGCTGACCGGCCTGCTGGCGGCCATGCTCAAGTACGACGGCGTGTTCACCCTGCAGACCACCGGCGACGGGCCGGTCAGCCTGCTCGTGGTGGACATGGGCTCGGACGGCGCGCTGCGCGCCTGGGCGCAGTACGACGCGGACGCCGTCGCCAGGGTGGACGCGCCCGCGACCGGCGAGAACATCGATGTCGTGCGCATGCTGGGCAATGGCCAGCTCGTCTTCACCGTCGACCATAGCCACGCCAAGGAGCGCTATCAGGGCGTGGTCGCGCTGGAAGGGCGCACCCTGGCGGAATGCCTGCAGCATTACTTCCAGCAGTCGGAACAGATCGCCTCGGCCGTGCGCCTGTCCGCCAACCCGCGCGAGGAGGCCGACGGCGCGACCCGCTGGCGCGTGGGCGGCGTGCTCTTGCAGCGGCTGCCCGAAGAGGCCGGGGTGAAGGACCTTGAGGGAATCGATGCGGAGGATGCCTGGCGCCGCTCGGTGATCCTGATGTCGAGTGTCTCCAACGCCGAGCTGTGCGACCCGGTGCTCACCCCCTACGAGCTGCTCTATCGTCTGTTTCAGGAGGAGGGTGTGCGCGTCTACGCCGCGCGCCAGCTCGTCGACCGCTGCCGGTGCTCGCGCGAGCGCGTGGAAACCGTGCTGTCCTCCATGACGCCGGAGCAGATGGCCGAGATGACCCTGGAGGACGGCTCCATCGAGGTGACTTGCCAGTTCTGCGACCGGCAGTACATGTTCACGCGCGCGGATCTGGCCGCCCTCGGCGCCGACGAGGGGTGAGCGCGCGGGCGCCCGAACGCCGACACGTGCGAGAAAGGACGTAACGGACATGCGCCTGTCGTACGCCAAGGCCGTGCTGGCGACCGCCGCGGCGATCGGGCTCGCCGCAGCCTGCACGACACCGCCCGTCTCGCCCGAATTTCCCATGCCGCGCTATACGGAGCAGCCGGCGATCAAGCTTGAGGTGGCGGAGATCCGGGTGGAACAAAGCTATGAGCCGCCGCTGGAAAAGCCCAACGTGGAGCATCTGGTGCCGCTGCGCCCCGCCGACGTGGCGCGGCAATGGGTCAAGGACCGGCTGCGGGCCGTGGGCGAGCGCGGCACGGCCACCGTGGACATCGTCCGGGCTTCGATGACCGAGGAAAGCCTCAAGACCGAGGGCGGCGTGAGCGGCTTCCTGACCACGGAACCGGAGACGCGCTACACGGCGAAGATGGAGCTGGCCGTCGCGGTCGAGCGCCCCGACGAATCCGGCTCGGCGCGTGTGCGCGGTGCCCGGGGGACGGGGGTTCTGGAGGGCGCCAGCATCAACGAGCGCGAAACGGTCGTCTACGAGCTGGTCAAGAGCCTGATGGACGACATGGACGGCCAGATGGAAGAGACCCTGAACGGCGCGCTGGGCCGGTTCGTCGCGGAGTGAGCGCCCTGGGGCGATGGGAAGGGCCTCACCGGTCGGTGGCGAACGGTGAGGCCCGCATCAACCGGGGCGTTCGTTCCCGCCGTTACGCACGCTCGGCCAGGGTAGCGGCGTGGCGTTGCCCGAGGGTGCGGCCGATGGCGGCACCAGGGACGGCGGCGATGACGGCCAGGATCACGATCGACCAGGGGCCGGCGCCCGGACCGAGTGCCGCGATGACGCCCGTTATGGCGGCGGCCAGGAAGCCCGCGCCGAGCAGCGTGCCGCCGAGGACGACCGCGGTGCGGATGTCGTTCAGCCGGGTCGCGCGATCCGGTACGGCGAAGCGCCAGCCCAGGCCCGGGCGGCCGGACCGGGTGCGCGTGTACAGGTCGTAGGCCGCGATGTTCGCCCAGACGAGCATGACGAGGGCGGTCAGGACGGAAAGCGTTGCGAGAATCAGGATGGTCACGATGTAGGCCACGTGTGCGCTCCGGTTTCGGGGGTTGCCAGTGCCCGTGCTCCGGTCCGCGACACGCAATGCGCCGGCGCTCGCACGTCGAGCGCGGCGGTTTCGGCGGTCTCCTTGCGTGTTTGACGGCCGGCGGGGCGGGTGGTTCGAGGGCGTTACCTCCCGTGTGCGGGAGGTAGCTCGGAATGAGCAGAAGGAAACGGGGCGGCCGGACAACGGCGCGCTGGCGGAGAGGGAGGGATTCGAACCCTCGGTGCGGGGTTGCCGCACACACGCTTTCCAGGCGTGCGCCTTCGACCGCTCGGCCACCTCTCCACAATGTCTGCCCCTGCCGGGGATGCCGGCGCGGCGGCGCGGAACCTAGCGAACACGCCGCGGCGATGCAACGGGCAGCGGTCGCCGCGTTCGCACCGTCCGGGGCCGAACCCGCCAATCCCGCACACGGGGAAAGCAATTGCACGCCCGGCGCGTCCGTGGCACCCACGGAGGAACCGTTGCGCCACCGGTGCGCAGCGGGCTCGTGGATCCGCGGGGAGCCAAAGCGTGCGCATGATTCTGGGACTGCTCGGGCTCGTGCTCCTGCTCGCCGGCGTCGCGGTGGCCGGCCTCATGGCGCGCGCCCTGGCCCTGGGCATGGCGCCGCAGAGCCCGGTGGGCCAGCTCTGGTACGACGCCCATCGCGCCAGCCTGAACCTCGTGCAGGTCGTCCTGGAACGCCACCTCTGGCCGCCGCTGTGGCAGGATGTGGTCTTTCCGGCGCTGCGCCAGCCGGCACCCGTCGTGATGGGCGTGGCCCTGGCCGCCGGGCTGGTGCTGCTGCTCCTCGCCCGCCGGCGCGGCCGCGGCACCACGGGCAATGGCAAGCGCCGCCTGTTCTCCGACCGGTAACCGCCGGCCCGGCGGGCGCAACCAGAAGGGCGCCCCGCCGCGCACATCACGCTTGGCGATCAGGGCGCATCCGGCGGCATCATAAGCGTTGCCGCACCGGGCAGCGTGCGCACCTCGGCGGGCAGGCGCGTGGCGCATTCCCCGTCCGCCTGAATCGGATCCGCCACGGGGCCCGCGATATGCAGCCGCGATCCCGTGCGAATGGCGAAATCCGATCGTTCGGGCAGGCGGTTCGTGATCAGGGCAAGGCCGTAGCGGATCGCCGCGATCATGCCGCCGCTGCGGAACAGGCAGACGTGCAGGCCGGCCTCGTCCAGGCGCGCGCCGGGCGCCATGCGGAACGCGCCGCCGTAGAAGCGGCCGTTGGCGATGACCACGAACGGCGCGCTGTCCTGCGTCCCGTCGTCGAAGGTCACCGTGTAGCGGTCGCGCCCGTAGCCCGCCATGACATGCACGAAGGCGACGACGAAGGCGATCCGGCCCAGCCGGCGCTTGAGCCGGCGGCTGAGCCGGGCGATGACGTGGGCGTCGAAGCCCACGCCCATCATCTGGACGAACAGCCGGCCGTTGACCTCGCCGAGCTGGATGGGCCGCGGGTTTCCCGCCACGATCGTCCGCGCCACCCATTCGGGATCGCGCGCCAGGCCCATCTCCTTGGCCAGGACGTTCGCCGTGCCCAGGGGGATCAGGGCCAGCGGGAGATCGCGGCCGCGCAGCCCATTGATCGCCTCGTGAACGGTGCCGTCGCCGCCGGCCACGACCAGCCGGTCGCACGGCGGCAAGTCGCGGGCGATGGTTTCCGCGTCGCCCGCGCCGTCCGTGCGGTGGAGCCAGACATCGCAGCCACGGGCATCAAGGGCGTCCAGGGTGCGCTGGAAGAGGCCGCGCCGGCGCATCCCCGCATTGGGATTGAAAATGACGCAGACCGTCAGGCGTGACGTCCCGGGCGGCGATACGGACGGATTCGCGGCGGTTGCGGGCTCGCGCATGGCGGTTTTGTGGCACAGGTGGCGCCCGCACCGATACCCTGCGGCATATTTCCACGGTCGCTTGACGGCGTGTCACACGAGTTTCGTAAAATCGACGCAATTCCTTTAAGCTGCCGATTTAGGTTGTCAACCAAGTTCAACGCTCGAACGGGTGGACTGCAACGCGGACGGTCCTGCCTTCGCCGTTCCGGGTACGATGCGGCGAACCCGATGGCCTGCCCGGCGCCGACGGCGCGGGCCGACCAGCGAACGATTCGGGAGCTTGCGGGCTCCGGGGCGAGGTGACGCGGATGCACGGCACAGTGACGCGGGTCCCGCGGCGCTATCGGGCCATCTTCATCTCCGACGTCCACCTTGGGATGCGGGGATGCAAGGCCGAGTTCCTGCTGGATTTCCTGAACGGGACGGAGGCGCCCAACCTGTACCTGGTGGGCGACATTTTCGACGGCTGGCGGATGAAAAAGTCGTGGTACTGGCCGCCCAGCCACAGCGCCGTGGTCCAGGCCATCCTGCGCAAGGCGCGCAAGGGAACGCGGGTGATCTACGTGCCCGGCAATCACGACGAGATTCTGCGCGGTTACACCGGGGTGCATTTCTGCGACATCGAGGTGGTGGAGGAGACCGTGCACACCACCGCGGACGGCCGGCGATTCCTGGTGCTGCACGGCGATCAGTTCGACGGCGTGGTCAAGTACGCCAAGTGGCTGGCCTTGCTGGGTGACTGGGCGTACAATATCATGATTGGCATAAACCACTGGTTCAATGTTGTCCGGCGCAAGCTGGGCTTCGGCTATTGGTCCCTGTCCGCCTATCTGAAATTCAAGGTCAAAAACGCCGTGCAGTTCATCGACAACTTCGAACGCACCGTCGCCGACGAAGCCCGCCGGCACGAGGTCGACGGGGTGATCTGCGGCCATATCCACCACGCCGAGCACCGCGAGATCCAGGGCGTGACCTACGTCAACGACGGCGACTGGGTGGAAAGCTGTACCGCGCTGGTCGAGCACCACGACGGCCGCATGGAGATCCTCAACTGGGCCGCGGAACGCGACGTCGCGCTCGCCGAGGCCGCCTGATGCGCATCGTGCTGGTGACCGACGCATGGATGCCGCAGATAAACGGCGTCGTGCGCACGCTCTCGCGCGTCGTCGAGGGCGTTGAGGCGCTCGGCCACGATATCCGGGTGATCGCGCCGCACCGCTTCCGGACCGTGCCCTGTCCCACCTATCCCGAGATCCGCCTGGCGACCTGGCCGTTCGGCGGCGTGACGGGGATGCTGGACCAGATTGCGCCGCAGGCGATCCACATCGCCACGGAAGGGCCGCTTGGCCTGGCCGCGCGCCGGTACTGCCGCAAGCACGGCCTGCCCTTCACCACGTCGTTCCACACCCGCTTTCCGGAGTACGTGACCGCGCGCACCAGGCTTCCCGTTTCCTGGGGCTATGCCATGCAGCGGCGCTTCCACGCGCCGGCCGAGCGCATCATGGTGACCACGCCCACGCTGCAGCAGGAGATGATCGAACGGCGCTTTCCGCCGCCGGTGCTGTGGTCGCGTGGGGTGGACACCGAAATGTTCAGGCCGGGGCCGAAAGATGCGCTGGACCATCTGGAACGCCCGATTTTCACCTACGTGGGCCGCGTGGCCGTGGAGAAGAACCTGGACGCGTTCCTCGCGCTGGACCTGCCGGGGACAAAGGTGGTCATCGGCGACGGGCCGATGCGCCAGACGCTCCAGGCCCGCTATCCCGACGCCGTCTTCCTGGGGGCGAAGTTCGGCGAAGAGCTGGCCCGGTACTACGCCGCAAGCGATGTGTTCGTGTTCCCCAGCACCACGGATACCTTCGGGCTCGTGCTCCTGGAGGCACTGGCGAGCGGGCTGCCCGTGGCCGCGTATCCCGTGCCCGGGCCGAAGGACGTGCTCAACGGCAACCCCGTGGGCGTCCTTCACGACGATCTGAAGACGGCCGCGGAGTCCGCCCTGGAGATCCCCGGCGAGCGCTGCCGCGATTACGCGTTGCGCTTCTCCTGGACCAACTGCGCCCAGGAATTCGTCGATCTCGTCGAACCGTTCGCCTGAGCAGCTTGCCGCCCCCCGCTCCGCGTGGCAGCGTGGCAGGTGTCATCATCAGGCCACGGGGAGGAGCGGGCTCATGCGGCTGCAGGGTAAAGTCGCCGTGATCACGGGCGCGGCGCGGGGTATCGGGCTGGCCGTGGCGCAGCGCTTTGCCGCCGAGGGTGCCAAGGTCGTGCTCGCCGACGTGCTCGAGCGCGAGGGCGAGGAGGCCGCGGAAAAGATCCAGGAAACCGGCGCGGACGCCCTGTTCATCAAGTGCGATGTGGGCGACCGCGGCGAGGTGGACACGTTGATGCAGCGCACCGTCGCCGCCTGGGGCCGGCTCGATTGCGCCGTGGCCAACGCCGCCGTGGTCGCCAAGGCCGATTTCCTGGACATGGACGTCGACGACGTGGACCGAGTGCTGCGGGTGAACCTGCGCGGCGCCTTCCTGACCGGTCAGGCCGCGGCCCGGCGCATGGTCGAGCAGCGAATCCCGGGGACGATCATCAACATGTCCTCGGTCAACGCGGTCGTCGCGATTCCGCAGATTGCCCCCTACGTCATGGCCAAGGGCGGGCTGAACCAGCTCACCAAGGTGGAGGCGCTGGCGCTCGCCGACCACGGCATCCGCGCCAACGCGATCGGCCCCGGCTCGATCGCCACCGAGATGGTTCAGCAGGTCAACAACGATCCCGACAAGCGCCGCGCCCTGATGAGCCGCACGCCCATGAAGCGCCTGGGCACACCCGACGAGGTGGCGAAGGTCGCGGTTTTCCTGGCCAGCGACGATTCCAGCTACATGACGGGGCAGTGCCTGTATCCCGACGGCGGCCGGCTGGCGCTCAATTACACCGTGCCCGTGGACGACGTCTGACCTTCGCCGGCCCGCTCAAGCTGGTCGGGCGGCCTCATTCTTTGACACAGAAAAATGAGGCCGCCGGGACGGCCATTGGCGACTGGGTGGCCGCGGTGCTTGCGACGCCGGCCCGTCAGTCCTCGGCCGCCGCGCCGGTGTCCGCGCTTTCCGCTTTCTTCTTGCTCTCCTCGCGCGCCTGCTGCGCCTTCGCCCGCTCAATCGCCTCGTTGAGTTCACCCTGCTTGCACAGGCCCAGGAGCACGGGATCCACCGGCTTGATGTTCTGGATGTTCCAGTGCGTGCGCTCGCGGATCTGCTGGATGGTGTTCTTCGTGGTTCCGATCAGCTTGGTGATCTGGGAATCCTTCAGCTCCGGGTGGTTGCGCACCAGCCAGGCGATCGCGTCCGGCTTGTCCTGACGCTTGGCGATGGGGGTGTACTTGGGCCCCTTGGTGCGCTCGGACGGCTGCGGCAGGTCGCGCTTGGCCGGCTGAAGGCGCGCCGCGGAGTCGTTCTGGCAGCGCTCGATCTCAGCCTGCGTGAGTTCGCCGTTCGCGATGGGGTCCAAGCCCTGCATGCTGCTTGCGACCTCGCCGTCCGCGATACCCTGCACCTCGAGCTGGTGGAGGCCGCAGAAATCCGCGATCTGGTCGAAGGTCAGCGCGGTGTTGTCGACGAGCCATACGGCCGTGGCCTTGGGCATCAGGGGTGTGCTCATGGTGTCTCCTCTACGTCTGCCGCGTGCACGTGGGGTGGCGGCAATACGATCCGCCTTCGCGCGCCCGCGCACGGGCGGCGCCGAAGCTCCGTGCGGATCCCGGCTTACCGGAAATGTAAATGGCGGCCCCGACCCACGAAAGGCCGGGGCGTGCGATTTTCATGTGGTGAGCACGATCTTTCCGATGTGCTCGGACGATTCCATCAGCGCGTGCGCCTGGGCCGCCTGGGTCAGCGGGAAGGTCTGGTGGATGAGCACGCGCACCTGCCCCGAGGACAACAGCGGCCAGACGTGCTTGCGCAGTTTGTCCGCGACATCCGACTTGAACGCGGTGTCGCGCCCGCGCAGCGTCGAGCCGGTGATGTTCAGGCGCTTGAGCATGACCGGCGCGAAGTTCACTTCTACCTTCGGGCCGCCCAGGAAGCCGATGAAGACGAGCCGCCCCTCGGGCGCCATCGCCTTAATATTGCGCGGGATGTAGTCGCCGCCCACCATGTCCAGAACGACGTCCACGCCGCCGTCGGTCTGCGATTTGACGACCTCGACGAAGTCCTCCTCGCGGTAGTTGATCGCGCGGTACGCGCCCAGCTCGGCGCAGATGCGGCACTTCTCGTCCGTGCCGGCCGTGGCGAAGACCTGCGCGCCGAAGGCCGAGGCGAGCTGGATCGCCGTGGTGCCGATGCCGCTGGAGCCGCCGTGCACGAGGAAACGCTCCCCGCGCTTGAGCGCGCCGCGGTCGAAGACGTTGGAATACACCGTGAAGAAGGTCTCGGGCAGGGCCCCCGCGGCGACGTCGCCGAAATCCTGCGGGTAGGGCAGGCACTGGCCCACGGGCGCGACGCAGTACTCGGCGTAGCCGCCGCCGGCGACCAGGGCGGTCACGCGCGCGCCGATCTCGGGGGCGTGCACGTCCGGGCCCTGTGCGACCACTTCGCCGGCGATCTCCAGCCCCGGAATATCCGGTGCGCCCTTCGGCGGCGGATAGCCGCCCTGGCGCTGGAGCACATCGGGTCGGTTGATCCCGGCCGCCTTCACCGCGATCAGCACCTCGCCCGGACCGGGCTGCGGCACCGGGCGCGTCTCCGGCTGCAGCACCTCGGGCGCGCCGGCCTCGGTGATGGTGATGGCGGTCATGGTCTCCGGAAGCGACGGCGCCATGGTCGATACCCCAAAAAAGCTCGGTGCAAACAGGACGGCGGGCGGAGACCCACCATCGCGTGCGAATGGCGATAACCCCGTCTCGTCTAGTATGATCGCCGCACGCAGGCAAGCTGTGCCACCTCGCGCAATGGAACAAAGGAGCGCGGCGCCATGGCGGATGACGATCTGGACCCCCGCGCCCGGCTCGCACCGGCGCGGGCGCTGGAGACGCTCTCGCTGGACGACCTGCGCGCCTACGAGGCGCGCCTGCAGGGTGAGCTGGAGACGGTGCGCGAGATGATGGCGAACAAACAGGCCGACATCTCTGCGGCCGAATCGCTGTTCAAACGTTAGCGTGCGCGGCGATCCCCAGGGATCAGTGCAGCGGACGCGAATCCGTCGGGACAGGGCAGGACCGCGCGATCGGGCGGCGCCATCCGGTCGCGTTCCGCCCGGGAAGCGGACCGAGGAGGCGACATGCTCGAGGGAACGACGGCGCTGGTTACCGGCTCCACCAGTGGCATCGGCCTTGGCGTGGCCGAGGCGCTCGCGGGGCAGGGGGCGAACATCGTGCTCAATGGCTTCGGCGATCCCGCCGAGATCGAGGGCCTGCGCGCAGGCCTGGCGGAACGCCACGGCGTCCGGGTGATGCATTCGGCGGCCGACATGGCCGAGCCGAACGCCATCGACCTCATGATCCGGGAGGCGAAGGACGAACTCGGCCCGGTGGACATCCTGGTCAACAACGCCGGGATCCAGCACGTCGCGCCCGTGGACGAATTCCCGCCCGAGAAGTGGGACAAGATCATCGATATCAACCTGAACCACGCCTTCTACACCATCCACCACGCGCTGCCCGACATGCGCGCCAAGGGCTGGGGGCGCATCATCAACATCGCCTCCGCGCACGGCCTCGTGGCCTCCGCGGGCAAGGCCGCCTACGTCGCGGCGAAGCACGGCATGGTGGGGCTGACCAAGGTCACGGCCCTGGACACGGCCGGCAGCGGGGTGACCTGCAACGCCATCTGCCCGGGGTGGGTGCTCACCCCGCTGGTGCAGAAGCAGGTGGACAGCCGGGCCGCGAGCGAGGGCATTCCCGTCGAGCAGGCCAAGCGCGAACTCCTGGCGGAGAAGCAGCCGGGCGGGGAGTTCGTGACCCCCGAGCAGATCGGCGCCTATGCGGTTTTCCTGTGTTCGGACGCCGCGCGCACGATCACGGGGGCGCAGATCCAGATCGACGGCGGCTGGACGGCGCAGTAGGGCGCGCCTGCGCCGCCCGCCGCATCCCCGGCCGCGGCCTGGCTTCGCGGGCGATGCGATCCGGGTGGATTGTTGAATCGCACGCGAGCCTTTGAGGATCGGCGAAGATTCAGCGATCAGGTGACCCAACCTGATCGCATCTCAGCCTAGGCAAGATGCTGAAACGTGGAATCACGTTTCAGCTGAATCTTGCCCGCTCTTCAGGAAGGTAGAGCAAAATTCACGACGCAAGCCGGTTCGGCTCTCATCGATTTTGCTCTAGTACCAGATCGCCATGGCGAGCCCCCGGGAGTCGCGCGGCAGCACGGCCGTATCGGGCACGCAGGCAGCCGTCCGGGCGAGCCGCCGCCCGGCGGTCAGGGTGCACGCCACCGCATCCAGAACGTCGTCCGGCTTGGCCCGGCGCCCGGGGAATTGCGCCAGCAGGGGCCGGGCGTCCGGCAGGCCCGCGTCATCGAGCAGGGCGAGCCGCGCCTGGCGGCCCTCGGCCGTCGTCTTGCGCGGCAGTGCGTGCCAGCCGTTCAGCCGGTGAAACACCAGTTCCGGGTGCGACTCCGCCACGCGCGCTTGCGCCGCGGGCGAGACGGCCTGGTCGAGTTCGGCGATGCGCGGGCTCAGGTGCCACGCCTGCCGGGATAGGCCCACACCTTCGCGCGCCCGCCCGGCGGCGTTCGCCGCGGCGTAATCGCAGCCCAGCATGTAGCGCCGGGGCGGGGCGAACACGCTGGACCGCCGGCCCGGCGGCAACAGGCGGCGGGCGGCGACGTCGCAGGCGCGCTGACCGGCGTCGGCCAGGCCCAGGGGCATGTCCACGGCGATCTGTGCGGCCGGAAGCGCAAGCACCTCGGTGATACTGGGCAGAAGCTGCGCCGCCAGCCGTTCGCCCCGGCGGATCACCACGAGCCAGCCGCCCCGCGCGCCGTCCACCCCGAGCACCGGCGAGTCGGTATGCATTTTTTCGATAGCTTTGGTGGTCATGTTCCCCGTCCGCGTGGTTCGGTGCCGGTGTTGTTTGCTTGCACCGGTGATCGAGGCGGCCATTTCACTGTGTGAAGGTGTTGGAAAGACCGCGGGATTGGGAGCGTGACAAAATCGATTCCTTTAACTATTTGTTAGGCGGCTGCCTGTAACGTCAAACCTAGCTCAAGGTTCTTGCTCCCCTCGGCCTTGAGCGACCGGTCCATCCCGGTCTCCTCCCCTTCAGTGGATGGACCGGTGCACGCGTTCCTTGAGAAAGCCTCCCTGTCAACTTGCCGCCGGCCCCTGGGTCGGCGGCTTTCTTTTTGCGTTCGTATCGGCTTGGACATGTTGAGCCTTGACCTGCGGACATGTCCGCCATACGGTCTCTGCACGGCAAGTTGACAGGGAAGGCTTAGCCAGAATGAAAGGACCGCGGTCTGCCGGCCGCAGGTCCTTCTCTTTTGTCGCGGCGCTGCCATGCCGGGCGCGCCGCCCGCGCGTCCTGCGTTCGTATGAGCGGGCTTGACACCACTGCCGCTGCGCCCCAACCAAATCTTAAACACGGGGCAAGTACGCTGCGAAACCCGTGCGGCGTGGGCGGGAGGAGCGTTCAGGTGACCCAAAGCGATGCGGTCGAGGACACGAGCAACGTTGCGTTCTTCGGCCGGACCTACCAGGAAGCGTTGAACCTGACCCGCGAGGCGCGCGACTATATCGCGGGCAATCTGGGCAAGGACCGCGGCTCGGAATCGGCCGACGTCCGCCTGGCGAGTTCGTGCGAGGAGATGCGTCTCACCGCCCGGATGACGCAGATCATGGCCTGGCTGTTGCTGCAGCGGGCGATTCACGAGGGCGAGGTGCCGCGCAGCGAGGCGCTCAAGGCGGAAAACCGGCTGTCGGGACAGGAGACGTGCCTGGGTGATCCGCCGATCGCGGACGTGGAGTTGCCGCCGCGCCTGAACGACCTGATGGCGCGTTCCCGGGCCCTTTACGAGCGTATCCAGCGCCTCGACGCCATGCTCGACGCGTAAGAGAAGGCGGGATCACGCGCCAACGAAAAAGGGCGCCCACCGGTCGGCGGACGCCCTTCGCGGCGAGCGCGGCGCGCGTGTGTCATCCCTTGCTGCCCAGGTTGCCCAGATTGCCGAAGCGCTTGTTGAACTTGGCCATCTGGCCGCCCGTGGCGCTGACCCGGTGCACGCCCGTCCAGGCGGAGTGCGTCTTGGGGTCGATCTCCAGGCGCAGTTGATCGCCCTCCTTGCCCCAGGTCGAGCGGGTGGTGAACTCGCTGCCGTCGGTCATCACGACGTTGATCGTGTGATAATCGGGATGGATGTCTTTCTTCATGGCGGATGGTTCCCGAGCGTTCTGCTGGCTGTCCGATTGACGCGGTTTATAGGGAAGTCGTGGCGGCCACGCAAGGAGCGGTGGTTGTTCGCGTCCCGACGCTGCGCTAGGTCTCTGCGCAAGCGCCGGACACGGGCGCACGGATAACGCTGGAGGGCGAGCGGCCGCAATGATGCGGGAAAAGTCGACCGCCGAAACGGATTCGGACAGCAGCAGCGACAGGCCGGTCAGCAAACGCCTGCGCGAACTGCGCCACGTCTGGGCCTATGTTCGCCCGTATAAGCTTCAGCTCGTGGGCGCGGCCCTGTCCCTGACCGTTGCGGCGGGTGCGGTGCTCGCCCTGGGCTCGGGGCTGCGCAAGCTGGTCGACGACGGCTTCCGGCAGGGGAATGCGGCCCTGCTGGACACGGCCGTTTTGTTGCTGCTGGGCGTGGTCGTGGTGATGGCCGTGGCGACCTACGCCCGCTATTTCCTGGTGACCTGGCTGGGCGAGCGTGTGGTCGCCGATCTGCGCCGCGACGTCTTCGACCACGTGATCAAGCTCTCGCCGGGCTTTTTCGAGACGACCCGCACCGGCGAGGTGATCTCGCGCCTGACGACGGACACCACGTTGCTCCAGGTGGTCGTGGGCACGACCGTGCCCATCGCGCTGCGCAATGCGCTCATGGGCGCGGGCGGCACGGCGCTGCTGGTGATCACCTCGCCCAAGCTCACCGGACTGGTCTTTCTGGTGGTGCCGCTCGTGCTCGTGCCCATCACCATCCTGGGCAAGCGCGTGCGCCGGCTCAGCCGGGCGAGCCAGGACCGCGTGGCCGACGTGAGCGTGTTCGTCGACGAATCGGTTTCCAACATTCGCACCGTCCAGGCGTTCACGCACGAGGACGTCGACCGCCGGCGCTTTTGCGACCGGGTGGAGAACGCGTTCACCGTCGCCATCGAGCGCACGCGCATGCGCTCGCTGCTCACGGCGGTGGTGATCACGCTCGTCTTCGGCGCCATCGCGGTGGTGCTCTACATCGGCGGCCACGACGTCCTGGCCGGGCGGATCACGCCGGGCGAGCTCTCGGCGTTCGTGTTCTACAGCGTGGTCGTCGCCGGCTCGGTGGGCGCGCTCTCCGAGGTGGTGGGCGATCTCCAGCGCGCCGCGGGCGCGACCGAACGCCTGGTCGACCTGCTCGCCACGCCGCCGGACATCGCGCCGCCGGCCGAGCCCGCGCCGCTGCCGCGTCCCGCCGCTGGGCGCGCGGCGTTCGAGTCGGTGGTGTTCCACTATCCCTCGCGCCCCGAGACGCCCGCGCTGGACGGCATCGACCTGGACATCGACCCGGGGGAGAAGGTGGCGCTCGTGGGGCCTTCGGGCGCGGGCAAGACGACGGTGTTTCAGCTCCTGTTGCGCTTTTACGACCCCAGCGCCGGGCGCATCATGCTGGACGGCGTGGACCTGTGCGATGCCGCGCCCCGGGATGTGCGCGCGCGCATCGGCCTGGTGCCGCAGGAGCCGGTGATCTTCTCCGACGATGCCTGGGAGAACATCCGCTACGGCCGGCCGGACGCCGGCGACGATGAGGTCCTGGCCGCGGCGCGCGCGGCCAATGCCGAGGATTTCCTGAGCGCGCTCCCGCATGGCTTCGCCACCTACCTGGGCGAGCGCGGCGTGCGCCTGTCCGGCGGGCAGCGCCAGCGCATCGCGATCGCCCGGGCGATCCTGAAGGATCCCGCGATCCTGCTACTGGACGAGGCGACCTCGTCGCTCGACGCGGAAAGCGAGAAGATGGTGCAGGCCGCCCTGGCGCATCTCATGGCCGGGCGCACCACGCTCATCATCGCCCACCGTCTGGCCACGGTCATGGCCGCCGACCGCATCGTGGTCATGGACCATGGCCGCGTTGTGGACACCGGCACGCACACCGAACTGGTCGCCCGCGACGGGCTTTACGCCCGCCTGGCCGCGCTGCAGTTCGACGAGGCCAAGGCGCTGGAGGCCCCCGACGCGGCCGCCGCACGTCGGGCGGCCGCGGCGCAGTAGTACCGGCACCCGGTGGGACCGGACCGCCCCGCTCCCGGCCTGAGCCGGGCAGGCGGGCGGCGCGTCGCACGGGCGCCGGGCCGCGTTCCGATTCCGTTCGGTTGTGCGCCGCGGCCAGGTCTGTAAGCTATTGCCGCGATCGCATTGCGGTGGGGCCGCCCCAAGGGGCGATCGCGTTCCTGCCCGTCCGGCCTCGCGTGCGGCGCGCCCCGTGCGGCGCGGGGCGCACGCGGGG
>CAJXKW010000018.1 GCA_913055855.1 uncultured Limimonas sp. | reverse complement strand
TCATCGCCGCCGGTGCCTCGGTGAAGCTGGACCCAACGGCGAACGTCGCAGGGGACGTCCTCGCCGCGGGCGCGCGCGTGGCGCTCGCCGGTGAAATCGGCGGCAGCGTCCGGGCCGCGGCGGGCGAGATCCGTATCGACGGCACGATCTCGGGTGACGTCGATCTGGTCGGCGAGCGCATCGTGCTCGGTCCCAACACGCAGATCGAGGGCGACCTGACCTACCGCAGCGCCCAGGAGCTGCAGCGCATGTCGGGCGCGCAGGTGGCCGGGCAGATCACCCAACGCACCCTGCAACGCCCCGAAGTGCCGGGCGTTTTCGATATGGTCCTGGCGGGCGCGCTGGGCTGGTTCGGCGTGGTGCTTAGTGGCGTCGCCCTGACCGCACTGCTGGTGGGCACTGTGCCGCGCCTGGTCGCCGGGGCGAGCGATACCGTCGCGGTCGAGCCCTGGCCCTCGCTGGGCATTGGGCTGCTTATCCTCGTGGGCGGGCCCCTTGCCGCGTTCGTTCTCATGGGCACGGTCGTGGGCATTCCGATCGGCGTGCTGGCGCTGCTGCTCTACGGCGTGCTCGCGGCGGTGGGCCTGATCGCCGCGGCGCTCGCGATCGGCCGGCACCTGCCGTGGATCGGCGGGCGCCACGCGGGCACGCTCGGCTTCGGGCCGCGCTTCGGTCGCGCGAGCGCGGGCATCGTGCTGCTCGCGCTCGTGGGGCTCCTGCCGTTCCTGGGCGGGTTCCTGATCCTGCTCGCACTGACCTTCGGCCTGGGGGCGGCGGCGATGCAGGGCTGGCACCTCCTGGGCGGTCGCGGCTGAACCCATGGGCAAAAATCGCGGCCGGGATGGCATTTTCGCTTGCATTCCGGCCGCGACTCGCCCACCTTCTGGCTGTCGAGATTGGATGCCTTCCGTGCCTGGTCGACGCGGCGACGCGATCTCCTGGATACCGGATGCGACGGACGATCACGACGGCCTTCGGCACACGAGTGCTGTAGGTTTGTTGTACGAGGATTTAGGAGATTCGCCGATGGCGACCGGAACCGTGAAGTTCTTCAACACCACCAAGGGCTATGGCTTCCTCCAACCGGAGGACGGCGGTAAGGACGTGTTCGTCCACATCACGGCCGTTCAGCGCGCGGGCCTGGACACCCTTAGCGAGGGGCAGCGCGTGAGCTACGAGCTTGTTACCGATCGCGGCAAGACCGCGGCGGGCAACCTCAAGGCCCTGTAAGCTTTGAGCCGATACGGGCCGCAGCGCACTGCGCGCGGCCCGGACGGACGAGACGGCGGCGGTCCTCCGGGATCGCCGCTGTTTTCGTTTCCGGCCCTGTACGATTGGCCGCTTGCAATCGGAAGGTCGGTACGCCCGGCCCAGTCGCGGTGATCAAGTGCTCAGCCGCAGTTGTGTCAGGAGTTGGGTCAGGGTAGGGCCGCTTGGCTACATCTGCAGCAGCAGGCGCGTCGGGTCCTCCAGGCACTCCTTGACGCGCACCAGGAAGGTCACGGCCTCGCGCCCGTCGACGATGCGGTGGTCGTAGGACAGGGCGACGTACATCATGGGCCGGATCTCGACCTTCCCGTCCACGGCCACGGGGCGGTCCTGGATCTTGTGCATGCCCAGAATGCCCGACTGTGGCGGGTTGATGATGGGCGTGGACAACAGCGAGCCGAACACGCCGCCGTTGGTGATGGAGAAAGTCGCGCCCTGGAGATCGTCCATGGACAACTTACCGTCGCGGCCCTTCTTGGCGAGGTCGCGCAGGCTGGACTCGATCTCGGCCATCGACTTCGTATCCACGTCCCGGACCACGGGGACCATCAGGCCGTTGGGCGTGGAGACGGCCATGCCGATGTCGTAATACTTGCTGTAGACGATTTCCTCGCCCTCGATGCGGGCGTTCAGGGCGGGTAGCTCCTTGAGCGCCTGCACCACCGCCTTGGCGAAAAAGCAGGACATGCCCAGGCGTGTGCCGTGGGCCTTCTCGAAGTCGTCTTTGTAGCGCGCCCGAACGGTGTTCACGGCCGACATGTCGATCTCGTTGAAGGTCGAGAGCATGGCGGCCGTGTTCTGCGCCTCCTTCAGCCGCTTGGCGATGGTCTGGCGCAGGCGGGACATCTTCACCCGTTCTTCCCGACGTTCGCCGGTCTCGGCCGGGGGCGCCGCCGGTGCCGTGTCGCCCCCGGCCGCGCCTCCGGTCGAGGGCTGTGCGCTCGGCGCCGGCGCGGCGGCCGCCGCGGCCTGCGCCGCCTGCGCCGCGCTCTGGGCGTCCGCCGGCGACTGCGGGCGCGGCATCTCCAGGAGCTGCCGGCGCCCTTCGACCACCGCCATGACGTCATCCTTGGTCAGCCGGCCGTCCGGGCCGGTGGCCGGGATGCGCGTGGGGTCCAGGTCGTTGTCCTGAATGAGCTTGCGCACCGCCGGACTGAGGTCTTCCGGGCGCATGGACTCGGGCCCGCGGGTCAGGAAGCGCTCCAGATCCTGGCGCGTCACCCGGCCGTCCGTACGCGGCGCCCGGTTCGGGTCCAGACTTCCCGGCGTGCCGCTGGCCGCTGCGGCGGTCACCGGCTCGGTGCCGGTCGGGGCCTCGCTGCCGGCCGGTTGCGCCGGCGCGGCCGCGGCGCCGCCGGACGGCTGCGTCGGTGCGCGGCCGGCGGGGGCCGATGCCGCGGCGCCGGTGGAAATGCGTGCGATGACGGCGTCCGGGGTGACGGTGTCGCCCTGCTGTGCAAGGTGTTCCGCGAGGGTGCCGGCGCTGGGCGCATTGACCTCGAGCGTCACCTTGTCGGTCTCCAGCTCGGCGATGGGCTCGTCGGCGGCCACCGTATCGCCGGGCTGCTTGAGCCATTGCGCGATCGTCGCCTCGCTCACCGATTCGCCCAGCGAGGGCACGGGGACGTCCACGGTCTCGCCGCTCGCGCCGCCGTCGCCTGCGGGCGTGGTGGCGGGCTCCGCGGTCGGGGACGTTGCCTGGCCGTCGCCGGAAGCGGTGGCAGCCTCGGCCTCGGCGATGCGCCCGATGCGGGTGCCCACCTCGACCGTCTCGCCGGCATTCACCAGGATCTCGCCCAGCGTACCGGCCGCGGGCGCGTTCACCTCCAGCGTGACCTTGTCCGTCTCCAGTTCGGCCACCGGCTCGTCCGCGGCCACGGCGTCGCCGGGCTGCTTGAGCCATTGCGCGATCGTCGCCTCGGTCACCGACTCGCCGAGTGTCGGCACCGTGATGTCCGTCGCCATCCGTCCCCCTTGTGATCGCCGGGTGGAGGCCCGGCGTTACGCCGATTTGCGCGCGGCGGCGCCGGCCTGGGCCGTCGCGCCTTCACGCTTGTCCAGGATGTCGTTGAGGTTGGTCGAACGCTTGCCCTCGGCTTCCAGCTTGCGCACCTGGATGCGCGACAGGTGCGGCCGGCCCACGGTCAGGGCGTCGTCCAGAAGCTCGGCCTGTTCGCGTTTGTGCCAGGCGGCGATGCCGGTGGCCGGAGAGGCGGCCGCGCGCCGTCCGGCATAGCGCGGGCGCGGCTGCTCGAAGCCGGTTTCCTGCGCCACGCCTTCCAGGAAGCCCTCGAGGAACATCCAGGCGCCCATATTGCGCGGCTCCTCCTGGCACCAGACGAGTTCGCAGTGCGTGTAGGGGCGCATCTCCTCGATCAGGGCGTCCGCCGGGAAGGGATAGAGCTGCTCCAGGCGCAGGATGTGCACCTCGGTAATGCCGCGCTTCTCGCGTTCCTCGAGCAGGTCGAAATAGACCTTGCCCGAGCACAGCACGAGCTGGCGTGCGTCCTTGGGATCGCTCGGCGGCGGCACCTCGTGGAGCACCCGGTGGAAGGTCTCGTCGCCGCCGAAACGGCCGAAATGCGAGACACAGCGCTTGTGCCGCAGCAACGATTTGGGGGTGAACACCACCAGCGGCTTGCGGAAGTCGCGGTGGAGTTGCCGGCGCAGGGCGTGGAAGTAGTTCGCCGGCGTGGTGCAGTTCACCACCTGGATATTGTCTTCGCCGCACAGTTGCAGGAAGCGCTCCATGCGCGCCGAGGAATGCTCCGGGCCCTGGCCCTCGTAGCCGTGGGGCAGCAGCATCACCAGCCCGGACATGCGCAGCCATTTGACCTCGCCGCTGGCGATAAACTGGTCAATGATGACCTGCGCGCCGTTGGCGAAGTCGCCGAACTGCGCCTCCCAAAGCGTGAGCGCGCGCGGTTCCGCCAGGGAGAAGCCGTACTCGAAGCCCAGCACGCCCATTTCGGAGAGCGGGCTGTCGATCACCTCGAAGTGCGCCTGGTCCGGGTGGATGTTGTTCAGCGGCTCGTAGCGGCGCTCGGTGAGCTGGTCGATCAGCGCGGCGTGGCGCTGGGAGAACGTGCCGCGCGCGGAATCCTGCCCGGACAGCCGGACGGGATGCCCTTCGAGCAGCAGCGTGCCGAAGGCCAGCGCTTCCGCCGTCGCCCAATCGACGTTCTCGCCGCTTTCGATGATCTGTTGCTTCTGGTCGAGCAGACGCCGGATCTTGCGGTTGAGGTTGAAATCTTCGGGCACCTGCGTCAGCGCACGCCCGACCTCGCGCAGGACATCCGCGCTGACCCCCGTATCGCCGCGGCGCGGGCCGTAGTTGCGCGGCTGGTGGAAGCCCGACCACACGCCCTCAAGCCAGTCCGCCGCATTGGGCTGATAGGTGTCGGCGGTGTCGTAGGCCTCCTGGAGGACGTTGTACCAGTGGCTGACGTAGCCATCGGCGTCGTCGCGCGTGAGCGTGCCCTCGTTGACGAGCTGCTCGGTGTACAGGGTGCGCACGCGCGGGTGCTTCTTGATCGCCTCGTACATCAGCGGCTGGGTGAACGACGGCTCGTCGCCCTCGTTGTGCCCGTAGCGCCGATAGCAGAACATGTCGATGACGACGTCCTTCTTGAACGTCTGCCGGAACTCCGTGGCGATGCGGGCGACGTGGACGACCGCCTCGGGGTCGTCGCCGTTCACGTGGAAGATCGGGGCCTGGATGCCCTTGGCCACTTCCGTGCAGTACGGCCCCGAGCGGGCGTGGATGGGATTGGTGGTGAAGCCGATCTGATTGTTGATGACGAAGTGGATCGTCCCGCCGGTGCGGTAGCCCTTGAGTTCGGACAGGTCGAGCGTCTCGGGCACCAGACCCTGGCCGGCGAAGGCGGCGTCGCCGTGGAGCAGCAGGCAGGCCACCTCGGTGTGGTCGCTGTCCTGGCGCTGACGCTGCTTGGCGCGGACCTTGCCGACGCACACCGGGTCCACGGCCTCCAGGTGCGACGGGTTCGCGGTCAGGGACAGGTGCACCCAGTTCCCGTCGAATTCGCGGTCCGAGGACGTGCCCAGGTGATACTTCACGTCGCCCGAGCCCCCGATGTCCTCGGGGTGCGAGGCGCCCCCGGAGAACTCGTGGAAGATTGCACGGAACGGCTTGCCCATGAAGTTGGACAGCACGTTCAGCCGCCCGCGGTGGGACATGCCCAGCACCACCTCGCGCAAGCCCATCTGGCTGCCGCGCTTGAGGATCTGCTCCAGGGCCGGGATCATGGCCTCGCCGCCGTCGACGCCGAAGCGCTTGGTGCCGGTGTATTTCTTGTCTAAGAATTGCTCGAAAGTCTCCGCCGCGGCGAGCCGCTCCAGGATGGCCTTCTTGCCGCGCTCGGTGAAATCGGTGCGGTTGTGGATGTTCTCGATACGCTTCTGGATCCAGGCCTTTTGCTCCGGATCCTGCATGTGCATGAACTCGACGCCGATCTTGTCGCAGTAGGTGGCGCGCAGGCGCTCCAGGATCTGGCGCACCGTGGCGACCTCGAAGCCCAGCGCGCCGTTGATGAACACCGGCCGGTCCATGTCGGCTTCGCCGAAGCCGTGGGTGCGCGGGTCCAGTTCCGGGTGCTGCGGGCGCGGGCGCAGCCGCAACGGATCCAGGTCCGCCTCCAGGTGCCCGCGCACCCGGTAGGTGCGGATCATCATCAGCGCGCGGATGGAGTCCAGCGTGGCCGCGCGCACGTGATGCGGGGTGAGGTGGTGCGCCCCGGCGCCCGCCACGCCCTCGGCGACCTTGCCCTCGTCGCGGGTTTCCGCTTCCGGTCCCTGGAAGCCCGCGATGAAGGCGCGCGCCTCGCTGTCCAGGTCGGCGAAGAAGCGTTGCCACGCCGGCTCCACCCTCTCTGGGTCGCGCAGGAACTGCCGGAACAAGCCCGCGACGTAGGTCGCCTTGTCCCGGTCCAGCGGATGTTGCGGAGCGTGTTGCGCCATGGCGGTCGTACCTGCTGGCGCGGCCGGCACCGGGCGCCGGCCGCAGCGTGTCGGGAGCGTTGCCATTCCGGCGGGCGCCCGGTTCGCCCGCCGCGCGCTCAGGTCCTGAGCGCTTCCAGCATGGTCGAGCCGATCGCCGCCGGCGAGTCCGCCACCTGAATTCCCGCGGCCTGCATCGCGGCGATCTTGTCCTCGGCACCGCCCTTGCCGCCGGAGATGATGGCGCCGGCGTGGCCCATGCGCCGCCCCGGCGGCGCAGTGCGCCCGGCGATGAAGCCCACCACGGGCTTTTTCACCTTGGCCTGCTTGAGGAAGTTCGCAGCCTCCTCCTCGGCGCTACCGCCGATTTCGCCGATCATGACGATGCCCTCGGTCTCGTCGTCGCCCAGGAAGAGATCCAGCGCGTCGACGAAGCTCGTGCCGTTGACGGGATCGCCGCCGATTCCGATGCAGGTCGACTGTCCCAGGCCCGCGGCCGTTGTCTGGGCCACGGCCTCGTAGGTCAGCGTGCCCGACCGGCTGACGATGCCGATCTTGCCGCGGGTATGGATGTGGCCCGGCATGATGCCGAGTTTGCTCGCGTCCGGTGTGATCACCCCCGGGCAATTGGGGCCGATGAGGCGCGTTTTCGAGCCCTGTAACGCACGTTTGACCCGGACCATGTCGAGCACCGGGATGCCCTCGGTGATGCACACCGCCAGCGGGATTTCCGCGTCGATCGCCTCCAGGATCGCATCGGCGGCGAACGGCGGCGGGACGTAAATCACCGTGGCTTCCGCGCCGGCCTTGTCCACGGCGTCGTGCACCGTGTCGAAGACGGGCAGGTCGAGGTGCGTGGTGCCGCCCTTGCCCGGGGTGACGCCGCCCACCATGCGCGTGCCGTAGGCGATCGCCTGCTCCGAGTGGAAGGTGCCCTGGGCGCCGGTGAAGCCCTGGCAGATGACCTTCGTGTTCGCGTCGACCAGGACCGCCATTACGCCGCCTCCTCGACCGCTTGGACCACCTTCCGGGCGCCGTCGGCCAGGTCGTCGGCCGGAATGATCTTCAACCCCGACTCCTTGAGAATGTTCTTGCCCATGTCGACGTTGGTGCCCTCCAGACGCACCACCAGCGGCACGTGCAGCGCGACCTCCTGCGCGGCGGCGACCACCGCCTCGGCAATGACGTCGCAGCGCACGATGCCGCCGAAGATGTTCACCAGGATGCCCTCGACGTTCTTGTCGCCGAGGATGATCTTGAATGCGGCAACCACGCGCTCCTTGTTGGCGCCGCCGCCCACGTCCAGAAAGTTGGCCGGCTCGCCGCCGTGGAGCTTGATAATGTCCATGGTCGCCATGGCCAGGCCGGCGCCGTTGACCATGCAGCCGATGTTGCCGTCCAGCTTGACGTAGTTGAGCTCGTGGCGCGAGGCCTCGATCTCGGCCGGATCCTCCTCGTCCAGGTCGCGCAGCTCGGCGACTTCCTTTTGACGGAACATGGCGTTGCCGTCGAAGGCCATTTTGGCGTCGAGGGGGAGGATGCTCTCGTCGCCGGTGATGATGAGCGGGTTGATTTCCAGCAACGCCGCGTCGAGGTCGGTGAACGCCTTGTAAAGGCCCGTGAGCACCTTGACGAAGGCCTTGATCTGCTTGGCCGTCAGGTCGAGGCCGAAGGCGATCTTGCGCGCGTGGAAGGGCATCGCGCCGGTGGCCGGGTCGATCGTCGTGGTCCGGATCTTCTCCGGGCTCTCGGCGGCGACCTCCTCGATTTCCACGCCGCCCTCGGTGGAGGCCATGACGGTTACGCGGCTGGTGGCGCGATCGATGAGCAGGGCCAGGTAAAGTTCGCGGCGGATGTCCGCGCCCTCCTCGATATAGAGGCGCTTGACCTCCTTGCCCGCTTCGCCGGTCTGGCGCGTGACCAGCACGCTGCCCAGCATCGCTTCCGCGTTGTCACGCACCTCGTCGAGGGACTTGCACACGCGCACGCCGCCCTTGCCCTCGGGGTCGTTGGCGAACCGGCCCGCGCCGCGGCCGCCGGCGTGGATCTGGGATTTCACCACCCAGACAGGCCCGCCGAGGTCCTGGGCGACCTGGAACGCCTCTTCGGGCGAGTAGGCGACGCCGCCGTTCGGCACGGGGACGCCGTATTTCGCCAGGAGATTCTTCGCCTGGTATTCGTGAATGTTCATGCCAAGCTTTTCCGGATGTTTCGTGGCTTGCGCGGGTCGCGGATCAGATCGCACCCAGCTTTTTGCACGCCTGGAGCAGGTCCCGCACCGCGTCCACCGAGTGGTTGAACATCTGCTGTTCCTCGTCGGTGAACTGCAGCTCGACGACGCGCTCGATGCCGCCCTGGCCGATGACCACGGGCACGCCGACGTACATGTCGTCGACGCCGTACTCGCCCTGGAGATAGGCCGCGGCGGGCATGACGCGTTTCTTGTCCTTGAGGTAGGCGTCGGCCATGGCGATGGCGGAACTTGCCGGGGCGTAGAACGCCGAGCCGCTCTTCAGCAGGCCCACGATCTCGCCGCCGCCCTTGCGGGTGCGCTCGATGATGTTGTCCAGCGTCTCCTGGGTCAGCCAGCCCATCTGCACCAGATCGGGCAGGGGAATGCCCGCCACCGTGGAGTAGCGCGCAACGGGCACCATGGTGTCGCCGTGGCCACCGAGGACGAATGCGTTCACGTCCTCCACCGAGACGTTCAGCGCTTCCGCGAGGAAGTGGCGGAAGCGCGCGCTGTCCAGCACGCCCGCCATGCCGCACACCTTGGCCGGCGGCAGGTCGGCGGCCTGCTGCAGCACGTAGACCATGGCGTCGAGCGGATTGGTGATGCAGATGACGAAGGCGTCGGGACAGTGCGTCTTGATGCCCTCGCCCACCTGGTGCATCACCTTGGCGTTCGTCTCCACGAGGTCGTCCCGGCTCATCCCGGGCTTGCGCGGCACGCCGGCGGTGACGATGACGACGTCGGCGCCCGCGATGTCTTCATAGGAATTCGTGCCCGTCACCGCGGCGTCGAAGCCCTCGACGGGCGCGGCCTCGGCGATGTCCAGTGCCTTGCCCTGCGGTGTGCCCTCTTGGATATCGAAAAGAACGACGTCGCCCAGTTCTTTCAGGCCGGACAGCAGGGCGAGCGTCCCGCCGATTTGGCCGGCGCCGATGAGCGCGATCTTGTTGCGTGCCATGAAGCGAGTCCCCTGGGATAGCCCCTGTATTTGGGCCGGATCGGCCGCGCGTCGGTTCCGCCGGCAGGGCCACGCCGGTCGCGCATCGCGCCGGAAAGACGCGGGGGCGCGCATTGCCGCGGCCGGTTGCCGCACGGAATTCAACCCGATCGATTTCGTAACGCGAAACGCGGGGGCGGGCAAGATCACCGTCGGTGCCGACCGCGGCACGCGCGGCCGCTCCGGCGCTCCGTCGTTGTCCACCGGATTCGCCGGAAACACGCAGGATTTTTTCAGAAAAACCCTCTGGTTGCATCGCATACATTGGCATTTTAAACGCGAGTAGACGCCCTGGAGAACGCGCGTCCCGGGTGCAGCGGTGACAGGAAGCAGCGGATTGTGGAGGCGATATGGCCCGGCATTACATGACGCGGGATGACGAGGCGGTTCTCCGGCGCAGCGACGGCGGGCACGCGCATCCCTATGTCCCCGAGCTGGGGGACCAGGTCACCCGCGGGGCCCTGGATCGGCGGACCTTTCTGCAGGAGGTGACCCGGCTGGGTGTGGGCGCGGCAGCCGCCTACGCCTTCCTCGGCCGGATGACCGGGACCGCCCAAGCGCCCGCGGCGCGTGCGGCGACGGATGCGCAGACCGGCGGCGAGATGCGCTGGTCCATGCCCGTGCGCGAGATCACGGATCCGGCGACCTTCTTCACCGAGCGGCAGGCGAACGTGACGCGCCACGTCGTGGAAAACCTGACGCGCACGGACGCGGATAACGTCACCCACCCCCACCTGGCGGAAAGCTGGGAGGCGTCCGAGGATCTCAAGACCTGGACGTTCCGCCTGCGCAAGGGGGTCACGTGGTCGAACGGGGACGCGTTCACGGCCGACGACGTGGTCTTCAACATCCGGCGCTGGCTCGATCCCAGGACCGGGTCGTCCAACCGCACCCTGTTCTATTCCATGCTCGAGACGGTCGACACGGGCAAGACGGACAAGCAGGGCAGGCCGATCGTCGAGCGGCACGCGCCCGAGGGCGCGGTGGAGAAGATCGACGACCATACCGTCCGGCTGCACCTGCAGAAGCCCGACGTGGCCATCCCGGAGAATTTCTTCAACTATCCCACCGCTATCCTGCATCGGCGGTTCGACGAAGAGGGCGGCGATTTGGCGGCCAATCCCGTGGGGACGGGGCCGTTCGAACTGGTCGGTCACAGGGTCGGCGAAAGCGCCCGGCTGGAAAAACGCAACGGGCCGTATTGGCGGCGCAAGCCCTATCTCGACGCGATCCAGTACATCGATCACGGCGACGACACCATGGCAGCGATCGCCGCCCTGGCCTCCGGCCAGGTGGATGCCCTCAGCAACCTGAGCCCGCGCCAGCTTCCCATGGTGCGCAAACGCCCCGGCCTGGTGATCCATGACGTCATGGCCGCCTCGACGGGGGTGGCGCGCATGCGCGTGGACCGGAAACCCTTCGATGACAGGCGGGTGCGTCAGGCCATCGCCGCGTGCATGGATCACCGGCGCATCCTGGAGGTGGCGCATGGCGGCTATGGCCAGATCGGCGAGAACCACCACGTCTGCCCCGTCCATCCCGAGTACTATCCGCTGCCCGAGCGTCGGCCGGATTATGATTGGGCGAAACGGTTGCTCGCGGATGCGGGCTATCCCGACGGCCTGACCATCGAACTCGCCGTGGGGAACACCACCGGCCCGTGGGAGACCGCGCTCGCCCAGGAGATGCGCGAGCAGCTCCGGCCCGCCGGCATCACGCTCAGGCTCAACACCATGCCCAGCAGCCGGTACTGGGACATCTGGAAGACCGTGCCGTTCGGCTTCACCACGTGGCTGCACCGGCCGCTGGGGACCATGGTGCTCAACCTCGCCTATCGCGGCGGCGGCGCCTGGAACGAAACGCGCTACAGCAACGCCGCATTCGAGGCGGTGCTGGACGAGGCGAACCGGCGGCTCGATCCGGCGGAACGGCGCAAGAAAATGGAAGAGGTCGAGCGCATCCTGCAGGACGATGCGGTCATCGTTCAGCCGCTGTGGCGCCGTGTGTTTTCCGCCTCAGCGAAGGCGGTCGAGAACTTCCAGCGCCATCCATCGAACTATCACATCGTCCACGACATCCATTTCGCGTGAGCGCATGGCCGGGCCGGATACGGCGGGAAACGCCGATCCGGCCTATCGCGGCGGAATGGCGGGCGGGGCTGGTCTACTCCGCCGCCTGCATCCGGCCCTCGGGTGCGGCGTCCAGGATGTCCTCCGTCAGGGCCCGGGCGACCCAGCGGTGGAAGGCGTGGTTGCCCGTGTCCTGCACGGGGGAGAAGAAGCCGCCATTGAAAGCGGGCGAGTGCCGGCCCGCCTGCATGCGCTCCACGACGTCCACGTCCTCGACGAAGACCTCCTGCCAGCGTTCGATGGTCCTGCGCCGGCTCTCCACGTAGCCGTCGCCGGCGGCCGCGTCGCCCACGTAGTACAGGTTGAGGTGCTCGATCGTCCGCGCGGGGCCCTGGGGCTCCAGCCAGATGGAGAAGAAGTGGTCCGCCTGCACCCCCAGCAGGACGTTGGGGAACAGCGCCACGTACTCCGCCCCCTGCTTCTGCTCCGGCGTGAGATCCGGGAACTCGGGCAGCGGCGCGTCGTCCGAGGGGGCGTAGACGGTCGTGCCCTGGCCGGCGAAGCTCGCCTCCGCAATGTTGTAGTGGTCCGCCAGCTTGGAATAGCTGTTCAGGCCCGGATGCACCCACGGCAGGTGATAGCTCTCGCAGTAGTTCTCCACCGCGAGCTTCCAGTTCGTGCCCACGTCGAAGTCCATTGCGCCGCCGACCTCGCCGCCGTGGCGGATCCGGCTCAGGTCGAACGCGGCCCAGCGTTCTTCCAGCGGCCGGATGCGCTCGGCGAACGGGGGCGCGTTCCCGGCGAGGTTGACGAACACCATGTCCGCCCAGACGGCCGTGCGCACCGCGCGCAGGCCGTGGTGCACGGGATCGAAGCCGCCGCAACTGTCCAGGTTCTGCCCGCCGAAGTGCGGCGTCGCCGTCAGCCGGCCCGTGTTCAGCTCGTAGCAGAACGAATGATACGGGCAGCGCAGCCGCCCCTTCACGCGCTTGGGCGCGGTGACGAGCTTCACCCCGCGGTGGCTGCACACATTGTGGTAGACCTGAATGGCGCCGTCGTGGTCGCGCACCATCAGCAGCGGCACACCCAGGAAGTCCACCGGCCGCGCGTAGCCCTTGCGCGGCAGCGAGGCGCCCGTACCGATGCAGGTCCAGCTCCGGGCGAACAGCGCCTCGGTCTCGTGCCGGAAGTGCGCCTCGCTGGTGTACATGTGGTTGGGCAGGCCGCTGGCCGCGGCCGTGTCCTGCTTGACGCGCGCCAGAGCCGCCTCATCGGCGCCGGGCTGATCGAAACTGCGGGTCTGCATGGCGTCTCTCCCTGCGACGGCGTGCGGCGCGTCGTGATGCCGCAAGGATGAACGTACGTTGCCCCAAATGCCTTGTGAAGCACATGAATCCTCATGTATCGATTGATGTGCGGTTATGTGAGAGGACCGGTCCGTGGCGCTTCTGAACCGCAGCCTGCCGCCCCTGGGGCCCCTGGTCGCGTTCGACGCGGTGGCGCGGCATCTGTCGATCACGCGCGCGGCGGATGAGCTGGGCCTGACCCAGGCGGCGGTGAGCCGCAAGATCCGGGCGCTGGAAGAGGACCTGGGGGTGACGCTGTTCCGTCGGCTGCACCGCAGCCTGCGCCTGACGCCCGACGGCGAACGCCTGCATGCGGCCGCCAGCGCGAGCCTGTGGCGGATCGCCGAGACCGCGGAGGGCCTGCGCGAGCAGGGCGGCGGGCGGCCGGTGAGCCTGTCGGCCACCCTGGCCTTCGCCACGTTCTGGCTGATGCCGCGGCTGCCCCGCTTCCGCGCGGCCTATCCCGAGGTCGAGCTGCGCCTGACCGCGGGCGACCACCGGCTCGACCTGGAGAGCGAGGGCGTGGACGTCGCCATTCGCTACGGCAACGGGCCGTGGCGCGGGCTGGTCGCCGAACGGCTCCTGGATGAGGCGGTCTATCCCGTGTGCAGCCCGGGGTTTCACGCGCGCAACCCGGACCTCGCCACGCCCGCGGACCTGCCGCGGTATCCGCTGCTCCATCTCGATGTGCGGCAGCGGAGCTGGACCGACTGGGGCGAGTGGCTGCGCGCCTTCGGTCAGCCGGTGCCACCGGTCAAGCGCGGCCTACGCTTCAATACCTACACCATCCTGATCCAGGCGGCGACGGCGGGCGAGGGTCTGGCCCTGGGCTGGCGCAACCTGGTCCAGGACTTCGTCGACAACGGCACGCTGGTCCGCCCCGTCAACGCGGAAATGCCCGCCCCCGGCGCGTACCACGTCATCCGCCCCGAGGCCGCGGAGCCCAGCGACGAGCTGGCATGCTTCCTGACGTGGCTGCGTGGGGAGGTGGCAGAAGGGAACGGGTGAACGCGTCTGCCTGCACCGGGCGCCGCTGTCCGGCCGCGCGCTCAATATTACGTCAAAACATTGTGACTTGCCCGCGAGCGGCGCGCCGGGCAAATTCCGGTCGGCGCACGGCGTTTCGAAGAATCCGGCGGGTGTTGGCAAGCATGCGACAAGCAACAAAACCCGTCGCGAAACGGATCGGACGACCTTGGCAAACCGACCCCGACAGGGTTGCGAATGAGTCCATGTCGAAAATTCGGCCATAGGGCCGGTCACCGGGAAAACGATGCCCAGGATCTCCTGAACGCGCGTGCAGGGGCAAGCAATGCCGTCGAAAAGCAATAAAAAAACCATCAACCTCGCTCTCCAGGGCGGTGGTGCCCACGGCGCGTTCACCTGGGGCGTCTTGGATCGACTTTTGGAAGACGGACGCCTCGAAATTGCTGCCATTAGCGGAACCAGCGCCGGCGCCATGAATGCGGCGGCCCTGGCGGACGGACTCATGGCCGGCGGACGCAGGGAAGCGCGCACCCGTCTGGATGAGCTCTGGCGTGCAATCTCCCAGATGGCTGGGGTCGGTCCCTTGCTGCGCGGGCCGTTCGCGGTTGCCACGGGTTCCTGGGGCCTTGAGACGTCGCCCGCCTATTGGGCGTTCGAGGGCATGCGCCGAATCTTTTCCCCTTACCAGTTCAACCCGTTCAACGTGAATCCGGTTCGGGAGATCGTCGCCGAACAGGTCGATTTCGAGCGGGTGCGCAGCTGTGATCAGGTTCAACTCTTCGTCTCGGCCACCAACGTGCGAACGGGACGTGTCCGGGTTTTCGATCAGGCGGAAATCAGCGTCGATACGATCATGGCTTCGGCGGCGCTTCCCCACGTGTATCAGGCGGTTGAGATTGACGGCGAATCCTACTGGGATGGCGGTTTCATGGGAAATCCCTCGCTCTTTCCGCTCATCTACAACAATGACTGCACCGACCTTGCGATCGTCCAGATCAATCCAATCGAACGGGAAGACGTGCCCACCACGCCATCCGAAATCGTTAATCGCATGAATGAGATTTCGTTCAATTCCTCACTGCTGCGGGAGCTTCGAGCTATTTCTTTTGTAACCAACCTGATCGACAATGGCGAACTCGACGACACGCGACACAAGCGCATGTACCTCCACCGCGTGCCACCGCCAAAGGAGATGGTCGATATCGGCGCGTCGTCCAAATTCAACGCCGAACTGGCTTTCCTGGAACACCTTCGGGACCTGGGACGGGAGAGTGCGGCGGCTTGGTTAGAGGAGACCTATCCGGCTGTGGGCCAATACTCGACGATCGACTTCGAGATCGCATGATCCTTACGACCTATCCGGAGACACGTCACCATGGCCGATATGCAGAAAACGCTCGACGGGCAATCCGCCATCATCACGGGTGCCG
Source organism: uncultured Limimonas sp. (assembly GCA_913055855.1). Classification (GTDB taxonomy): domain Bacteria; phylum Pseudomonadota; class Alphaproteobacteria; order Kiloniellales; family Rhodovibrionaceae; genus CAJXKW01. Next base: position 20,592 of record CAJXKW010000018.1, on the reverse strand, counting down.
CGGGCGGCATCGGATACGCCATCGCCGCACGGTATGCCGGCCATGGCGCCCGCGTGGCGATTGCGGACATCGACGGGGATCGTGCCGCTGACGCCGCTGCAAGTATCCAGCGCGAGGGCGGCGCCGCCATCGCGGTGACGATGGATGTCACCGACCCCGACAGCGTCGAGAACGGCGTAGCGCGAACGGCCTCTGAAATCGGCGGCCCCGACATTGCGGTGAGCAACGCTGGCGTACAGCATATCGAGGGTCTGGATCAGGTGTCGTTCAAGGACTGGCGCAAGGTGATGGCCATCCATCTCGACGGGGCCTTTCTCCTGAGCCAGGCCGTCCTATCGCGCATGTACCGCCAGGAGCGCGGTACGATCATCTACATCGGCTCGGTGCATTCCAAGGTCGCCTCACCGTTCAAGGGACCGTACGTTTCGGCCAAGCACGGCCTGCTCGGCCTGTGCCGAACGGTCGCCACGGAAGGGGCGCGGTACGGCGTTCGCGCCAACACCATCTGCCCGGGTTTCGTGCGCACCCCGCTGGTCGAGAAGCAAATTCCGGAACAGGCCGCGGAATTCGGTATCAGCGAAGACGAGGTGGTGCGCAACGTCATGCTCAAGGACACCGTGGACGGAACCTTCACCACGCTGGACGACGTTGCCGACGTGGCCCTGGATCTCGTGGCGTTCCGTTCGAACGCGCTCACGGGGCAGAGCATCGTGGTCAGCCACGGCTGGCACATGGCTTAGGTGTTCGCTGCGCCTGACACCGCTGGAAGCACCTCCAAAACGTTATGCGCGGACCCACCTTCCGGAGCGCGTCCCGGCCCGGAGGGTAGCCCGCCTGCCCCGCCGGTGTCCGACCCGCGGGGATTACTCCGGTTTCCCGAGTTCCGTCTTTCGATTCCGCCGGTATCTTTACGTGGCAAGCGCGCCGTACCGTCCTGGGAACGTGGCTCGCGGCCCGTTCGCGAGCGGCGTGGACGCCGTCGGCGCCGGCAACCCACGCAAGCGGACAGGCTTCTCAACATGGCAAACGGGACGAACGACTGCGGCCGGCGCCGCCGGCTTCCAGCGGGCATTCTGGCCGTCACCGCCGCGGTGGGCATGGCCGCCTGCCAGACCACGCTCGGCGGGGGCAGTGGCAAGGCGACGGGCTCGGCCGGTGCCGCCGGCGCCAGCGGTGAGGCGGCGGAACTCCGGAAATGCACGCGGCCCATCGGAACGGCCGCCCTCATCACGGGCGACCGGAGCCAGCACGCCCGCGCCGACCTGCCCTCGCCGGTTCCCGTGGTGAAGCTGATGATGCAGCAATCGGGTTGCTTTACGGTGGTCGCGCGCGGCCGCGCGGCATCCGACGCGCTGCGTCAGGAGCGCGCCCTGGCCGGGGAGGGTCAGCTCCAGTCCAATGCCGACATGGGCGAGGCGCAGATGGCCGCGGCCGACTTCATCATCGAGCCGGCGGTGCTGTTCCAGGATTCCAACGCCGGCGGCGCCGGTGCCGCGCTGGGGTCGCTGCTCGGTTCCGTGGGCGCGGTGATCGGCGGCGGTCTGCAGAGCAAGCAGGCGCAGACCATGCTCACGGTCACGAACGTGCGCACCAGCGTGCAGGAAGCCGCTGCCACCGGCTCGGCGGAGAAATACGACCTGGGCGGTGTCGTGGGCGCATTCGGCGGCGGCGTCGCGGGCGCGGGCGGCGCCTATCAGTCCACCGATATCGGCAAGGTGGTCATGGCGGCGCTCCTGGACTCGCACAACAAGCTGGTCGACCAGATGAACGCCGCCACGCCCACGGCCGAGCGCGAAAGCGTCACCAACTGGGTGACCGCCGCCCGGCTCAACCTGCGCTCGGGGCCCAACAGCGGGGCACCCGTGGTCACCACGCTGCCCGAGGGCGCATCTGTCCGCCCCATCGGGGACAAGCAGGGCACGTGGTGGGAGGTTCGGTCCCAGGGCAAGCAGGGCTGGGTGAGCAGCGACTACCTCACCGAGTCCAACTGAACCGAGTCCAACTGACGCCCGCCGGGCGCGGGGCGGCTCGTGCTGCCCCGCCGGCGCGCGTCACCCCCGGATTGCCCGGGCGAAGGGCAGGCGGCGCACGCGCGTGCCGGTCAGACGGTGATAGGCGATCGCCGTCGCCGGCATGACCGGCGGCACGCCGGGCTCGCCCACACCCGTCGGCTCGGCGTCGGAATCGACGATGCGCACCGCCACCTCGGGCATCTCGTCGATGCGCAGCGAGCGGTAGGTGTCGAAGTTCTCCTGGACCACGCGGCCCTTGTCGAGCGTGATCTCGTCGAACAGCACCGCGCCCAGGCCGTAGCCGATGCCGCCTTCCATCTGCGCGCGCACGATGTCGGGATTGACCGCGCGCCCGCAGTCGACGGCGCACCAGACCTTGTGCACCCGGGGCATGCCGTCGTCGCCCACGCTCACCTCGGCGATCTCGGCGACGTAGCTGTCGAACGACTTCTGCAGCGCCACGCCCCGGGCGCGCCCCTCGGGCGGCGCCTTGCCCCAGTCGGCCATGTCGGCCACCGCCTTGAGCACGCCGGCGCGGCGCGGATCGTCGCCGAGCAGCGCCAGCCGGCCCTCGACCTGATCGCGCCCGGCGGCGTGGAGCAGCTCGTCCAGGAAGGTTTCGCAGGCGTAGGCGGTGTGCGTGTGCCCCACCGAACGCCACCACAGCGGCGGCACGCCGACGTCGGGCGAGTGCAGGCTGACGTGGAAGTTGGGGATGCGATAGGGCAGGTTGTGCGCGCCCTCCACCGAGGTCGGGTCGATGCCGTCCGAGATCATGCCCGAGAACGCGGTGCCCGCCATGATCGACTGGCCGCAGATGGTCTGATCCCACCCGCTGATGTTGCCCTCGGCGTCCAGCGCCCCCTTCAGGCGGTGGACGTAGATGGGCCGGTAGCGCCCGCCGGTGATGTCGTCCGCGCGCGTCCAGACCAGCTTTACCGGCGTGCCCCGTTCGCCGTAGGCCTTCGCCACGGCCGCGGCCTCGCCGGCGAATTCGCCGTTGGCCTGGGCGCGCCGGCCGAAGCTGCCGCCCGCCATCAGGGTGTTGAGCGTCACCTTGTCCTGGCTCAGCCCCAATGTCTGCGCAATGACCTTGTGGTCCACGGTCTGGAGCTGCGAGCCCATCCAGACCTCGGCGCCGCCGTCGCGGCGTTCGACCACGGCGTCCAGCGGCTCCATGGGCGCGTGCGCCAGATAGGGGAAGACGTATTCCGCCTCGAAGATCCGGTCGCCGCCCTCCAGGGCCGCGTCGACATCGCCCCGGTCGGCGGCCGGCTTGCCGCGCTGCTTCGCGCGTTGGCGGTGATCGGCGATGATCTCTTCGGAGGAGCGGGTTTCGGCCCCGGAATCGTCCCACTGGATGGCCAGCTTGTCGCGCGCTTTCATCGCCGCCCAGGTGTTGCGCGCGTACACGGCCACGCCCTGCGGTACCGCTTTGATGGCGAGCACACCGTTCACCTTGCGCGCCTCGCCCGCGTCGAAGCCCGCCAGCTTGCCGCCGAAGCGGGGCGGGTGCGCGACCACGGCGACCACGGTGCCGTCGGGCTGGCGGTCCAGGGTGAACTGCGCTTCGCCGGTGCTCTTGATGCGCGAGTCCACGCGCGGCACGTCGGTGCCGATGAGGCGGAAATCGGCCGGGTCCTTGAGCCGCGGCTCTTCGGGCGGGGTCTGCTGCGCGGCCCGCTCGGCGAACGCGCCGAAGCCCGCTTCGCGCCCGCTCGCGTCGTGGCGGATGCGGCCCTCGCGCACGGTGATCTCGGCCGCCGGGACGCCCCACGCCTCGGCCGCCGCAGCGACCAGCATGGCGCGCGCGGTCGCGCCAGCCTTGCGCATCTGGGTGTAGGAATTGGCCATAGCCGTGGAGCCGCCGGTGCCCTGCACGCCCATGGCGAGGTTCTTGTACAGCTCGACGTCGGCGGGCGCGGCCGTGGCGCGCATCTGGTCCCAGCTTGCGTCCATTTCTTCGGCGACCAGCGTGGTCAGGCCCGTATACGGGCCCTGGCCGAACTCGCTGTGCTTGACCAGCACCGTGACCGTGTCGTCCGGCGCCACACGGACGAAGGCGTTGGCGGCCGTGGCGTCCGGTGCTGCGCCGCCCGGAGCGACGCCGGCCGCGCGCCCGGTACGCGGCAGGTGCACGCCGATGACGAGGCCGGCGGCGGCACCCGCCGTGGTCTTGAGGAAGCTGCGGCGGCTCGGGCCGGCGGCCGTCGGTGCGTTCGCGGTCATGGCCTCAGCCCTCCAGCTTGCCGGCGGCGTCGTGGATCGCCTGTCGGATGCGCACGTAGGTGGCGCACCGGCAGATGTTCTCGCCCATCGCCGCGTCGATGTCGGGGTCGCTCGGCGCGGGCGTTTGCTGGAGCAGCGATACCGCGCGCATGACCTGCCCGGACTGGCAGTAGCCGCACTGCGGCACGTCGATGGCGACCCAGGCGTCCTGTACGGCGCGCGCCTCGGCCCCGTCGAGCCCCTCGATGGTGGTTACATCGGCACCGTCGGCAGCCGAAATCGGGATGCTGCAGGATTTCGTGGGACGGCCGTTCATGTGCACGGTGCAGGCGCCGCACTGTGCGATGCCACAGCCGTATTTGGTGCCGGTGAGCCCGAGCTCGTCCCGGAGCACCCAGAGCAGCGGCGTGTCGGAATCGACGGAAACCTGCCGTTCCTGGCCGTTGACGGTCAGCGTGTAGGCCATGTTTCTCCTCGGCGTGATCGTCTCCCGCGCCGGCAAGGCCCGGGCACGCCCATATTTCTACCCGTATATAAGCGCGTCCGCAACCTGGAAAGCTTCTAACTCGCTACGTGCCTTCGGGATGGCGCGGATGCAGGCGTGGGAGGGCGGCATGCTGGTCGCGGCGAAGGCGTGCATGCCGTCCGGCGTCCCATGCCACGTGGCTCCCGGCCCGACGGCATGGTGCCCGGACGACGACCGTGCCGATGCGGCGGCGAGGTGATGCCTTGGTGTAGCCCGCGTTTACAATCGATCGGTCGGAATCGGCCGTGGCTGTTTCCGCGCCTGAACATGTTGCGACACGGTGGTTCCGGAAATTTCGGATTCTCAGGGACCTATTGGATTGGCATCATCCTTGCTATTCTTGTGGCCGCAGGACTATCCAATCGACGTATGGGAAAGCAGGTATGGTCAGAACAAGAACGTATATCAGCCTGGCTGCCGTCACCGTGACGGCGATGCTGACGGCCGCGACGCAGGCGCTTGCCACGCCGACGCTGAGGCTCGTCGACGTCACGAACGGGGAAAGCATCGAGATCACCGACGGCTCAAGCGAGGACGAGCGGGCCGGCATTCCCGGTGCTGTCCAGTTCGACGGCACCCTTGGCGTTTTCGACCTTCAAGTGACCCTGGGTGCGACCAAACCGGCGCTGGGAACCGCCGAGAAGCCCTTGATGCGCGTCGACAATTTCAGCATCGATTTCACTCCGTCCGCATCGGGCTCACAGGAGCTGCGAATCGAATTTTCGGAGACCGACTATGTGGGCTCGGGCGTGACGAAATTCGCCACGACGATCGGTGGCAGTTCCTCGGGAAGTCCTGAGCTAACATCCGAGGGTTACGTGAACACGTCCAATGCCCTTTTCGACACCTCGGGCGCTACGCAAATCAATGATTTCGGCCCGCTGTCCGGTGCGATCACTGCGCGCACATTCACCCCTGTGGAATTTGGTGAGGCGGTGCCGTTTTCGCTCACCCAGGTCCTGACCATTCGCGGCCAGGGCGGCGACACGATCAGCTTCGACCAGGTCACCGAGGTCCCCGCGCCCGCGACTCTTGCCTTGCTCGGCACCGGCTTGATCGGCCTTGGGGCGGCGAGCCGGCGCCGCTTCAGCTAACCCGCCGATCGGCGAAGGGGCGGTCCGGTTTCGCCGGGCCGCCCTTCGCGGTCCGTCAGAACCGAAAGGCTCTCAGAACCGGACACCCAGGGTCATCGACGCGAACTGGTCGTTCTCGGACTGGCCGTGGAATTCGCGCGACCGGCCCACCCAGGTGAAGCTGCCCCGCAAGGGGCCGTAGGCGATGGCGAGGCCGGCCTCAAGGTCGCCGACAAAGTGCTTCTTGTCGACACTGTGCGAGTCCTGGAAGGTGTTGCCGTCGAGAAAGATGTTGCGGGCGACCGCGCGCCCTTCCACGCCGACGAACAGCGAAAAATACAGTTCACCGCTCGCACCGAAATAGCCGCTGCCCCGTGCGCCCGGGTAGATGCGCGGCGGTCCCCACGAGGCGTCCAGGTTGTGCCCAATGGCGAGGCGGCCGCCCACCCCGCCCAGTGTATAAATGTTCCCGGCGGCCACACTGAGGTGGGGCAGGGCCGCGACCGCGAAGGGCGTGTCGCCCAGCCCGGCAATATGGCGCCAGCCGCGCTCGTAGATGCCGAGTACGCCCGGTTCCGTGTCGAGTTGGTGCTCCCAGCCGTTGGGGACCTGGACATCGATGCTCTTGTGCACGAGCGTCTGCGTCTGGTTGGCCAGCGAGGGCGGCCCCACGACGCCCAGGTTCAGCTCAAGGCGCTGGCGCGCGCCCGGCTGCTCGCTGGTCAGGCGCAGGCCGCCGTAGAGCCAGCCGGCGTAGGGGCGATCGTCGCGGATCAGCCGGCTCGCCGAAATGTCCTTCGGCGTGAACATGGTCTGGCCGAGGATGTAGCTCGTCCGTTCGGGCGGCGTGGCCAACCCCGGCAGAGCTACGCCCAGCGCCTGCAGCCCCTGGGGCACCGCGCCCTTATCGGTGGTCCAGGAGACCAGTGTCCCGTGGGTGAAGTGGCGGTCCGTCTTGGCCGGCCGGTCGTTCTCGAAGGTGAGGTTGAAGGTGCCGGCGGCCACCGGCGGGGCGTGCATGGCCGCAGCGAGGATCGCGGCGGCGGCGACGCGGGTGTTCACGGCCGGTGCTCCTGTTCGATATAGGCGCGCGTCTGCATCTCCATCAGGCGCGAGACCGTGCGCTGGAAGATGAAGTCGAGTTCCGCTCCGGCGTACAGGTCGTCCGGCGGCGCATCCGTGCCGGCGATCAGGTTGCAGCGGTGCTCGTAGAGGGTGTCCACGAGGGTCACGAAACGCTGGGTCTCATTGCGTCGCGTGTCGTCGAGCACGGGCACGTCGTCCAGCACCAGGGTGTGGAACCGCTTGGCGATGGCGGCGTAGTCCGTGGCACCCAGCGCCGTGCCGCAGAGTTCGGCAAAGGCGAAGCGGGCCACGCCGCGCGCGCTCGCGGGGACGGTAACGTTGCGCCCCTTCACGGTCAGGGTGGTCGCCACCGGCGCCGCGCCGCCCGTAAGCGTGGCGAAGGCGTCGTCGAGCGCCGCCCGCGTCGCCGGGCCCAGCGGCGTGTGCAGCGTGGCCAGGCGTTCCAGGTTCGCCAGGCGGTGATCCCGCCCGCCGTCCAGCTCCAGGATGTCCAGGCGCTGCTTCAACAGGGTGATGAACGGGGTGAAACGCTCGCGCTGCAGGCCGCCCGCATAAAGGCGGTCGGGCGGGACGTTGGAGGTGGCCACGATCACTGCGCCGCGCTCGAACAGCGCCTCGAACAGGCGGCTGAGGATCATCGCGTCGGCGACGTTGGCGACCTGGAACTCGTCGAAGCAGAGCAGCCAGGATTCCGATGCGATGTCGCGCGCCAGCTTGGGCAGCGGGTCGGCTTTCCCGCCCCGGGTCTCGGTGCGCCAGGCGTGGAGGCGGTCGTGGACTTCGGCCATGAAGGCGTGGAAGTGCACCCGGCGTACCGCGGCGACGGGCGCCGTCCGGGCGAAGGCGTCCATGAGCATGGATTTGCCGCGGCCCACGCCGCCGAAGAGGTACAGGCCCTGGGGCGGCTCGGTGCGCCGGCGCGCCAGGCCCAGGCGTGCCTTGAGGCCGCTGCGGCCGGTCTCCGGGCTGTAGTGCCGCAGCGCGTTGTGCAGCGACTGCAGCTTCTCTACCGCGAGTTCCTGGGCGGGATCGTGGGCGAGCGTCCCCTCGGCCCGCCATCGCCGATAAACGCCCAGCGGTCCCGGCGGCCGGCCGTCGGTGTCCGCGGCCGCGTCCTGCGGCGGCTGGCGTGTCGTCACGCGACCTCCCCTCCTGGCCAGTTCGGGCGCAGCCAAGCGCGCGGGCGCGGCGGGGGTCAAGGTGCAACGTGCGGTTGGCACGGGCGGCGTCTCATGTCGTGGTCACCGTGGTGATGAAGCCGCTGATGGTCTCGTCCATGCTGTCGATGGTCGCGCCGATGTCCTCGGCCGCCCAGATCATGGCGAAGGATTGCGCCGAGGCGGTGGCCGCCTGCCGGATCATGGTGCTGACGTGCGCCGAGACCGTGGCCGCGTCGGTGCGCAGCGTGCCCGTATGCTCGCCGATGCTGCGGGCGGCCCGGGTCTGCTCGGCAACCGCCTCGGCAACGCTGTTGGAAATGGATTCCATCCGCTTGATGGTCTCGCCGATGTTGGCGATGGCGTTGACCGATTCCCGGGTTTCGCCCTGGATCTCGCGGATCTGGTTGCTGATCTGCTCGGTGGCCTTGGCCGTCTGGTTGGCCAGGTTCTTGACTTCGCCCGCCACCACGGCGAAGCCCTTGCCCGCCTCGCCGGCGCGCGCGGCCTCGATCGTCGCGTTCAGCGCAAGCAGGTTGGTCTGTTCGGCGATGTCGTTGATGAGGCTGACCACTTCGCCGATGTTGTCGGCCGATTTCTGCAGGCCCTGGATCTTTGCGTTGGTGCTGTCCACTTCCTGGACGGCCGTGTGCGCGATGTCGGTCGATTCGCGCACCCGCTGGTCGATGGTTTGGGTCGCCTGGTTGAGGTCCTCGGCCGTATCCGCGACCTGACCCACGGTCGCCTGGCTGCGCTCGGCGGCCTCGGCCACGTCGAACGACTGCCGGCCCGCGGATCCCATGGTGTTGCCGGAGCGGTCGGCGGTGGATTTGATGCCCGCCACGCGCTCCCGGACGTTGCCCACGGCTTCGGTGACGTGGTCCTTGAACCGATCGGTGGCCGTCTCGATCGCCTGCGAGCGTTCCTGCTTGCGGGCCATTTCCGCTTCCTGCTCGCGCGCCAGCTCGGCATTGCGGATCATGCCCTCCTTGAACACCTGCACCGCGCGCGCCATGCCCCCGATCTCGTCCGAACGGTCGCGCGCGGGCACCGCGATCTCCGTGTTGCCCTCGGAGAGTTCGCCCATCACCGCGGTCATGCGGCTGAGCGGCCGGGTCAGCATGCGCAGGGCGAGCAGGATCGCGGTGACCACGCAGGCGAGCAGCACGACCAGCGCGACGATCCCGCCCACGAGTGTCTGGTTCAGTGTGGCGTTCAGCCGGTCGTGGGACAGGGTGAGCGTGAGCGTGCCGAGCTTTTGCGCCGAATCGCCGCTGCCGTGCCGGATCGGTTGTTCGATGCGCGTGACGTCGGCGCGCCCGGCCGGCTTGCGCCCCGCCTGCGCCAGGACCTCGCCCTTTTTGTCCCGGACCACCCCGTAGCGGAAGTCGGGGTCGCGCTTGAGGCCGCCCAGCAGGCTCCTCGCCGTTTCCAGATTGTAGTTCCACAAGGGATCGCTCAGCGCCTGCGCCTGAAGCTCGGTGACCAGTTCGGCGCGATCCTGGAGGCTGCCCGTTTGCGTCCGCTGGAACTGCCAGTACGCCGCGGCCAGGACGAGGATGAAGATGGCCGTGATGATGGCAACGAGCAGCGCCGCGACCTTGAACGAAAGCCGTCCCGCCCGATTCGGCAGCGCAGCCCCGAGCCGGCCCGCGAAACCCGCATTGGACGCCATCTGGCCGCCTCCCCTTATCGCTGTATCCTGTCCAAACCATCGAGGGTCGCATTTAATATCGGGTAAAACCCGTGGGGCGCGGCGATCGGCCCTTTCCGGGCGCCGGCGGCCGCCGCCCGAGATTGGCGGCTGCGCCGGTATGCCCTAAGCTGGCCCCGATCAAGGATGTCGCGGACGGGGAGGCGAGCGATGAACGAGGACACCTTCAACATGGAGGTCCGGAAGTTCCTGAAGAAGGTCGGCGTGACCAGCCAGCGCGAGATCGAAAAGGCGGTGCGCGAGGCCGTGGACCAGGGGCGGCTGAATGGCGATGAGACGCTGAAGGCGCAGGTTCGGCTGACCGTCGACGGGGTGGATCTGGACGTGGAGATCGACGGCGCGATCGAGTTGGCGTAAGCGGCTCGGGTCAGGCCTGTCCCGCGACATCCGCGTCGCGGGTGAAATGCGGCGACGGCTTGGCGAAGTAAAAGCCCTGATAAAGGTCCACGCCCAGGCCGATGCACACGCTAAAGTCGGTGCGGGTCTCGATGCCTTCGGCGATGACGGCTGTGCCGCGGGCGTGCGCCTGGCGCACCAGGTCGCGGACCATGTCGCGGCTCGTCGCGTCGTGGGCGAGCCTGCCGATGATGGCCTTGTCCACCTTGATGTAGTCGGGGCGGAGATTCAGCAAGGTGTTCAGGTTGTTGTACCCCGTGCCGAAGTCGTCGAGCGCGACGCCGTAGCCGTTGCGCCGATAATAGTCGACGATGTTCTGGATGTGCTCGTTGTCTTGGGCCTTGTCGCTCTCCACGATCTCGAACACCACCGACCGCGGGTCGAGGCCGCGATCCGCCACGGCTTTCGCCGTCGATTGCAGGCAATAGACGGGATCGTAGATCGTCGAGGGCAGGAAATTGATGAACAGCCGCGTGTTCGCGGGCATGTCGGGCATGTGGGAGACGGCCGTCAGGCGCGCCTGCCGGTCGAGGGTGGCGAGCAGGGCGGGCGTGCCCGCCGCCTCGAAAAGATCTCCCGGTGAGATAGGTGCGCCGTCCCGGTGCGCCGCACGCACCAGCGCCTCGTGGCCCTGGACGTGGCGCCCGCCGTCCAAAATCGGCTGAAAGGCGAAGTTCAGCCGGTTCTCGGCCAGGATGTCCCCCAGCCACGCTCCCTTCACGGCCGTGATGTAGGCTTCCACGCTGAGAACGTGCGGGATGTGCGCGGCCGTCACGGTCTCGCCCTGCGTGACCACGAGGCGGCAGTCGCGTCGCTCGGGTTCGGTGAGGATGTGCGCGAGCTGTCCGGCCAGCTCCGCATGCGTCACGTTGGGGATGCGCAGGTCGGTCTGGGAGCGCGCGATGCCGGTGAAGCCCGCATCGGCCAGGGCGCGCGCCAGTTTGCCCAGCGTGTGCGCCAGGGGCGGCCAGATGTGCACGGTGTTACCGTGAAAAGCGGCCGTCGCCTCGCACTGCGGACAGCTCATGCCGAGGGTCTCCGGGGCCGTTGGCCCACGCTCGTACTCGTCCGTTTCCGGGCGTACCCGGCTCATCCCTTCGCGGTATGTTTGCCTATTGGGTGCAATAAAGCAAGGGGGGTCGCGTTCTACCCCTCGGCTTGGGGAGTCGTGGTGCGGCTTACATGTCGTGGTAATCGCGGTACCAGGCGACGAAGCGCGCAATGCCGGTGTCGATGGGCGTGCTCGGCTGGAAGCCCAGGTCGCGCTGTGCGCTGTCGATGTCGGCGTAGGTCGCCCGGACGTCGCCGGGCTGCATGCCCTTGGGAATGCGCCGGGCGGATCGGCCGCACGCGGTCTCGATCAGGCGGATGAAGCGGTTGAGATCCTCCGAGGTGTGGTTGCCCAGATTGTAGATGCGGTGCGGCCGGTCCTCGGGGCCCGCGTCCGCCGGCGGCCGTTCGAGGGCGGCGAGCACGCCCGCCACGATATCGTCGATATAGGTGAAGTCGCGCCGCATGTCCCCGGCATTGAAGACCTCGATCGGCCGGTCGTGCAGAATCGCGTCGGTGAAGATGTACGCCGCCATATCGGGTCGGCCCCAGGGGCCATAGACGCTGAAGAAGCGCAGCCCGGTCATGGGCAGCCGGTGCAGGTGGGCGTAGGTCTCGGCGAACAGCTCGGCCGCGCGCTTGGTCGCGGCATAGATCGAGATCGGCCGGTCGACGGCGTCGGCGACGGCGAAGGGCAGCTTCGTGTTGCCGCCATAGACAGATGAGGAGCTGGCGTAGACCAGATGGCGGCACGCGGGCAGGCGCAGGCAGGCTTCCATGACCGTGAGCTGGCCGTGGACATTGGCATCCACGTAGGCCCAGGGGTCTTCCAGCGAGTAGCGCACCCCCGCCTGGGCGGCGAGGTGGATCACGCGGTCGACCTCGGGGCTCGCGTCCACCAGGGCGAACATTGCGGCCTTGTCCGCGACGTCGATCCGGTGAAAGCGGAACCCGGCGAAACGGCGTAGGTAGGCGAGCCGGGCTTCCTTCAGGGCCGGGTCATAGTAGGCGTTGAGGTTGTCCACACCGATGACCGCTTCGCCGCGGTTGAGCAGGGCGGCGGCGACGTGAAAGCCGATGAATCCGGCCGCGCCGGTGACGATGACAGCCATACAGTCTTCCCGCGTTGTTGTCCGGCGCGCCCGGCCGCTTCCGGTGACGCGCAAATGCGGCATATCCGGTATTCAGACTCCTGATGGAAACGCGTCGGTCAAATACCTGAACGAATTAGTCCTTCGTGGGGCGGATTGCCGGAACGCGCGGGGCGCGCATGATGCGGACACTGCAACGGCGACCGCTGGCACCGCCGGCCGCGTCCGCGCGTCGGCGGTCGGCGGCAGTGGGAGAGCGCGCATGGCGCATCGGCGCTACCTCGTCACCGGCGGCTGCGGCTTCATCGGCTCGCACCTCGTGGACCGGCTGATCACCGGCGGCGCGGGTGTGCGTGTGCTCGACGACCTTTCCACGGGAACGCGGGCGAACCTGCACCCGGAGGCCGAACTGGTCGTGGGCGATGTCGCCGACCGCGGGGCGCTTGGCGAGTCCCTGGCGGACGTGGACGGCTGTTTCCATCTGGCCGCGATCGCGTCGGTGGCGCGCTGCCAGGCCGACGCGCCGGGCGCGCACCGGGTGAACCTGGGGGCGAGCGTGTCGCTGTTCGATCTGGCGCGGCCCGGGGCGCTGGACCTGCCCGTGGTCTACGCCTCGTCGGCGGCGGTGTACGGCGACAACCCGGATCTGCCCCTGGCGGAGACCGCGCGGACCGTGCCTTTTTCCGCCTACGGCGCGGACAAGCTGGGCTGCGAGCTGCACGCCCGCGCCGGGGCGCACACGCACGGCCTGCGCGCGACCGGGCTGCGTTTCTTCAACGTCTATGGCCCGCGCCAGGATCCCAGCTCGCCGTATTCCGGCGTGATCTCGATCTTCCTGGACCGGCTCGCGCGCGGCATGCCCATCACGGTTCACGGCGACGGCGCGCAGTCGCGCGACTTCGTGGCGGTGGCGGACGTGGTCGCGCTGCTTACCCGTGCCATGGACCGCCTGCACGGCGCGCGCGACCACGGCGGTGCCGCCCCGGTGTTCAACGTCTGCACCGGCCAGGCGACGTCGATCCGGGAACTCGCACAGACGCTGGCGCAGCTTGCGGGGCGGCAGCCGGAGATCCGGTCGGCGCCCGCCCGGCCCGGCGACATCCGGCACTCCCTGGGTTCGCCGGCGCGCGCGTCCGACGCGCTCGGGTACCGGCCGCGCGTGCGGTTGGCGGAGGGGCTCGCGGAGCTGGCGCGCGCCGCCGCGGAGGCGGCCTGACATGCAGGTGTGCACAACGCCGCCCGGAGATGCGACATGCTGATCCATCTGCTTGCCGGGTTGGCGTGGTTGGGCCTCGCGGGCGCAGGGCTTTGGCTGGGCGGTATCCGCCGGAGTTCCCTGGCGTTTGCGGTGGCCGCGCTGCTTCAGGCGGGCTGGGCGAGCTGGCCGCTGCTGGGCCTGGGCGGCGCGCTGCCGGGCGTGGTCTTCGAGGTCGGGCGCACGGTCGCCTGGAGCGTGTTCTTCGTCAGCCTGCTTCCGGGCGTGTCGGCGGACCTGCGCCGTGCGGTGGTCGCCGGCGGCCTGATGCTGGTCGGGGTGCGCCTGGCGCTGCCCTTGGTCGAGGTGCTGCCCACGCTGACGCGCATCCAGCTCGCTCTGATGATCGAGCTGGTGGCGGTGATCGCCGCGCTCTGCCTCAACGTCGCGGTGTTTCGCGCGGCCGGGGAGACCAGCCGGTGGTCGCTGAAGCTGCTCTGCTTCCCGCTCGCCGGCGTGTTCGCCTACGATCTCTACATCTACGGTCAGGCGCTTTCCATCGGCCTGCCGTCGCAAGGCTATATCGCCGCCCGCGGCATCATCGCCCTGTTGAGCGCGCCCTTCGTGCTGCTCGCCCTGCTGCGCGGTCGGCTGTGGCAGCAGGGCTTGCAGGTTTCCCGCCAGGCCGCCCTGTATTCCATGGCGCTGATGGCCGTGGGCCTGTACTTGCTGGCGGTGGCCGGGGCCACGCTGCTCACCCGGCACTGGGACATCGCGCTTACGCCCATGATGCGTGTGGGACTCCTCTTCGGCACGGCGCTGTTGCTGGTGATCCTGCTCACCTCAGGGCGTTTCCGGGCCGGCCTGAAGCTCTTCGTCAGCCGGCACTTCTTCGCCAGCAAGTACGACTACGCCCACGAATGGCGTAAGTTCATGCATACGGTGGCGTTCGAAGGCCCGTCGAGCCCCCTGGAGAACCGAATCATCCGGGCCTGCGCCGACGTCCTGGAGGTGCCCGGCGGTGCGCTCTGGGTGCTCGAGGGCGGGCGGCCACAGCTCCAGGCGACCTGGCACTACCGGCCGGGCGCGGCCGTGCAGGCGCAGACCTGCGATCTGGCGGCGCTGTTCACCGACGGGCAGGGGCGCTACACGGTGCGGACCGGCGCGGCGTTACGCGCCAGCGGTCTCGCGGTGGACGACGCTCAGGCGTGGCTGGGCGTGCCGTTGCCTCACGGCGGGCAGCTTTTGGGCTTCCTGCTGCTCGCCCCGCCGCGCGTGCGCCACCGCATCGACGCCGAAGACCGCGATCTTGTGATGCTGATCGCGCACCAGTGCGCCGGCTATCTCGCGGAGAAGCAGGCGGCCGCTGCGCTGCATACGGAAAAGCAGTTTTCCCGCTTCAATCGGCAGTACGCCTTCGTGGCGCACGACATCAAGAATCTGGTCAGCCAGTTGGCGGTGATGCTCAAGAACTTCGACCGTCACGCCGACAATCCGGAATTCCAGCGCGATCTTCAGGAGACCGTTCAGCATGCGGTCACGCGCATGCGCGGGCTGCTGGACCGGCTCAACCGGCTGCACAACCGCGAGCCGGAATCCGACGGCGATGCGCCCGTTGTGGACGTTGCCGAGCGGGTGCGCGCCGAGATCGCGCGCGTCGGCGACGGTGCCGCCGAGCCCCCGAAGCTTACGGTCGCTCCGGCCGCCGCGGCGGGCCGCGTGCAGGTGCGTCCGGAACGCTTCGCCGAGGTGCTGCGCCATCTGCTGGCGAACGCGCGCGAGGCGGCCGGGCCGGATGGCCGGATCGCGGTGGACATGGATGCGGCCAACGGTTGGCTGGTGCTTAACGTGACCGACGACGGCCCGGGGATGAGCATGGATTTCGTTCGCGAGACCCTGTTCACCCCGTTCCGTTCGACCAAGTCGGGCGGCTTCGGCGTGGGCGTCTACCAGTGCCGCGAGTTCGCCCGCGAGCACGGCGGCGACCTGGAGGCCATCAGCAGCCCCGGTTCCGGGACCACCATGCGCCTGTGGCTGCCGCTCACGGACGCGCCGGAAGCGGCTGCATCAAATCTGTCAGAGGACGATGGCGCCGAGCATGTCGAAACAGCCCGATCCTTCGCTGCTGGTGGTTGACGACGACACCGGCATCCAGCGTCAGTTGCGCTGGGCGTTCGACGATTACGCCACGACAACGTGCGGCGATCGCGAGGCCGCCCTGGCGGCCGTGCGCAAGGCCGAGCCGGCGGTGGTGCTGCTCGACCTCGGCCTTCCCCCCGACCCCGACGGGCCCGGCGAGGGCATGGCGGCGCTGCGCGAAATTCTCGCCGAACGCCCCGATGCGCGGGTGATCGTGCTGACCGGGCAGAAGGAGCGCGCCTACGCGCTGAAAGCGGTTTCGCTGGGCGCCTACGACTTCTACCAGAAGCCCGTGGACATCGACGAGCTGCGCGTCATCGTCTCCCGGGCCGCCTATCTGCGCGACCTGGCGCGTGAAAGCCGGGCGCAGCAGGCGGAGGCGGGGCGCTCGGCCGTGCCCGATCTGATTACGACGAGCCCGGCAATGCAGCGCGTGGCGGATCAGATCGCGCGCTTCGCCGACCCCAACGTGGCCGTGCTCATCACCGGCGAGAGCGGCACGGGCAAGGAGCTGCTCGCCAACGGCCTGCACGCGCTGAGCAAGCGGCGCGAGCGCGCCTATGTCGCCATCAACTGCGCCGCCATCCCAGAAAACCTTCTGGAGAGCGAGCTGTTCGGGTACGAGAAGGGCGCGTTCACCGGCGCGCACAAGACCACCGTGGGCAAGTTCGAACAGGCGCACGGCGGCACGTTGCTGCTCGACGAGGTGGGCGATCTGCCCCTGAGCCTGCAGGCGAAGCTGCTGCGCGTGCTCCAGGATCATACGATCCAGCGGATCGGCGGGCGCAAGAGCATCGACGTCGACTTCCGGCTCGTCGCCGCCACCAACAAGGACCTGGAAAAGCTGGTCGAGACCGGGGCGTTCCGCGAGGACCTGTACTACCGGATCAGCGAGGTGCGGGTCCGCATACCGCCGCTGCGCGAGCGTCCGGAGGATGCGGTGTTGATCGCGGAATCCTTCCTGGTGACCTGGACGGCCGAGCAGGGCCTGCGCCGGGTGGGCCTCAGTCCCGAGGCGTTGGACGCCATCCGGGAACACACCTGGCCCGGCAACGTGCGCGAGCTGCAGAACCGGGTGAAACGCGCCGCGATCAGCGCCGACGGGGCGATCACGGCCGGCGACCTCGAACTTGCCGAGCCGGAACCTTCGGAAGGGCCTGCGACCAGCCTGCGCGAGGCGCGCCGCTCGGCCGAGGTCAGCGCCATCCGCGACGCCCTGCGCCGGGCCAACGGCAATATCTCCGAGACGGCGCGCCTGCTCGGGGTGAGCCGGCCCAAGCTGTACCAGCTCTTGAGCGAGTACGGGCTGCGGTGAAGCTGGGCTCCTTCGGGCGCATCCAGGTGCCCGCCGGATAGGGAACGCAATGGTGGCAGTCTACGCCACGACGGCGGAGCCAGGGGAGCAAGGATAGGAGCGGGTGGGTGTCAGATTTCGTGACACCCATCCCCTCGGCAGGGCGGGAACCTGTAACAATTCCTGACACCTGTGTTCGATGGATGCAAACCGTTGCGGCGTGCACGCTAGCTTCGTCATCGAAAAAAACCGCTTGAGGCGCGGGATCCTGCGGTCGAAAGGGGTCCCAACACTTTTGGTACATCTTTTGCTTAAAGATAGGGCGTACGCGGCGATCCTGAGTGGATTGTCCTTGTTGACACCGTTTGGGGACGGAGATTGAAAATGTTCCAAAGTCGTACAGCAGCGTTGGCGCTCGGGACCATCCTTGCCGTCGGCATTGCCGCGAGCGCGCCGACGGCGAGCGCAGCGCCGACCGGCTTCATCGACACCGATCGTTTCGGCTATTCGGGCACCATCAACCGTTATAACACGCTTTCGGATGCCCAGAGCGGGACAAACGCCATCGACAACATCACCGTCGGGGACCGCGATCTCTCGCTGTTCATCCGGAACGACATCCCCGGGCAAAGCAACTACAACATCGCCATGGGAAGCTGGTGGTACACCACGAATCCCCAAGGGCGCGCCGGCTCGGGCAACACGCGGGGCAACACCGGCGTGGGCTTCATGCAGATCTTCGACAGTGACGGGTCAACCGATACTTCGATCGACATGGTGTTCGACGACTTCAATGGCAGCGAGTACACGACCTTCCGGCTGTCCATGGAAGGCGAGAAGGCCACGACAGCGGACGACGTCGCGCGCTTGAGCGCCATCGACAACGTCAATGACGCGGGCGTCTATGAGAACTACCGCATCGAACTCGAGGCGACGGGACTCTCCGGTACCGATAGCGATAACGATGGGCTGATCGAGGCCAGCGGGGGCCAACCGACGGGCGTCAGTGGCAGCATGTCCGGCCTGTTCAAACTCACGGAAAATGAAACGAGCCCGGCCAACCAGGGCTTCTACACCTTCGACTTCGATCTCTCAATGACGAATTGGGCGTGGGAGAACCGGAATTCGCTGACGACCCAGAACGAAGACGGCGAGGTCATCTCCGACACCTTCCCCACGAGCACCTTTGTCGCGTCGGTGCCGCTGCCGGGAACGGCGAGCATGCTGGGCGCGGCGCTGTTCGGCCTTGGCGGCGTTGCCGCGGCTCGCCGGCGCGGTCGCGGCTGATCTTCATCGCCGTTCGGCAGACAAGCCGCGAACCAGCGTTCATCCATTCCGATAAACGTCGGGCAGGTCCACTTTTGGTGGGCCTGCCCTACGCATTGAAATCCAGCCCGTGCGCGACCTTGGCCACGTAGCCCTTGCGGATCAGGAAGTCGCCGAAGGGCTCGCCGTGTTCGCGCTCTTCGGCATAGGCGGCGAGCATGGGGCGCAGGTGCGCCAGGATCGTCGCCTCGTCGGCGTTGTCCAGATAGGGCTTGGCCAGGCGTTCGCCGAAGTAACCGCCCCCCAGGTACAGGTTGTAATGTCCCGGCGCGCGGCCGGAAAACCCGACCTCCGCGACATAGGGCCGGGCGCAGCCGTTGTTGCACCCCGTCATGCGCATGACGATGGGCGCATCCCCCAGGCCGACCTCCTCGAGCATGGCCTCGATCCTGGTCATGAAGGCCGGGAAGTAGCGCTCGCTTTCCGCCATCGCCATGCCGCAGGTCGGGAACGCGACGCAGGCCATGGCATGCCGGCGCACGGTGCTTTGTTCCGTCGCCGCCACGATGCCGTGCGATTCCAGCAGCGCCTGAATCTCGCCAACACGGTCCTCGGGGATCCGTGCGACGATCAGGTTCTGGTTCGGGGTGACGCGCAGGTCGCCCTGATGGACCTTCGCGATCTCGCGCAGCCCCGTCATCATGGGGCGATCGTCGGTGTCCTTCACCCGGCCGTTTTCCACGAACAGGGTGTAGTTCCAGGTGCCGTCGGCGTTTTGCGTCCAGCCGTAGCGGTCCTGGCTCGTTTCGAAGGCGTAATGGCGCGCCGGTGCGAGATCCCAGCCCAGGCGTTCCTGCAATTCGTCGACGAACCAGGCCAGGCCGTGGCGGTCGATGGTGTACTTCATCCGCGCCAGCTTGCGATCCACGCGGTTGCCGAAGTCGCGCTGGATGGCGACGATCGCCTCGGCCACGTCGGCCGCGGTTTCCGGTTCGATGAAGCCGAGCACGTCGCCGAGGCGCGGATAGGTGCGGGTGTCGTTGTCGGTGCGCCCCATGCCGCCGCCCACGGCGACGTTGAAGCCCTGGAGCGTGCCGTCGGCACCGGCGATGGCGATGAACCCGATGTCCTGGGTGAACACGTCGACATCGTTCACCGGCGGAATGGCGAAGCCGATTTTGAACTTCCGCGGCAGGTAGGTGCGGCCATAGAGCGGCTCTTCCTCGACCGCCGGCCCCTCCTTGTGGCCCTCGTAGACGGGCTGCTCGTTCAGGAAGATCTCGTGGAACGCCCGCGTGCGCGGCAGCAGGCGGTCCGAGACCTGCTTCGCAATGGGATAGACGGCCGCGTGGGTGGCGGAGAACTCGGGCACCGGCGTGGCCATGACCCCGCGGTTGTCATCGCCGCAGGCCGCCAGCGTGTCCAGCAGGGTGTCGTGGATGCCCTGCATCGTCGCCACCAGGTCGCGCTTGAGCACGCCGTGGAACTGGAAGGTCTGGCGCGTGGTCAGGCGCAGCGTGCCGTTGGCGCGGGTGCACGCGAGTTCGTCCAGGGCGCGCCACTGCTCGGGCCGGCACACACCCGCGGGCATGCGCACGCGGATCATGAATTCGTACGCCGGCTCCAGCATCTTGCGCCGGCGCTCGTCGCGCAGGTCGCGGTCGTCCTGGACGTAGGTGCCGAAGAACTTGGTGAGCTGGTGGTCGTCGCCCAGGACGGTGCCCGTAATGCGCTCGGCCAGGCTTTCGTGCAGCCGGCCGCGCAGATAGTTGCTTTCCGCCTTGATGCGCTCGTTGTCGTGGAGCTTGTCCAGCGGCTGGGTGATGTCCTGGCTGCGGTCGACGTTATGGCGCTCGTTCGCGCGGGTCATGGCTAAGCCTCGTTTTGCTCGCGTATCCGATGTTGGGCCTCGCTGCGCTCGGCCCAACCTACCAATGCCGGCGGTGTTGTAGGTTGGGCTGAGGCCGACAGGCCGAAGCCCAACACGAAAAATCAATACACATCCCGCTGATACAGGCGTTCGCGCTGCATCTGTTTGAGCCGGTCCTCGGCGGCGTCGGCCGAGAGGCCGCCCTGGTCCTGCAGGATCTCGGCGAGCGCACCGTGGACGGCGGGCGCCATGGCCTCGGCGTCGCCGCAAACGTACAGGGCCGCGCCATCCTGCAGCCAGGCGTACACCTCTCGGGCGTTCGCCCGAAGCCGGTCCTGGACGTAGACCTTATCGACCTGGTCGCGGGAGAACGCGACCGCCATGCGTGTGAGCACACCGGCGTTCCGCCAGCGCTGGAAATCCGTCTGGTACAGGAAGTCCTCGCGGAACCGGCGCTCGCCGAAGAACAGCCAGGTTTTGCCCGAGGCACCGGT
>CAJXKW010000017.1 GCA_913055855.1 uncultured Limimonas sp. | reverse complement strand
CCCCCCCGCAACACGAAAACGGCGGCGATCCGTGAGGACCGCCGCCGCATCTCGTCCGGCGGGGCCGCGCGCGGCGAACGCGCCGCGGCCCGTGCTGGATCGGCTTACAGGGCCTTGAGGTTGCCCGCCGCGGTCTTGCCGCGCTCGGTCACCAGCTCGTAGCTGACGCGCTGGCCCTCGCTGAGGGTGTCGAGGCCCGCGCGTTGCACGGCCGTAATGTGGACAAAGACGTCCTTACCGCCGTCCTCCGGCTGGAGGAAGCCATAGCCCTTGCTTGTGTTGAAAAACTTCACGGTTCCGGTCGCCATCGGCGAGTCTCCTATCTCGTCATACAACAAACCCACGGCACCAATTCGCCGCGGACCGTCGTGATCGTCCGTCGCATCCGGTATCCAGGAGATCGCGTCGCCGCGTCGACCAGTCACGGAAGGCATCCAATCTCGACATCCCGAAATTGGGCGTATCGCGGCCGGAACGCAAGCGAAAATCGCGCCCGGCCGCGATTTCTTCGACAGCGGGCTCAGCCGCGGCCACCCACTAGCTGCCAGCCTTGGGTCGCCGCCGCGCCCAGGCCGAAGATCGCCGCAAGCAGGATCAGGAACCCGCCGACGAAGGGCAGCAGGCCCACCAGCGCGAGCAGCACGATGCCCGCCGCGACGCGGCCGAAGCGCGGGCCGAAGCCGAGCGTCCCGGCATGGCGGCCGCCGATCCAGGGCAGGTGCTTGCCGATCGCCAGGGCCGCGGCAATCAGGCCCACGGCCGCCAGCACGCCGTAGAGCAGCAGCGCCAGAACGGCGACGGGAATGCCCACCACGGTTGCCATCAGCACCGCCGCGGCCACGGGCACACCCACCAGCACGAGGAGGCCGATGCCCAGCGAGCCCCAGGGCGCCACAACGATGCTGTCGCTCGCACCGGCAATGAGTCGCGGCACCGTGCCCACGAGCAGCGCGCCCAATGCAATGCCGCTGACGACCACACCGAACCAGCCCAGCGCGCCCGCTAGGATCATGTCCACAAGGCCAGGCATCTCGGGCCGTTCCAGCGTCTTTCGGCTGATCTGCCCAGCAACCCGCGCACCCGTCATGCGCTGCAGCTCCTGCGCGCTGCGGTAGGTCAGGTCGCCCCGGATGTCGGCGTTGGGCCCCAGGACGATGCGCTCGCCCGCGAGGTTGACGTTCCCGGCCACGGTGCCGTCGATGCGGATCTCGCCCGCGGCGGCCCGGAGGTCGCCCTCGACGTCCCCGGCGAGCGCCACGCGCCCGCCCGCGGCCAGGACGTCGCCGGCGACCCGGGCGGTATGGCCCAGCTCGACGGAGGCCCCGGCGGCGATGAGGTCGCCCGCGAGAACCCCGCGCGTGCTCACGGTGCCGCCGGCCAGAATGGCGTCCTCCGCGGTGACGTCGGTCAGGTCGACCACAGCGCCCGCGGCGAAGATGTCCAGGACCTCCGCGGTGCGGATTTCCACGTCGCCGCCGGCGGCGAAAATGTCGTCGTCGGTTTTCGCGTCGACATAGACCTCCGGCCCGGCGATGAACTGCTTGCCCTGCAGCGTGCCGGAGAGCTGCTGCGGCGCGGCGATAAAGCCGCGCGCCGCGTCGTCGGCGTCGGTGTCCGCGTTGTCTGCGGCGCTCGCCGGGCCCAGCGCGGCGACGGCGAGCACCAGGGCCGCCAGGAAGCGGCCGGGGCGCGATAACGGCATGGCGGCGTTTCTCTCCTGTATTGACCTACGGTGCGCAGGGCCTTTTCGTGGCAGATCACGCGCGCCGGGGCAATTCGGTAAAGGCGCGCGGCCACCGCGTTTGCAGGCGGGTCAACACCCGGCGACCGACGGTACGGGCAGGCGCAGGCGCTTTTCCCATTTTTCAACCAGATCCTCGAACATGTCGGCCGCGATGGTGCGCGCCTTCGCCCAGCACGCGCACTGCCCCAAGTCCACACGAATGCACGCCGCCACATACCCCAGCCCGCGCACACGTGGACCCGGGTCGCCCACGGTGGACGTGAGCCGCGCGGGGTCGGCGGCACGGTGGGCGAATCGGGTGCCCGGATCGCGGATGGGGCCGCCGCCGACGGGCGGATCGCCAATGGCGGTGTGCGCGTCGCCCGCACTCTCGACCGGGGGCTCGCCCGCGTCCGCCTCGGACGGCCCCGCGTCCGGCGGATCGGGCGGGCCGGCCGGTTCGCCCGCGCTGGGTTCGTCGTCCGCATCGGGCGCGGCGACGGCGCCGAAGCGCTCGATCAGCCGTGCCTGGGCCTCGACCGCGCGCACGGCCGCGCCGTAATCGCGGGTGTGGCGGGCGTCCTCGTAGACCGCCTCCAGCTTCGCCATGAGCCCGGCCAGATCCGCGCCGCCCGCCGACGGCCCGCCGCTGCCCCGGCGCAGCTCGTCCAGCCGCGCGCGCACCCTGGGCTCCTGAAGCAGCCGCCAGCCCTGACTCTTCGCCGCACTCGCGCTGTACCCGGCGCGCCGCGCCGCGGCCGCCGCCGAGCCCAGGCGGATGTAGGCGACACAGAACGCCTCCTGGCGCGCCGACAACTGTTCTGCGACTTCGCTCATGCCGCGCATTCTCCCCCTTGCCGCATGGCCGGATGTCGGAAAGGCTAGCACATGAAAGAGAACAAAAAAAGAATATATGGCGCTGCGCGCTTGGGCGACGTGCGTCGCGGCCCAACGGGGTTGGGGCCACGCCTGGGCGCGCCGATGCACGGCGACACGTGGGCGCGGACAACGGCGGCGATTGTGATGCGCGTGTTGTCCGCGGCGGTTCGTGGCTCAACAGCCCGGCTAACCTGCGTTCAGCCTTCCGCTACTGGTTCGCAAGGTCGCGTCGCGCCGAGTGGTCTAGCAGGCTGTGGGTAAGTCGGCCACCGCGGCGGAGCCGTTCACCGACATGGCCGAACGCCTCGTTGACGGCATCCGGGCGTACGAACGCGCCACGCTGTACCGGCCGGCGAGCCTGCCCGTGGCGATCGCGGGCCGGGACATGGCGACCCTCCCGGACCGGCTCGCGGGACGGCGCGACAAGGTTTTCTACAGTCTGACCGACACCCGCGTGTCCCGCGCGATCCTGCCCGTCACCGTGAAGGCGGCGGAATAGGCATCCGCCTGCGGCCCGTTCCCCCTCATCCTGACCTTCTCTCCCGGAAGCGCGGGAGAAAGGATCTATCGATGATCGACCGCGACCGCATTCCCTCTCCCCTTTGGATACAAAGGGGAGAGGGGCAGGGTGAGGGGGTCTGACCCGCCACAATGCACCCCGGAACCCGCCGGTTTCCCGCACCGCAGCACTGGACAGGCGGGCGCAGATCGCTAGGGTCGGGCGCAGGGACAAAACGCCGCCGCGGCCCACGGGCGTGGCGCACCGGCGGGAACGCTTGCGAACGCGCGCGAGACAGGGGAGATCATCACGGTGGCTGGCACGGACACGCTCGATACGCGCCGGACCCTGAGCGTCGAGGGATCCGAGTACGACTATTATTCCCTCGCACAAGCCGAGCGCAACGGCCTGGGCGATCTCTCGCGCCTGCCGTTCTCGCTCAAGGTCCTGCTGGAGAACATGCTGCGCCACGAGGACGGGCAAACGGTCACCGCCGAGGACGCGCGGGCCATCGCTGCGTGGCAGAAAACCCAGCGTTCCAGCCACGAGATCGCCTACCGCCCCGCGCGGGTTCTGATGCAGGACTTCACCGGCGTGCCCGGCGTGGTCGATCTGGCGGCCATGCGCGACGCTATCGCGCGCCTGGGCGGCGAGCCCGAGCGCATCAATCCGGTAAGCACCGTCGACCTGGTCATCGACCACTCCGTGATGGTCGACGCCTACGGCACGCCGCTGGCCTTCCAGCAGAACGTGGAGCGCGAGTTCGAGCGCAACCACGAGCGCTACGCCTTCCTGCGCTGGGGCCAGACCGCGTTCGACAACTTCCGCGTGGTGCCGCCGGGCACGGGCATCTGCCACCAGGTCAACCTGGAATACCTGGGCCAGGCCGTGTGGACCCGCCAGGACGGCAACCGCATGGTCGCCCTGCCCGACACGCTCGTGGGCACGGACAGCCACACCACCATGATCAACGGCCTGGGCGTGCTCGGCTGGGGCGTGGGCGGCATCGAGGCCGAGGCGGCCATGCTGGGCCAGCCCATTTCGATGCTGATCCCCGAGGTGGTGGGCTTCAAGCTCACCGGCGAGCTGCCCGAAGGCGCCACGGCCACGGACCTCGTGCTCACGGTCACCCAAATGCTCCGCCAGAAGGGCGTGGTGGGCAAGTTCGTGGAGTTCTACGGCCCCGGCCTGAGCGCGCTGACGCTCGCCGACCGCGCCACCATCGGCAACATGGCGCCGGAGTACGGCGCGACCTGCGGCTTCTTCCCGGTCGACCAGGAGACCCTGCGCTACCTCGAGTTCACCGGGCGCGATCCGCACCGGATCAAGCTGGTCGAGGCGTACTGCAAGGAACAGGGGCTGTGGCGCGACGACGCCACGCCCGACCCGGTGTTCTCGGACACCCTGCACCTGGACCTGTCGCAGGTGGAACCCAGCCTCGCCGGGCCCAAGCGCCCGCAGGACCGGGTGGCGCTCACCTATGCGGCGAGCGAGTTCAAGGCGCACATGTATCGCGAGCTGGGCGTCGATCCGAACAACGGCGCCCCGGCCGACATGGCCGCGGAAGGCCCGGCGGCGATCCAGGACGACCTGGAGAACTTCCGCGACGAGGGCGTGCCCGTCGAGGGCGAGAGCTATCGCCTGAACCACGGCGACGTGGTGATCGCCGCCATCACCTCCTGCACCAACACCTCCAACCCCAGCGTGATGATCGGCGCCGGGCTGCTCGCGCGCAACGCCCTGAAAAAAGGGCTCGAGGTCAAGCCCTGGGTTAAGACCTCGCTCGCCCCGGGCTCGCAGGTGGTCACGGACTACCTCCAGGCCGCCGGCCTCCAGGACGACCTGGACGCGCTGGGCTTCAACCTCGTGGGCTACGGCTGCACCACCTGCATCGGCAACTCCGGCCCGCTGCACGAGAACATCGCCAAGGCCATCGATCAGGGCGAGTTGATCGCGTGCTCCGTGCTCTCCGGCAACCGCAACTTCGAGGGCCGCATCAACCCGCACTGCCGGGCGAACTACCTCGCCTCGCCGCCGCTTGTGGTCGCCTATGCCCTGGCCGGGAACATGCGCAAGGACCTGTACCGCGAGCCGTTGGGCGAGGACCGCAACGGCAATCCGGTCTACATGGCGGACATCTGGCCCTCCGCGCAGGAGATCCGTGACCTGATCGCGCGGTCGCTGTCCCCGGAGATGTTCCGGCAGCGCTACGCCAACGTCTTCGAGGGCCCGGACAAGTGGAAGCAGATCGAGTCCGGCGGCGGCAAGACCTACCAGTGGGACCCGGCGAGCACCTACGTCCAGCACCCGCCCTTCTTCGACGGCATGACCACCGAGCTGCCGGCGCTCCAGGACGTGCGCGGCGCGCGCATGCTCGCCATGCTGGGCGACAGCGTGACCACCGACCACATCTCGCCCGCCGGCGCGATCAAGAAGGACAGCCCCGCGGGCAAGTACCTCCTGGACCACGGCGTGCCGCCCAAGGACTTCAACTCCTACGGCGCGCGCCGGGGCAACCACGAGGTGATGATGCGCGGCACCTTCGCCAACATCCGCATCCGCAACGAGATGGTGCCCGGCGTCGAGGGCGGCGTGACCCGGCACCTGCCCGACGGCGCGCAGATGCCCATCTTCGACGCCGCGATGAAATACCAGGAGGAGGGCGTGCCCCTCGTCGTGGTCGCGGGCAAGGAGTACGGCACCGGCTCGTCGCGCGACTGGGCCGCGAAGGGCACCCGCCTACTGGGCGTGAAGGCGGTGATCGCGGAAAGCTACGAGCGCATCCACCGCTCCAACCTGATCGGGATGGGCGTCCTGCCGCTGCAGTTCCCTGATGGCGTCGACCGCAAGACGCTTGAACTGACCGGCGAGGAAACCTGGGACATTACCGGGCTCGCCGAGGGCCTTTCCCCGCGCAAGGATGTCACGGCCACGATTCACCGCCCCGACGGCGCGACCGAGCGGGTGCACCTGACCGCGCGCCTGGATACCCAGGATGAGGTGGAATACTACCGCCACGGCGGCATCCTGCATTACGTCCTGCGCAGCATGGCCACGCAGGGGACGGCGTAGGGCGGCGTCCGCCGAAGGCGGACCCGCCACTCATACATCGGCAGGTCCCCCTACCGGGGACCTGCCCTACGCCTTCACCACGCGCTCGCTGGTCAGGCCGTTCTTTGTCATGATGTTGCGCGTGTCCACCACGAGCTGCGCCGCGCGGTCGAGCACGGCATAATCCACCGCGTCGTGGTCGGTGGCGACCAGGACGGCATCGTAACCGGCGACCGTGGCATCGTCCAGGGCCACACCCGTCCGGCCGGCCAGCGCCGGATGCTCGCGCGTCTCCGGGATGGCGTCCACGAAGGGGTCGTGGAAGTCCACGCGCGCGCCCTTGGCCTCCAGCCCCTCGATCAGCGTGAACGAGGGACTCTCGCGGATGTCGTCCACATTCTTCTTGTACGCCATGCCGACGAGCAGAATGCGCGCGCCGTTGAGCGCCTTGGCGAAGCGGTCGTTCAGCGCCTCCGCCACCCGCGCCACAACCTGGGCCGGCATGGCGGTGTTGATCTCCCCCGCCAGCTCGATGAAGCGCGTCGGCATGGCGACCTCGCGCGCCTTCCAGGTGAGATAGAACGGGTCGATGGGGATGCAGTGCCCGCCCAGCCCGGGCCCGGGATAGAACGGCATGAAGCCGAAGGGCTTGGTCTTGGCCGCGTCGATCACCGACCAGACGTCGATATCCATGGCGCGGTAGATCTGCTTGAGCTCGTTCACCAGCGCGATGTTGACCGAGCGGAAGATGTTCTCGGTGAGCTTCACCGCCTCCGCCGTGCGCGTGTCGGGCACCGGCACCACGCCGTTGACCACGGGGGCGTAGAGCGCCTCGGCGGCACGCGCGGCCTGCGGGCCATCGGCGCCCACCACCTTGGGAATGCGCGCACAGGAAAAATCGGGATTGCCCGGATCCTCGCGCTCGGGCGAATAGGCCAGGAAGTAATCGCGCTCGCTCGTCAGGCCCGTGGCCTCCAGCACCGGCTTGATGACGTCGTCCGTGGTGCCGGGATAGGTCGTGGATTCGAACACGACGAGCTGGCCTGCTCGCAAGCGCCGCGCGATCTGCGCCGTGGTCGCCTCGACGTAGGACATGTCCGGCTCACGGTGCGGGCTCAGCGGCGTGGGCACGCACACCAGGATGGCGTCCACCTCGGGTAGGCGGTCGAAATCCGCCGTCGCGGCGAAGCGCGCCGTGGCGCGCATCCCGGCGATGGTCTCGTGGGCGAAGTGCTTGATGTAGCTGCGTCCGGCGTTCAGTTCGGCGACCTTGCCGGGATCGACATCGAAGCCGAGCACGCCGAAGCCCCGGTCGTGGAAGGCGTGCGCGAGCGGCAGCCCGACGTAGCCCATCCCGATGACGCCCACGCGCAGGCTGCGGTCGTCCACCCGGGCGATGAAGGTCTCGGCCGGATCGGCCGCGCGTTGCTCCAGAACGGTGCTTGCCATGGGCGTCTCGTCCTTCAAGCTTCGCCGCCCCTGCCAGCGTTCACGATTTCGTGAGGGGACGGGCGCTTAGCGTTTTGTTAAATTCGAATGGATGACGCTTCCGGTGCAACGGAGGTGCCCCATGTCGAGCCTCGATCTTAGCCGGCGGTATACGGCCGGCCACACGACGCCCGCGCCCGACCGCCTTTCCATCCGGACCGCGGCTGCGGCCGTGGGCATCGCATCGCTCCTGGCCTGGGCCGGCATCATCTGGGTCCTCGGGTAACGTCACCGCGCGTCCGGCGTCCCTGCTCCCTTCGCGGTACCGAGACCGGGCAGGGCGAAGACGGTGCTGTAATCGCGCGCCGCGCGGCAATGCTACGGTCTCGTGCCGAAAAGCAACCGCCCTGATTCGCCCCAGGCGGCGATCCCTTGGTTCGTCGACCACCCGCCAGCATGGCTGTCAGCTATATTAACACCGTCACATCCGACTCGGGCGCGAACGCATCCACCCTAGATCGACATTCCAGCCTTCATGCCGGCGGACCCCCACCGACATGCGATTTTTGTAAAGCCGCGGCATGTCCGAGCAATTTACATGATATATCTATAAATTTTCACGAATGGCGCCATCCAACTGAAAAAACCGCCTTTTTCAGGATGGCACATTTATTGCGTTGCTTCTCCTGCCCAGAATCCGAGGGGAAACAGGAGGTAACAACCATGTTCCGTTTTGGTCTAACGCGATTGAAGGCGTTAGCGCTGTCGGTCCCGCTCGCGCTCGCCAGTGCGTCCGCCTTCGCCGCGCCCACCCAGCTCGGCTTTGCCATTGACGGTTCCGGCAGCATCAACTCCACCGAGTTCTCGACCCAGCGCCAGGGACTCGCCAATGCCTTCGGCGCGCTTCCGACGGACTCCAGCGTCGAGATCACCGTCGTCCAGTTCTCCAGCAGCCAGCGACTGGAAGTCGGCCCGCTTCTCATCGACTCTGTCGCTACCCGCAATAGCCTCGTCACGCAGACGAATGCGATCGGCCAATTGGGCGGCGGCACCGACCCCGAACTCGCCATCGACCGCCTCACGAGCGAGATGACAGGATCGTCCAATTTCGGCGGCGATTCGATTATCAATCTGTCCACCGACGGTGGATTCTCTCTGAGTCCGGCTTTGACGTCCGCCAACGCGGCGAAAACCGCCGGCATCGACGCCCTGACCGGCGAAGGTATCGGCAGCGGGGCGAACCTGAACAACCTTCAATCTCTCGTCTACGGGCCCAACACGAACCCGAATGACGGGAGCGGTCAGATCCTGGCCACCGACGCCACGCCGCCGAACCCGCTTGCGACCGGCGTGAATCCCTGGGTGGTACCGGTGAGCGACTTCAACGCGTTCGGCCCCGTCATCCAATCCAAGATCCAGGCGGTGGTCGACGTGCCCGCGCCCGCCACGCTGATCCTGACGCTGGCGGGAATTGCCGGTCTTGCGGCTACGCGGATCGGGCGGCGCCGCCAAAGCGCAACGGCCTTGGCCGCCGCGTAACGCGCCAGCCGTAGCCATCACCGCAATGCTTGGAGGCCGCGCATATCCGCGCGGCCTCGCTTTTTTTGCGCCCTTCGCATCATTCGTGAGTCAGCCCTTGACCAGCGCCGCGCGACGGGATTGCCCCGTCCGGGTGAGGGATGGCCCGAAGGCGTTTTGCTTTAGCATCCTCCCCTCAGACCCGCTGAGGCCGACCATGAAACAGATCTACCGACCCCCCGGATTGCGCCTCTACATATTGGCGTGTGTCACAGCTTCCCTGATCGGGTCCGCGGGCGCCCGTGCCGAGCCCGGACCATGCGAGGTTCGCAGCCACAGCCAAAAGGTTGCCATCCTCGTGTGTCCACCGGCACTCGACGCCAACGGCTGGCGGGACGCCGGACGAAAGGCCTGCGCGGACTCGAACGGCGTGTGCAACGCCTGGATCTGGAACGACGGCGACCTGGCCCCGACAACGGCGCCCGCGACAGACGGGCAACTCGACCGTGACGCCGTGCGGAACGCTGTGGCGGTGTGGGTCGATGACTCGCAGCGCCTGGTCCGGATCACCAAGGTCGAGAAGTGATCCGGCCGGTGGATGCCGGGCCGCGCAGCATGCGGGGCGGACCTTGACCCGTAGCATCAGCGTCGTGCCACGCCAGAGCGATGCACCGGATGCAATCCGCTCGGTCGGAACGCGGCAAGGAACCGCGGATCAAGGCCATGCAAAGGCGCTCTGGACCAACGGCGCGCGCGTCGTGGGCCAATCCGCCTGGCCTCGAAGCCGCGATGAAGGTGAACAGCCATGAACGTCGCAAGCCACCTGCAAGCCCTCGGCGTCTCGCTCGAGGCGGCGTTCCTGGGCGGGCTGGTTCTGCTCGCGCTGCTGACCCTGATCAACCTGGCGGTGCTGCTGGGTGCCAACCGCGGCCTGCGCAAGCGTGTGCACGCGCAGTCCGAGGAAATCGCCGCGCTGCGCGAGGACGCGCTGTACCGCGCGCCCGCTAAGGCCGCCGTCGCCGCGACGATGGTGGCCAACCACGAGCGTTCCGAGAACCTCGCCGCCATCGAGAGCCAGCTCGGCCAGCTCCTCGACGAGTGGGAGCACGTGGAGAATCTGTCGGAAGAGGCCTACGACATCCTCAAGGAGCTTCGCGCGCGCGCCACATCCGCCGACGCGGCCTCGGCGTGAAGGGGCACGCCCATGCGCCACAGGGCGTCCAGCTCCAGCGGCGTTACCGGCATCCCCCCGAGGTCTCCGATCGCATACGCGAAATAGCCCCGCATCGCGGCGAGAAAACGATCGAGGTCGTCGGTGGTGCGCACATAGGGGGTGTTGCCGGGTGCCAGCGACGGGCTGTGGTAGCTGTACGACAAAACCCGCACGCCGTCCGCCAGGAGACAGCGCGTCAGCCGCCGCTGCTCCGTCAGGGTCACGCCTTCCGGCGTGAGCCGGATGCGCTCCAGCAGGCCCGTACGCGCCAGGACGCCGGGAACGTGCAGGCGCATTGCGGTGGGCGCGCTTAAGGGCGGGAACAGCGCCCGGCCCCATCGGCGCAGGAGTCCCGCGAAGCCCGCGCTTGAGGGCAGTTCCAGCAGGTCCGGCGCACCCGAAAGCGCGCCTGGATGCGCACCCTGACCGGTGAAATCCGGCCCGCCGTCGCCGGTTAGGCTGGTATATGGCACCACGCTGGCATCCACCCGGTAGCCCAGATCGCGCAGAATCCGCGGCGTGTTCGGCCCCAGCCCATAGCGCCCCGCCTTGTAGACCGTGGGCCGCTCGCCAAAGGCCTCGGTGATCGTATGGGTGAGCGCGGCAAGCTTGCGGTACTCCAGATCCGCGGGCAGGTTGCCGGCATACGAATTGTATGGCGTGACGGTCTCGACCTCGGGCGGGTTCACCCAGGGATGGCAATGCGCCCCGATGGTGCAGGTGCCGGCGTCGCGGCAGGCGCGCAGGAACCCCGAAGCCTCGGGGTCGGCGGCCACGGGATAATCGACCACGTAGGTGGGAACGATGCCGAACTCGGCGAAGATCGCTTGCGCATGCGCTTGCGCGGGAATGGTGGCGACCGACCGGTTGGCACGCGATAACGGCTTGGACCAGTCGAACTCCTCTTCCGTGTCCACGATGACGCAAAGCAGCGGACGCCCTTCGGCGAGCGCCGTGCGCACCTGCGCAAGGCGGGTTTCGGAGACGCCGTGAAGCCCTTCCTCCTGCCGCCGCTCAACCTGGTCGTCCTTGCCGTCGTGCTGCTCGCGCTGCGGGCGTGGCTGCGCCTGCCCCGACGCCTGCCCATCGCGATCACGGCGATCGCGGCCTGGTTGCTGTGCACGCCGCTGGTCGGCCAGGGGTTCCTGGTGCTGCATCAAACCCACCCGCCACTCGGCACCGCAGGGATGACCCGCGAGCCCGGCGCCATCGTCGTGCTCAGCGCCGGCTTCCGCGACGCCGCGCCGGAGGCCGGCGGCACCCTGCTCGACGGCTTGTCGCTCACCCGTGTGCTCTACGCCGACGCGGTCCAGGACATCACCGGCCTGCCCATCCTGGTCACCGGCGGCCGGATCCGGGATGGCGCCCCGCCCATCGCCCGGGTCATGGCCGGCTTCCTGCGCGAGCGGATGGGCGCCGAGGTGGGCTGGGTCGAGCCGCGCGCGCGGAGCACCTGGGAGAACGCCGCGTACAGTGCGGCCATGCTGCGCGCCGAGGGAATCCGGCGCGTGTATCTGGTTACGCATGCCTGGCACATGCCCCGGGCGGTTCATGCCTTTCGCGACCACGGCCTTCGCGTCACGCCCGCGCCCACGGGTTTCACCCAGCCCCCCAGCCTGGATCTGGCCAGCGTGTTGCCGTCACCGGGCGGTCTGCGCGCAAGCTATTACGGGCTGCACGAAGTCTTCGGCCGCATCGCTTATCGGTTCTACGCGCCAGATCGGTGACCGGCCCATCTCCGCCGGGCGGGGTAGTCCCCGCGCCGCCCGGGCCGCCCGAACGGGGTAGGGCCGATGCGGGGCTGCCCCGGGCCATTCCATGTGTGCTCCGTGCCGGTGTCCATCTGCCGTGTTGCGGATACCGGCCATGCCGCTCATCAAGCCTGAAGACCTGTGGAACCGGCGCGCCCTCCTGGCGGGCGTAGTGGCCGCCGCGGCCCTGTCCGCCGGGCCGGCGCGCGCGGACGTGGTCAACTGCTACGACCCGCAGCGCGGCATCGTGCAGAGCAAGCGGGCCCATGCGTGCGACAGCGAGGTCGTATCGGACGCCCGCGCGCGCGAGATCCGCGAGGAACGCCAGCGCCGGCGCCTGCGCGCGCTGCGCCCGGACACCGACACGGAAACGAAACACCAACCGGAACCGGCCAAAGGCCGCGTGAGCAGCGGCTCCGGCTTTCCCGTAGGGACGTCCGGACACGTCATCACCGCCCGGCACGTCGTCGAGGGTTGCAGCGAGATCCGCATCGCCACCACGGCCGGCGCGGAATCGGCGGCGCGCGTGGTGGCGCGATCGGATCGCACCGACCTTGCCGTGCTCAAGGCCGGGCGTGCGCTGCTGCCCCCCGTGCCCATACCCGCCCCCGGCGCCCATAACGTCGCGCGCTCGGACGAGCGAGTGACGGCCATCGGCTATCCCGAGCAGGGGCTGCCGCGCATCCGGCCCTATCGGGTCCGCGGTCCGGTGGTCGCGGTGGCGCAGCGGGGTGCCGGTCCGCCTGTGATCGCGTTCCGCGCAGAGGTCCGCCGGGGTAACAGCGGCGGGCCGCTGTTCGGCGCCGACGGCCGGCTGCTGGGCGTGGTCGTGGCGAAGGTGGACACGCCGGAGGTCTACCGGCGCACCGGCGAAGTCGTCCGCGACGTCGCCTTCGCCTACACCCTGGAGAGCGTCCGCACGCTCCTGGCGACGGCCGACGTCCCGATCGAGCCGGGCGAAACCGGCTCGCTGTCCACGGCCGTCGCCGAGGCGCGCACGATGCGGGTGATTTGCCGCGCCGGCCCGGAGGGTGGCGCGTGACCCGCCCGTCCAGCCGAGCCCGTCTTCCCCAAACCATACGCCACGGAGGGTCAGCCATGCATGGGACGGTCCTGGTCACGGGCGGTGCCGGGTTCATCGGCAGCCACACATGCAAGGCCCTGGCCGCCGAGGGATACGCCCCCGTTACCTTCGACAATCTGTCGAACGGCCGGCGGGATGCGGTCAAGTGGGGGCCGCTCGAAGTGGGCGACATCCGGGACGAGACGCGCCTGAGCGAGGTGATGCGACGGCATCGGCCGGCGGCCGTGCTGCACTTCGCCGGGCTTATCGAAGCCGGGCGGTCGGTGGTGGAGCCCCGCCGGTTCTACGAGGTGAACGTCGGGGGGAGCCTGACGCTCCTTCGGGTGATGGCACGCGAAGGCTGTACGGCCCTGGTGTTCTCCTCCACCGCCGCTGTTTACGGCAATCCCGAGCACGTGCCCATCGACGAGGACCATCCCCAAAGGCCCGTCAGCCCGTACGGCCGCAGCAAGCGGATGGTCGAGGACATCCTGGCCGATGCGGCCGCGGCCGGCGGACTCACCTACAGCGCGCTGCGCTATTTCAACGCCGCCGGCGCGGACCCCGGCGGGGAATTGCACGAGGCCCACGATCCGGAGACGCACCTCATCCCGCTGGCGCTCGACGCGGCCTTCGGCCACCGCCCCGCGCTGCACGTCTTCGGCTCGGACTACGCCACCCAAGACGGCACCTGCGTGCGCGATTACGTCCACGTCACCGACCTGGCGGACGCGCACGTGCGCGCGCTCGCACACGTGCGGGCGAGCGCGGACCCGCTCGTGGCGAACCTGGGCACGGGCTGTGGCTTTTCCGTGCGCGAGGTGCTGCGCACCGTGGGCGCGGTGGCCGGGCGCCCGGTGCCGGCGCACGACGCCGCGCGGCGCGCCGGCGATCCGGCCGTCCTGATCGCGGACGGCAGGCTGGCCCGGCGCCGCCTCGCCTGGACGCCGCGCTACAGCGACCTGGCGACCATGGTGCGGCACGCCATGCTGGGGCGCGAGCCCGCTGCCCGCCCCGTGGCCCCCGCCGCCGCACCGTAAAACATCCACCTGCCCGACGAGGGGAGCGAAGCACGTGTCGAACCCGTCCCGATCCGCACAGCGCGTGGCGCGTGACGCGACCGCAGGCCCGCCCGCGGCGCAGCCCGCTGCGGCGGAAAATGCCGCCTCAGCGGCACCCGGTCCGCCCGGGCCGATCGCCACGCTAACCGTGACCTCCCTCTATCCGAGCACGGCGCAGCCGCGCCACGGCATCTTCACCGAGCACCGGATCGGGCATCTGGTCGCGACGGGCCGCGTGCGCACCACGGTGGTTTCCCCCGTGCCCTGGGCGCCGCCTATACTCCGGCGTCTACCGCGCTACCGGGGGTACGCCCGGACGAACGCCACCGACCAACGCCGCGGCCTGCGCGTGATCTATCCGCGCTACCTTTCCGTGCCGAAGATCGGGCAGAACCTCGCGCCGCTCACCATGTTCCGGAGCCTGGCGCGGACGGTTCGGCAGCACGTCCCCACTGGTTCGATCGACGTCATCGACGCCTACTACATCTACCCGGACGGCGTCGCGGCGGCTCTGCTCGGGCGGCTCCTGGGCAAGCCCGTGGTGCTCACCGCCTACGGTACCGACGTCAATCTCATGCCCCGCTATCGGCTGCCGCGCCGCATGATCCGCTGGGCGTGCGGCCGGGCGGCCGCCGTGACCACGGTGTGCGCGGCGCTGCGCGACAGCCTCGTCGAGCTGGGGGTCGATTCCGACAAGATCGCGGTCATCCTGCACGGTGTCGATCTGACGCTGTTCCAACCTTCCGGCGAGCGCGAACGGCACCGGCGCGACCTCGGGTTTCGCCGGCGGACATTGCTTTCCGTGGGCCACCTGATCGAGCGCAAGGGCCACCACATCGCCATCGACGCCCTGGCGCACCTGCCCGACTGCGAGCTGGTGATCGTGGGCGACGGTGAAATGGACGGGGCGTTGCGGCGCCAAGTGGTCGAGCGGGGCCTGACGGACCGGGTGCGCTTCGAAGGGCACGTGGCGCAGACAGAGCTGCCCCGCTACTTCGAGGCGGCAGACGCCCTCGTGCTCGCCTCCAGCCGCGAAGGCATCGCCAATGTCCTCGTGGAATCCATGGCCTGCGGCACGCCCGTGGTCGCCACGGACGTGTGGGGCGCGCGCGAACTCGTCACCGAGGCCGTTTGCGGACGGCTCGCCCCGGCGCGCACACCCGAGGCGGTCGCCGACGCCGTGGACGGGCTTTTCGCCGCCTACCCGGACCGCGCGGCGGTGCGCCGGTTTGCCGAGCGTTTTACCTGGAGCGACACCGCCGCCCGGCACCTTGCCGTCCTGGAGGGGGTGACCGGCAGCGCGCCGGCCTCGGAGGGGGTACTCTCTCCGCCGGGGTAAGCTCAGTCCCTACACTGTGCGATCCGGAAGATACCCGGGTCGGGCAGTCCCGAGGCGCCGGGCGCCTTTCCATATCCCTGGGCGAGTTTTACGGCCCATGCGTTTGCTTAGCCGAACCCCGACGCACACCACCCTGATCACCGACAGGGGGGGGCTGGGCGCGCTTCATTCCGCCTGGCGCGATCTTTTGGCACGCAGCGCGGCGGACACCATCTTCCTCACCCCGGAATGGACCGAGGCGTGGCTGCACGCCTACGGCACTGGCGAGGGTCTGCGCGTCGTGGCCGTGTACCGCGGGGATCGGCTGATCGGGCTGGCGCCCCTGGCGCTGCGCCGGGCCGGCGCGCGCGAATGGCCACTGCAGGCGCGCCTTTGCTTTGCCGCCGACGGCTCCGCGGACAGCGACTATCTCGACATCATCGCCGCGCGCGGCGAGGAAAAGGCCGCGTTCGAAGCGGTCATGGCGCAGGTCGAGGCGTTCGGCGACCGCTGGCACGCGCTGGCCTGGAACGAAACCCCGCAGA
Source organism: uncultured Limimonas sp. (assembly GCA_913055855.1). Taxonomy (GTDB): domain Bacteria; phylum Pseudomonadota; class Alphaproteobacteria; order Kiloniellales; family Rhodovibrionaceae; genus CAJXKW01. The sequence continues at coordinate 19,860 of CAJXKW010000017.1, read as the reverse complement.
CTTCACCCACGCTCGCCGCCCTGCGCGGCTGGCTGAACGCACGCGGCTGGTTCGTCGAGACCCAGGACGTCCCCTGCGCCCGGGTGGATCTGCCAGGTAGCTGGGACGGCTATCTCAAGACGCTGAAGCCGCGCATGCGCACCAAGGTGCGCTCGCTCCTGAAAAAGGCGGACGCCGATCCCGATCTGGTCTTCGACCGGTGCACGGCCGAGACCGACCTCCCTGAGCGCCTGGAATCGCTATACGCCCTGCATCGATCCCGCTGGGAACTGCGCGGCCAGGACGGGATCTTCACCGAACCGGCCAAGCGCGCCTTCTACGAACGCATGAGCCGGGATTTCCTGGCGGCCGGCTGGCTGCGGTTCTATTCCTTGCGTTGGGGTGGCCAGTACATTGCCCACCAGTTCTGCTTCGAGCGCGGCGGCACGATGTCCCTGCTCCAGGAGGGCTTCGACAAGGCCTGGGCCGACGCGGGCGTGGGCAACACGCTGCGCGCCCTGGTATTCCGCGACTGCGTCGAACGCGGCGTGGCCGTTTACGATTTCCTTGCCGGCGTGACGCCGCACAAGCTCGCCTGGGGCGCGCACCAGACCCACAACCTGCGCCTCTTGGCGGCGCCGCCGGGGTGGCGCAGCCGCGGCTACGCCGGCGCCCGCCGGGTGGTGCGCACGGGCAAGCGGTACCGCGGGGCGGTCCAGGCGCAGCTCCGCGGCCTCCGGCGCCGCGGCGAAGGCTGACGACGGGGGCCCGATATGCATCGCCCGGACCCCGGTCGCAAGCTCACCCTGACCCAACCGGCATCCCTGCCGCCGGCCGTGGTGCTGAACATGCACGAGACCGGCCTGGGCATCGCGCGCAGCCTGGGCCGGCGGGGTGTGCGGGTGATCGGGGCGGGCGCGGACAGCCGGGCACCGGGCACAGGAACACGTTACGCCGAGATCCGTACCGCCCCCGATTCCCTGACCGAGCCGGACGCGCTGGTCGCCTTCCTCGAGGCGCTGGGCGCCGAGCTCGGCGAGCGGGCCGTGCTCTTTCCCACAAACGACGCCGATCTCGCCTTCATTGACAAATACCGCGACCGGTTGCGCCGGCATTTCACGCTCGGCGTGCCGGAGAGCGAGCTACTCCACGCGATAACCGACAAGGCGCGCCTGTGCGCCATGGCCCGCGAACACGGCCTGTCCGCCCCGGTGACGCGGTACGTTGCCTCGCTCGCTGACCTGGACGCCCGGGCAACCGAACTCGTCTACCCCGCGGTGATCAAGCCCGTGGATACCACCACCTGGCGCAGCGCCGAATTCCGGGATCGGGTCGGCGTGCGCAAGGGCTGGCGGGTTCCCGACCACGCTGCGTGCCGCGCCGCCTATGCCCGCATCGCCGAGGTCGCACCGGCCGCGCTGATCCAGGAATGGATCAACGGCCCGGAGAACGGCTATCGCGTGGTGGGGGCGGCCATGGCGGCGGACGGCACCGCGCTGGGCGCGTTCACCGCGCGCAAGCGCCTGCAGTACCCGCCGGGCGTCGGCCTGGGCTGCCTCTATGAGGCGCAGCCGGACGACGCCCTGATGGCGCGCACGCTGGCGTTCCTGCGCGCCATCGGCTTCGCCGGGGTTTGCGAGGCGGAATTCAAGGCCGACACGCGAACCGGCGAGCCGCGGCTGATCGAGATCAATCCGCGGCACTGGGACCAGCACGCGCTGGGCGCTGCCCTGGGCGTTGACCTGCCCTGGCTGGACTACCGCGCCCGCATCGGCCTGCCACCGCAGGCGTTCCAGGGTGCCCAAGGGCACGGCGTGTGGCTGCGCTGGTCCGGAATCGCCGGCAGCCTCAAGGAGGCGGTAAAAGCGCGCGACCCGGCCGTGGTAGGCCCGTTGTTGCGCAGCCTTGGACAGCGGCGGTGTTACGCCTTTTGGGCATCTGACGACCGGGGACCCGTGGTTCAAGCTCTGCGCAACCGCTGGTTCCGCAAACGAAACCGACAGGCTTAACGGGCCGCGCGACGCGGCTGGAACCAAACACGGGAGCGCGATCGCAGCATGTCCGGATTCTGCGGCTGGCTGGGTACGGCGCCGCCCGAGCGCCCCGAAACGGTGCTGAGCACCATGGCCGCGGGGCTGGTGTGGGACGGTCAGGTTCATGCGGATCGCCGCATGACCCAGCACAGCGCCGTCTACGCAGCCGGGCGGGACGACGTCCCCCTGGCGGTCCATCCCGACGGCATCCTGGTCGCCCTGCACGGCACACCTGCGCTTGCCCGCCCGGCGGATGTGGCCTGTGCGCGCGAGCAGGGCACCGCGGCAGCGATTGCCCGGGCCTATCGCGACGACCCGGACGGCTTTCTGGACCACCTGCATGGCGGCTTCGCCCTGGCGGTCCTGGATCTGCGCAGCGGCCGGGCGCAGCTCGCGATCGACCGGATGGGAATCCACAGCCTCGTCTATGCGCAGACGTCCCGGGGCATCGCGTTCGCCACCAGCCTGGACGCGCTGCGCCAGCATCCCTGGGTTGCCGCTCGCGTGGGCCCGCGCGGCGTGTACCGCTATGCCCTGAACACGGTCTCCCCGGCACCGCGCACCATCTATGACGACTGTGACAAGTTGCTGCCGGGCTACACGCTGCGCACCGACGGCGCGCAAACCGCCGAGGCCGTGCGCTATTGGGCGCCCGATTACGGGTCGCGGGGCCGGCGCCGCCGGGCCGATCTGGAGGCCGAACTCTTCGACCGCCTACGCACGGCCGTCGGGCGCAGCGCCGGCGAAGGTCCGGAGGCCACACGGGGCGCATTTCTCAGCGGCGGTCTGGACAGCTCGGTGGTCGCGGGCCTGCTCCAGGAGCGCCATTCCGCGCCGCTGCCCGCGTTCACCATCTCCTTTGACGATCCGCGCTACGACGAACGCGCCTACGCCCGCGCGGCGGCCGAGCACTTCGGCTTCGCCTACCGCGAATACGCCCTGACGCCGGACGACGTCGTGGCCGTGATTCCCGAACTGAGCCGCGCCTTCGATGAACCGTTCGGCAACTCCTCGGTCATTCCCGCCCACGCCTGCGCGCGCATGGCAAAGCAAGCGGGCATCGACCTGCTTCTGGCGGGCGACGGCGGGGACGAGATCTTCGCTGGCAACAAGCGCTACGTCGAGCAGAAGACGCTGGGCCTGTACCACCGGCTGCCCCGGCTGCTGCGCGCCGGGCTCGCCGTCGCCACGCGCGCCGCGCCGGCACAGGGGCGCTCGCTTCCCGCCAAGGCCCGGCGCTTCGTCCGACGCGCGCGCACGCCCATGCCCGAGCGCATGCTGTATCCCCAGCTTTTCCATCGCGACGCGCTGGCGGGAATCTTCACCCCCGAGGCGCTTGCCGAGCTGGACGTCGAGGAGCCCTACGCCATCTGGCAGCGCCACTACGACGAGGCGGGCACGACCGAGCCGGTCTACGCGATGCAGCACTTGGATCTGCGCATGGCGCTGGCGGACAACGACCTGCGCAAGGTCGGCCGCGCCTGCGAGATGGCGGGTGTGCACGTGGCCTATCCCATGCTCGACCCGGACCTGGTCGCCTTCGCGGCCACGATCCCCCCGGACACGCTGATTCGGCGGCTGGAACTGCGGCACTTCTTCAAGCACGCCATGCGCGATTTCCTGCCGGCGCAGGTGCTGGCCAAGAGCAAGCACGGCTTCGGCATGCCGTTTCCCGAATGGACGCGCACCGATCCGCGCCTGCGCGACATGGTGGACGACGCCGTTGCGCGCCTGAAGACCTGGGGCGTGTTCCGGCCCGCCTTCCTGGACACCGTGCTGGCGGCGCACCGCAACGCCGGCGGGTCTGTGTACGACGCCATCGTCTACGATCTGCTCATGCTGGAGCTGTGGCAGCACGAGCGCGACCACCCAACGTCCGCCGCGGCGGACGCGGCGCCGGGCCTGCAGCGGGCGGCCGCATCATGAGCGGGATGCGCGAACGGCCGGACGCCAGCGGCGGGAGCGCAGGCACGCAATCGGTGCCGGCGGGCCGGCGCATTCTCTACGTTACGCACCGTCTGCCCTACCCGCCGCACGGCGGCGCGCGCGTCCGGGCGTACCACTGCATGCGGCATCTGGCGCAGCAGAACGCGGTCACCGTCACCGCGCCCGTGCGATCCGCCGAGGAGGCGGCGGCGGCGCGCGAGCTCGAAATGGCGGAAGGGGTGGCCGTGATCACCGCGCCCATCGGCCGGATGCGCGCCCTGATCCAGGCAGCCTGGCACGCGGCGACGTGGCGGCCGGCGTCCATGGGCTACTTTGACGCGCCGGGGCTCGGCCGGCGGATCCGCGACGCGCACGCGCGCCGGCCGTTTGATCTGGCGATCGTGCATTCCTCCGCCGTGGCACCCTATGTCGAGGTTCTCGACGGCGTGACGAAGGTACTCGACTTCGTCGACATGGATTCGCGCAAGTGGCAGGATTACGCGGGCGCGACGGGATTTCCACGGAACCTGGTATACTGGCGCGAAGGGGTCACCCTGCGCCGGGCCGAGCGCCGGCTGGCGCGGCGCTTCGACCTGTGCCTCACCGCCACCACGCACGAGGCCGCGAGCCTGCGCGCCATTGCCGGCGAAGTGCCGAATGGCGTGGTACGCAACGGGGTGGACCTGGATTACTACACACCCGGCGACCGGACGTACGATCCCGACACGCTGTGCTTTGTCGGGCGCATGGACTACCTCCCCAACATCCAAGCAATGCAGGATTTCTGCCGGGACGTGTGGCCGCGCATCCGGCACGCCCGCCCGGCGGCCGAGCTGCTCATCGTGGGCGCCGAGCCGACTCCGGCCGTGTGCGCCCTGGCCGATCTTCCAGGGGTGACCGTGACGGGGAGCGTCCCCGACGTTCGGCCCTACGTCCGCCGGGCTGCCGCGACTGTGGTACCGCTCAAGATCGCTCGGGGGACGCAGAACAAGATTCTGGAATCCATGGCGATGGGCGTGCCGGTGATCGCCAGCGAGCTCGCGGCGCGCGGTGTCGCGGCCACGCCCGGCGAGCATATACTGACGGCCGCAACGCCCGCCGAGATGGCATCCAGGGCGGTGGCATTGATGCGGAATGCGAAACGCCGGGGCGACCTGGCCGACGCAGCGGCGGCGGCGATGCGGCGTGCCTACGCTTGGCCGGAAGTGCTGCGCGGTCTCGACACGCGGCTTGCGGCGTTGCCCACCCAAAGGCAGTCCCAGGGACCGCTCGCCGCCGTGTCGCCGGGGACCGCCGAGGCGGGCGATCTGCGCACACCGTCCGGTGTTCAGCAACCAGAAAGCTCGGGCTGACGATGATGTTTCGCCGCACGATCCGCCGACGCTGGCTGGCAACGGGACTTGCGGGAATCATCCTGGCCACGGGCACCGCGGTACCAGCCAACGCCGCGCCCAACCCGAAGAACCTGCGCAACCGGGAGATCCTCCAAACCGCGTATTACGAACCACGCGACGCCTACTTCCAGCTTGCAAAGGACGTGGTGAACCGGACGGGCACGGGGAAATGGGCCTTTGCTGTGCAGAAGGCGCGGAACACCCAGTACAAGGACCGCAAGGGGCGCCTGGCGCGCATCGACACGGCCGAGCTGCACCAATGGATCGTCGAGACCTTCGACTTCGCCGATCTTCCGGCCAGCAATGGCGTCTGGGTGGGCCTGCGCTACTGGTGCGGTGTCCGCATGCTCACCTGGGCCGACGGGGAGACGCACCGGCCCGGCGCGTTCGCCCCATGGGACACGCCCTGGCACCGGACCGACATCCGTTGCGGCAGCAACAACATGCCATACATGGGGGTATATTATGAGCCGCAAAGCTCGCGCTGGAAAGCGACAGGATACAATAAGCGCTTTCGCTACTATCTCATCGAGTTCCCACCAAAAGAAAAAGAAGATTTAAGCAAAACAGGCAAAAGCTCTTAAATTTGCACTCCTTAGATGAAAATTTTTGCCCATAAGATATGACGCGAGGAGCTACCAGATATGCTGGAAACCCTTATTATTATTGGATTTATTGGCATATTTTATTATATCGTGTATTGGTCGATTCGCAATGATGCCGCGGATCGCATCGACGAGCAGACCGGCTTGCTCGGGATGCAGGCGCCCGATGGCGCCGAGGGCGCTGGCGAGCCCGAGCCGTCGTTGCATCGACGCGACCGCAGGCGCAGCGGCGGCCGGTTCGCGCCGCGCGCCGGAACACGCAAATCTCACGGCTCACAGCGCCGGTCACGCGCCAAGACGGTGCCCGCACGCCCCCGCGGAGGTCGGGCGTGAAATCGGCCAAGCCGGATGCCCCCCCTCCTGCGAGGTACACCACGCTCGCTCGTGACCCCGATCGACACAGCTTTTCTCCTGTGAGCATGAGTCGGTTGCGAGGTAGCCAGTGACCAAGGTGCTCATACCCATCCATGGTGGCGGTTGGGGCTATCAGTTGGGCGAAATCGTCAAAATGCTCCGCGACGAAGCGGACTTCTGTTATATGCTGGAGCCGTACGGGAAACGACCCGACCAGGCTGGATTTCCCCAGGGTACTTACTTCGTGGCGCCGCGTTTTCAGAACACAGGATCGGGCTCGATCCTGACCTCGTTGCGTGGGGCGCTGGGTACCTTCCTTCGAAGCTTGGCCTTTATGCGCCGCGAACGGCCCGATGTCGTGATCGGCCTTGGATCGCCAGCAAGCGTGTTCATGCTTCTCGCTGGCCGGTTCATGGGATGCGAGACCATTTATATCGAAAGCATAACCCGCGTGAAAACACCTTCGCGAGCGCTGAAGGCATGCCGCATGTTGGCCGCGGCCAAACATATTTTTGTTCAATGGCAGGAGCTCGCCGAGGTGATGCCCGGCACGCGATACGACGGGAACGTGATATGATTTTCGTGACGCTCGGAACCACCCTTCCGTTCGACGCCCTCCTCAAGGAAGTCGATCGACTTGCGGCCGCGGGCGTCTTTCCTGAGCCGGTCATCTGTCAAACCGGAACATCGACCTATATCCCCGAGAACTGTGAGTCCTTCCCGTACAAGGCCACAATCGCCGAATACCTCAATGCGGCGAGCTTCCTGATCGTCCATGGGGGAACGGGCTCGACCCTCCAGGCGCTGCGTAGCGGTCGCCCGTTTGCCGTTTTTGCGAACCCGATCGCGCAGAACAACCATCAAGCTGAATTCCTCCAGGAATTGAGCAACGAAATCCCAATTCCCTGGTCCGACGACGTACACGATCTTGCGACGCTCTACACAAGCGCGCACCAGGAAGACCGGAAGATCAAAATTCCCTGTCATCGCGTAAAATTTCAAGACGCCCTGCGCAGCATTCTGCGCGAGGCCGGAATCTAAGCGCCACGCGCCAGGCTGCCGGCTGTACGGGCTAATCCGAGCGGGCAGCGCCACACGGCGTCCTGCCACGCCCACGTCACGTGTACGCCCTGTTTATGAACACAGCATCTAAAAAGCGCAAACGCGCCGCGCCGGACCACTCGTGTGTCTGATGATAAAATCCGAATGGAACAAAGTGTAAATCTCCCAAAAAATTGATCATATCGGTGAGTTCGGGCCCTATATTGTCAGATGCAGCAGACAGACGTGTTTCGACCTGGACAAAGCTGATACGCTCCGACTCCAGCATTCCCCGCGCCCCTTCCAGAACGTAGAGATCGTAACCTTCCGCGTCGATCTTCAGGAAGTCGATGTGCGCGACGTCGTGCGCAGCACAAAATGAGTCCAGCGTCATCACCGATACGGTTTCGTGGTTCTCGTCACTGTCTCCGCCCTCGTCCCCAGAGCCACTCCCCGAAACATTCGTTCGCTCGTTGAGAAGCGAGTTCGTGCTCGACTTCGGGTTCAACCGAATACGGACATTCTGCGTTTGGTCGCCCAGGGCGTATTGGAAACATTCCAACTTGGATATGTTTGCGGTCTTGGCCTGTAGATCGAGAAACACCCCGCGGACCGGCTCGAACGCGACGATTCGGGCATCCGGGCAGGCTCGGTGAAATCGGATCGCCGACTCGCCCCGGTGCGCGCCCACGTCAAAGATGGTAGCCGGCGCGAACGCTGGCTTGCGTCGCCGAATGTCGCAAAACGGCTCCAAGCCTGGTGGCACGAAGCGGCTTATGCGCGCGGAGCGCGCAGCACGATCGAGCGTGCGCCGATATATCGCCTTGAGAAGCGCTTCGTGCGGCCGATCCATGACCACCTGATCCCCCTGGATGATTTGAGCCCTCCGCACCGGACGCACCGGCGCCCGACCGGCAGCGGCCCGACGATCCCCGCGCTGTGCTGTTTTCGCGACCGCGTCCGTGCCACGAAAATCGTTCAAGCACCAGACGGCACCTGTTCTTCGACGCGGCTAGGCCGCCGACTGCGCACGGCCGAGCCCACGCCGGTCGCTTGAGTCGCGTTCTCGGCGGCCAGGACGTTCCAAAGCATCGGCGCGAACGCCAGGATCACGTAGAACAGGTCATAGAAGGCCAGGTTGAGAAAGGATGCGGCCGCCGCGTATCCGATCATGGAGACCTGTGCCATGCGCGCCAGATCGTGGGCCCAACGCAACTCGACCGAGTCCGCCGTGCGCCGGATGAGCCTCGAAAAGGACAGCCAGGTCGCCAGCAGCAGCGCAAGAAAGATCGCCAGACCGATAACCCCGTGCTCACCCAGCATTTCGAAATAAGCGCTATGAAAATCGCGATTCTTTGCAGCCTCGGGGACCAAGCGCATGAAATATGCCTCGTCGAAATGCACATTGAACCCGCCACCGGTCACCGGATGATCGAGGGCAACCTTCGTCGCGAAGGTCCAGGCGCGAATGCGCGACATGGCGGAGGGGTCGTCTTCATAATTCTGGATGGTCTCCATCCGTTCAACCCAGGACTCGGGCACGAACCAAACACCGACGAGCGCAATCGCGCACACCACGGCGCCCATTTTCAGCCGGTGGCGCGACCGGATCATGAGGTAACCGCCCATGACGCACAGCGCGAGAAACGCGCCGCGCGACTGGGTGCCGATGATCGAGAAGAAGCACGTCAGGCCCAGAACGCCGAGCCCCAGCCGCATCAGCCGATGCGCGACCTGGCCGTAGAGATACACGATCAGGGGCACGGTCATGATCAGGGCCAAACCGAGCTGGTTGTTGTCCGCGATGAAACTCTTCTCGGGTCCCCAGACCCGGTATTCGCCGCCCGTCAGCAGGGTGAAAAGGCCGCCCTTGAAACCGTAGAACCCCAGGCTGATCACGATCACCCAAACCAGCACGTACACGCGTTCGCGCGTGTTGATCAGGGCGATCGCAACAAAGGTCATGATCAGGATCTTGAACGCCTTTTCCCAGCCGGCCCACGCATGCTCCTGAACCTGGGCGAAGAAGGTGGTCAGCGTGATCCAGGTGACGAGAAGGCCGAGCAGGACCGTGACGGCGCCCACGGGAATGCGCTTGGCCTCCCGGGACAGGAACCACGCCACCAGCGTGGTCGCGGCGATCATCAGGCCATAGCGCTGCTGTTCCAGCACGCCCCAGATCAGCCGGTGCGGATTCATCAGGCCGAACCAGTACCAGGCCAGAATGCCGACGTGCGGCCAGAGCAGAATGAGCGGGACGACCCCGACGATGCTCAGCGCGACGACGACGGCGAGCATGTCTGCCCCCTGAATTGCGGTGCGCTGGTCAGCGCCGGCACGCGTCTCACCGGGCCCGGCACCCGTGATTCGTCGTGGGCTCCCACGTCACCTGCTCGACGCGCACCCGCCCCGGCCAGGTGTGCAGCGCGTGCCCCCACATGGGCAGCGCGCGGCAATCGGTGGTTCCCGCCTTCAGGTCGACAACGTGCTCGGATAACGGTTCGCGCTTTTCCGCCCCGAACCCGATCAGGTCGCCGTTACCGCCGCTCTGTCCGGCCGCCAGGGTGCTGTCACGAATGATCAGGCGCCCGCCATTGAACGCGTCGATCACGCGGCTGTAGTTCCCCTGGCCGCCGTCGAGAAGACTGCCCTCGATGCGTGTCGTGGCGCATCCGGTCTTGAGAAGGTGTCCCTGATCCCCCGGCGCGCGAATGGTCGTGTCGCGGAGGGTAAGGGTGCTGCCGCGCGCATTCCGGGGACAGGTGTAGATGATGTGTCCGTGGTTGCTGCCGCTGTCCAAGGTCTTGGCGAAGGTGCTGTCCGCGATCACCAGCTCGTCACCGAAGCCCAGCAGCCCCATGTCCGCCCGGCGGCAGGTCATGTTGCGGATCGTCACGCGACCGCCTTCCCAGCGCACACAGTTCGCATTCGATCCGATGCTGATGTCGGTGATCTTGACATTTGAGATTTGCGCACCGTCCGAGGCAATCAGCGAGGCCTTCTTGCCGCAGACCTTTTCCTTCAACCAGGCCCCATTGAAATCGACCGGGCCGCTCACCTTGGCACACTGGTGATAAACGCCTTTCTGCACCGAGCCGGCCTTAACCTGCTTCTGAAGGTCCGGGCAGGACCATCCGGCGACCTCGTCCGAACAGGTATAGCCCTGGTCCCGACGCACCGCCTTCAGGGGATGCTGGTCGGGCAGTGGGTCGGGCAGCCGGTATGCCCACATGGCATGCCCGCCGTCGGGCGTCTTGCCCAAGCCGACGAAGACGTCGTGTTCGGGCAGGTATTGCCACCGTCCGTAGGGTCCGCGCCGGGCCCCTTGCGGCACGTTGTCGGCGAGCGTGCCCACCTGCTGCCACCGCTCGGCGTGCAGATCGTACACCAGCGTATCCGCGCCGCCGTTCCACAGCACGAGCATGTCGCGCCCGGGGTGATGGGCCATGCCGTTGCCGGAAAAACCGGGCGGAAGGTCAATGGTACCGGTGCGGCGGCCGTTGCTGTCGTAGACATCCAGCTTGCCGTCGCGGACGGAGCGTCCGTAGGCCTGATTCCCCACGGCCGTCAGCGCCGATATTACGAACTGAATTCCGGACCGACCAACGTAGGCGCGCTGCTCCGGATCGAAAACGAACATCGTGCCGCGCCCCTTGGCGTAGCGGCTTCCGTGCACAAGAATGTTGCCGTTCGCCAAAACGGCTGCCCGATAGAAGTTCGGAGATCGGCCGTCAGCCTTGGGCAGACTGAACCGTGACCACGCCTGCCAGGGATCCTTGGTTTCGGCCCAGACATCCAGGTCGAAGCGCCACGCATAGAAATTGTAATGGCCCCACATGAAAAGGGCGTTCGTCTTTTCCGAGTAGACCATGCCGTCATAGATGTGCGTCGCGCGTGGCCCCACTTCGGGCACATAGCGGCGATCGCCCGCGCCGTGGGTTTCCTTGGTCACATACGCCGGATCGTAAAGCCGCGACCAGGAGAGCGTCTCGAAGTCATAGACCTTGATGTCGTTGCCGCGGTAATGGTGATGCCCGCCACCAAAGAAATACATGCGCTCGCCGTCGGTCGCCGCGCTGCCCCAGGCGAAGAAGGTCTCCTTGGGCCCGCCCCAGCCCCACAAACGCTTCCGCGCGGCCTCGTCCCCGCGCGAGATCGCCAGCGCCTCCGCGCGCGTGATGAAGCTATCCTTGGGGTTCCCTGGCAAGCGACACCACGGGTTGGCCTCGAAGTCGCATGAGGATGCGAGGTAGTCGCTCAATCCGGCACGAGCGCTCGTGGCAGCCCCCGAAAGCAGCCCGACCGCCGCGAGCACGAAAAGCGCGACGCCGAATACCCCCCGATGCGTCCGCTTTCGCCCCGCGGACGCGGCGTGTCGCGGCGTCGCTGTCCCATGCCGTCGGATAAGCTGACCCATGACCTCGGATCTCCATGACTGCGGCTGTCGAACGCCCCGGCCGTGCCGGGTCCGCCGGCGCGTGTGCCGGCGAATTCTGAGCGGTGTTCGCCCCCGCACCAGTTCGCGGGAAAGAGGTAGCCCCGGCGGGTAACGCGTGGTCGTTTCCCTAGCCGTTGGCCGGATGGACGGTCTGGGCCGTATCCCCGGCCGTCGCGAGGAAGGCCCGCAGGCTCGCCTCAACCCGACCTGCCGTCCGGCCGTCCCAAAGCGGGATTTGCGCCGGCCGTCTGCAATCGGGGGCAGCCGCGGCGCGCGCACGTTCGGCAATCTCCGCCGGCGCGATCAGCCGGTTGGTCCCGTGCGTCACGGTCACGGGACGCTCCGTGTTGGGACGCACCGTGAGACAGGGTATGCCCAGATAGCTGGTCTCCTCCTGGATGCCGCCGGAGTCGGTCACCACGGCAGCCGCGCCGGAAACCAGGTTCAGGAAGGCGATATAGCCCAGCGGTTCGATGACGCGGACGCCGCAGTCCGCGCGCAGGCTTTCCAGCAACTCGGCAGCCTCCAACCGCGCCGCCGTACGCGGATGCAGCGGCAACACCACCGGATCCTCCAGGGCAACGCGGCGCAGCTCGCCGACGATGGTCCGAAGGCACGCCGGGTCGTCGACATTCGCCGGCCGGTGAAACGTCGCAACCACATACCGGCTCAGCCCGAGCGCGGCCGCCGTGCCCTCGGCCGCAATGCGCGGCCAAAGGGCGACCAGCGAATCGATCATGATGTTGCCCACCAGGGCGATCCGGTGCTCGGGAATCCCCTCGGCGCGCAGGTTCGCCACGGCGTCGTCCGAAGGCGGCCAGAGAAGATCACAGGCGTGGTCGGTCAGGATGCGGTTGATCTCCTCCGGCATGCCGCGGTCACCGGCGCGCAATCCCGCCTCCAGATGGGCGACCGGAATACGCCGCTTCGCGGCAACGAGCGCGCACGCGAGGGTCGAGTTGACGTCGCCGACCACCACGGTGGCGTCCGGCGGCGCGCGGTCGCACAGGGCGTCGTAGCCGGACATCACGCGCGCCGTCTGTTCAGCATGGCCGGCGCTGCCCACGCCGAGGTGGTGATCCGGCGCCGGAAGCGCGAGATCCGCGAAAAACGCGTCGGACATCGCCGCGTCATAGTGCTGCCCCGTGTGCACGAGCACGGGCTCGGCCCACGGCGTTGCCGTCAACGCGTGGTAGAGCGGGGCGACTTTCATGAAGTTCGGGCGTGCGCCCGCGATCAGATGGATACGGGTCATGCCGTTCGTCCCGTGTGTGGGGCCGCCGCATCCGAGCCGGCGCTGCTTTCCAGAAAGCCGGGCAAGGCCGCGAACTGCTCGCTATACGTCAGCCCCGCAGCGACATCTTCCGGCAACAACGGCACGTGACCGGTCTCGCGCTTCTGAGCCAGCCAGCCGCGAAGCAGCTCGGCGGCGTGATCCGGATCCCGGGCGAGCGCCCCGGCGCCGCGCGAATGGATAAAGCTGTGCGGGACGCCCCCCTCGAGCCCGATCAGGAGAATTGGGCGCCGCGCGCCCAGATACTCGAAGAGCTTGCCGGGGACGTTGCCCTGCTCCCGGGGATCCTGCCACTGCATCAGCAGCAGCACGTCCGCCTCGAGCTGCCGGCGCACGGCTTCCGGCTGCAGCACCGGCGGGTGAACCCGCACACAGGTCCGTACGCCGTAGCGATCGGCAAGAGGCCAGACGTGCGCCGGCTGCGTGCCATAGAAATCCACGGCGATGTCCGCCGGATCGGACCCGAGGCGCGCGATGGCGTCGAACAACAGCGACGGGTCTCGCCGGCCGGGATAGATCTGGCCCGTGTAGACGATTCGCAGCGGGCCGCCCGTGCTGCGTTCGGCCAAGGCCGGGTCGATGCGATCGGGATCGTAGCCGTTGTAGAGGACGTGAACGGGCTTGCCGAAGCGCGCACGGTACGCTGCCGCCCAGGGCTCGGAGACCGTGACCACGCCGGCGGCGTCGCGCACGATCCGGGCTTCCGTCTTGCGGTCGAGCCATTGCCGCAGCGCAGACGGCGGATAATAGGGGTCGTCGCTCCACCGGTCCCGGAACTCGGTGATCAGCGGCGCCTTGAGGCGCCGCGCCAGGCGCCAGCCGATGACCAGGGTGCTGAAGGGCGGCCCCGAGGCGTAAACCAGATCCGGCTGCCAGTCGCGTGCCAGGGCGTGGCCCGCGCGCAGCGCATGGGGAATCCAGCCCATGGCGAAGTCGGGGAAGAACATCAGCTCGCGCATCGTACGTCGGAACGTGCGCGGTGCCTCCGCAGCCGTCGGCGTTGTATCGCCCGGCGCGCCATGGCCGGAGGGTGCCGCCTCCGCGGAAACCGCCCGCGCCGGCCCGGAAGAACCGGGCAAGCGCTTTTTGAGCGCTTTCATGGCGCGACCCGACAGCCCCTTGACGTCGATCCAGGGTGTGGCGGTCACGCGCGCCCCGTCGAGATCGCCGGCAAGGCCCTGCGGGGCGCGGACGTTGCGCGCCGTGATCACCCGCACATCGTGCCCCTCGGCGATGAGGTGGGCGGCCAGCTTGCTCAGCCGCAGCGCGGCGATCGTGTTCGCGGGCGGGAAGTACCAGGCGATCAGGAGAATCTTCATGGATTGAGGCGGTCGCGGCCTTGGGTGGGTTCCGGACATGCCCGCGCGGGACACGCCGACCGAGCGCTCCCAATGCAGCGCAACCGCGGCGATGTCTCGACCGGCCGGTGACGTTACCCCGAAAGGGTGACCGCAAGGCGGGCCGTGCGGGCCTCCGGTTCGGCGACCGTTCGATGCCCCCTCAAACGGGTCAGACAACAATCACCCGGGATGCCGTTTCGGCGTACCACCAGCGGCCGTCTCTTCACGCCGCCGCCCGAGCGTCAATACAGGAGCCGCATATACACGTCCACGGTGGACAACGATCATGCCGCATTCGGGCATTTTCCTTTTTGGCATGGAGCGCAGCGGCACCACGCTGCTGTCGATGCTGGTCGGCGCGCACCCCGATATCGCGGTGCCGCTCGCGACATCGGGGCTGTGGTACACCTTCGACGCGCGCCGGGACGACTACAATGAGCTCCGCCGCACGCATGATCTTCGCCGCTTGGTCGAAGACGTGATCGCCCATGAGCGCATTCAGCGCTGGGACGAGCCGATCTCGGTCGACGACGTTCTGCCCCACTGCGATCCCGGCGATTACAGCTCGGTCGTGGCGGCGTTTCACGCCGCGTATGCCCGGGCGAAGGGAAAGACGCACTGGGCCAACATGGACATCGGGACCCTGGACCGGCTCCATCGGGCCCATGAATTGTTCCCGGACGCCAAATTCGTGCACATCTACCGCGATGCCCGCGATGTGGCGCTCTCCAACATCATGACCCCGTACAGCAAGGGCAATCTTGCGGAATGCGCGGACAACTGGTCGCGGCGGCTGACCACGAACTTCCGGATGGGCCGGATTCTCGGCCCCGAACAGTATCTTGCGATCGCCTATGAAGACCTGATCCAGGCGCCGGAACAGACTCTCAGAAAGCTCTGTGCCTTCCTTGGCGTTCCCTATTCGGACGCCATGCTGCGGTATGGTGACGATGCAGCGGCCAAGGTTCCGCAAGATCGCAAATGGCTCTGGCCCAATATGGACGGGAGCCTCGACCGAACAGCGGTACAGCGTTGGCGTCAAGATTTGTCAAAAAGCAAACGCATTGTCGTCGAGCGGTATGCTGGCGAGCTCCTGCGTGATCTGGGCTATGAGACCCATGCGCGTTTGCCCCGGAGTGTGTCAGCCGAAATCCTCGACATCTTCTATTTTATCGAACGCGGACACCGCCTCAAACGCCTCCTCAAAGCCTTTGGTTTGCGACCGCGTTCAACCCTCGAACGCCGGTGGGCAAAGGTTGCGAACCCGCTGCCACGCCGCAATCACAGTTCGATAACGGCTGACGCGCGGGACGGGACGCACAACAAGACCACCGGCGCATAAAGGTTTTTATTCGCCAGAACATGGGAAATTGCTGACATGCTGGCGCCGTTGACCCGCCGGTTGCGCGGAAAACCGCTCCCCCCGGTCGCCATCGCGGAACGCCGCCGCGATCACGGCGCGGGGCTCAAAACCGATCCCGGTCCCGACAGTGTGATCCGCGCCTGTGGTAACTGGCTCGGACGCGCGCAGGACTGCTCGGCCTCTGCCGACGGCGGCGTCGCGCACAGTTACAGCCTGATCGACGGTTGGCGCAGTTCCTATCCGGAGACCACTGGTTACATCGTGCCCACGCTGCTGGACGTCGCGGCATGGCGCACGACGTCCGAACACGCCGAGCGTGCGCGCCGGATGCTCGACTGGTTGGTGGCGATCCAGCTGTCCGGCGGCGGCTTCCAGGGCGGGCGCATCGACGCCGATCCCATCGTCCCCGTAACGTTCAACACTGGCCAAATCCTGATCGGACTCGCCGCCGGCACGGCGCGGGTGGACACTGGATATGCGCCGGCCATGCACGCCGCCGCGCGGTTCCTGCGCGACAGCCAGGATGCGGACGGCTGCTGGCGCCGCCATCCCACCCCCTTCGCCGAGGCGGGCGACAAAGCCTACGAAACGCACGTCGCGCTCGGGCTGTTCCACGCGGACGCGGCAGCGCCCGGCCATGGGTATGCCAGCGCGGGGCTACGGCAGGTTGAGTGGGCGCTGAACCGGCAGCGGCCGAATGGCTGGGTCGCCGATTGCTGTCTCAGCGATCCGGCGCGGCCGCTGACGCACACGCTGGGCTACTGGCTGCGCGGTGTCATCGGCGCCTATGACGCCAGCGGCGATCGCCGGTACCTGAACGCGGCGCAGCGCATGGCCGACGCGCTGCTCACGGCGCAACGGCCGGACGGGGCGCTTGCGGGGCGCTTCGGATCGGACTGGCGCCCGGCCGTGCGCTGGGTGTGCCTGACCGGGCTGGCGCAGATCGCCGAGTGCTGGTGGCTGCTCGCCGCGCGCACCGGCGAGGACGCGTATGTGGCGCCGGCGCGTGCTGCCAACGCGTTCGTCCGGCGGACCATCGACCTCGACGCGGCCGACGCGGACCGGCGCGGCGCGGTGAAGGGCGCCTTCCCGGTCGACGGCGCCTATGGGCCGTATCAATACCTCAACTGGGCGGCCAAGTTCACCATCGACGCCAATCTGGCCGAGCTCGGTGCGGACCGGGACGGTCACCGCGGCCAGTCGCGTCTTGCCCGGACCGATGCCACCCAAGCGCCGGCGTGAATCCATATCGCAACACGCCAGAAATCGGTGAAGGCCGTCGTCATGTCCGCGATCATTGCCCTTGGGCCGAACGCCTGGAAATCACCCTGGCGAAACCGCCAGCAGATCCTCTCACGCCTGGCGGCGCGCGGTTGGCCCATCGTCTACACATCCGGGCCGCTGCGGACCTGGGAGATGCGCAACGCCAAGGGCCGCGCATCCGGGCGGCTGCCGGGATTTGAGACATGCGACGGGGTGACCTGCCTCTTGGCGGGGCGGGTCCCGCCGCTTTCCGACCGATGGGCCAGCTACAAGCACCTCGTCTTGCGGCTCTACGCCTCCCTCCTCAAGGCGAGAACCGCAGGCACAGCCCCGCGAATCCTCTATCTTTTCGGACCGAAGAACCAAGAGCTGGTTGCGCATCTCCAGCCAGATATCCTCGTGTACCACGCATATGACCGGTTCGCGACGGTCGACGCGGCAACGGGCGAGCTTCGCGCGGATCCGCGGGAAGCTGAAGCGCTCCGCAGGGCGGACTTGGTGTTGGCCAGTTCCGAGCTCATCGCCGACGCCCTGCGCGCACAGGGGCGCGCGGACGTTCGCATCCTGCCCAATGGCGTTGACTTCGCGGCGTACAGCACCCCGGTCGCAGAACCCGCAGATCTCGGCGCAATCCCGCGTCCCCGCATCGGCTATTTCGGACGGGTCAATCTGAAAGTCGATCTCGAACTCGTCGATCAGCTTGCATGCGCGCGCCCGGAGGTCCACTGGGTCATCGTCGGCGAGATCTATGAACAGCTCCTGCGCAGGCACGGCGCTGGATGGCGCCTCGATCGTCTACACGCCAGGCCGAACGTCCATCTGTTGGGCTATCGGCCACACACGTCCGTGCCCGGGTATACCCAGGCGATGGATGTGCTTGCGATGGTCTATCAGTCCTCGGGAACGGGCTGGTGGCACGCGATTTATCCGTTAAAGTTACACGAATACCTCGCAACGGGCAAACCGGTGATCTCGACGCCGCTTGCCACGGTTCGCCCATTCGCCGACGTCATCGACATCCGCGATGGCGCGTCCGACTGGCTGGCGGGCATCGACCGCGCTTTGGCCGGCGGCGGTGTGGGCACGCCGGATCAACGGCGCGACGTGGCCCGCGACAACACCTGGGACAGGCGTATCGAGACCCTTGAACGGTGGTTTGCCGAGCTTACCGGGTGATCGTGGCGCGTTTGCTCAGCCCATATCATGCCAAGCACCGTGCCCATCGTGGCGGAACCATGTCGCGCGGTCGGTTTACGCCCAGCCGAGATACCGCTTAACGCGCCACGGAACGGGCAACGCCCGCACGAGCCGACTCCGGAAGCTTGTGTTGAAGGGGATGCGAAGGAGCGCGGGATCGCCGCGGGCGATGACGCCTTGCACCAGCCGATATGGCGGTCGGCGATCCACGGCCGGGACTTCCAGGGCAGCTTGAAGGATACGTCGGCAATTGAAAGGCGACCAGATCTCGACCATTGCCTCGCGGGCCGTAAGCCCGAGACTTGCCCAGATTCCGAACCGCTGCTCCCAATACAGCAAGACCAGCGGGTCGATGCCGGCTTCGGGGACGTCCTGGAGCCAAGTATGGACCCCCTCGTTGGCGAAGGGCACATCACGAAACTCCGTTCTGGCCACGATTTGCTCGACGTTGGACCTTTTCCCGGTACTGCCGGCTGTATAAAAAGTACGCAGAAGTTCGCCGCCCAAGGCTTGCAAAACAACGCCATCGTCACCGGCCACTTGCCGATATGCGAGCGTCTTGCGTAGGGCCTGATCCCGGTACATGCCGGCCGCGTTGTTGGAAAGTGTTTGCCGTGCCCGAGGCGATAGGTTTGTGTCGAACGCTTCGCGCTTATACCGCGCGCCGAGACGTCGCGCGATCGCTGCTGGAATCGCTTCGTCTGAAAGATCGGTGGGCTTGTCCATTCGGCTTGGCCGACCTGTCATGGTGAACATCGCAAGCCGGTCGTGGCAGTCGCGCGAGCAAGCGGCCAACATACGCGAGTCATAACCGGCCGTAAGCCCGAGATAACAGCGGCGCCGCGCGGTCATGGCGGCGATGAGCGTGCTCGTGGCCTGGAAAATCTCGGCCGAGGCACCCGCCATCGCACGTTCGCCGAGCGGCTCGGGCGGCCAATAGCGTTCCACACGCGCCCTCGTGAGATCCACGCGATGGTTGGGGGGCAGCATGTATACGCCGTCGTAGGGGGAGGCCCAGATCGGCCAGGACGGCGCGCCCGCGGCCGAGATTTGGCGGACCCGATCCTGGTTCGGCGTTAAGCCGTAAACGGCTGCGACGAGGCCCGGTTGGGAGCCGAGGACCAGTCTCGCGTCCGTCCGGTAAACGCAGATGGACTTGAGTGCGCCGGCATCGTGGTAAACAAAGGCGCCGCTGGGGAACGACGCGGCGATGACCCATCGCCCGCCAAGATCGTCGAGGGCGCGTTCAAGCTGAGACGGTGTCGCGCAGGTCTGTGCCAGCCGGCCGACAATGGTGGCGTTGGACGCCAACGGATCGCGGCTGTCGAAAATGTCGCCGGCGCAAAGCATGGAACGTTCGGATCCATCCGCCCTGGTGACGGTGAGGCCGGGGTGGTGGCAGAAACTGAGGTCGGCGACGCCTTGAACGTGCCAGCCGCGTTGCGCGCAGAAGTTTCGGATCGGATCGTCGAGGCGCGGAACGAGCAGGAACTGCGCGAACTCCCGGTGGTCACGGTCGCGCTTCCCGTCCGTTTCCGCCAAGATGGTCGTGACCTCGCTCTGGTACATTGCCGGATCACCCGCCGCCAGCCGAGGCGCGTCGCGCGCGCCCGATCAGCCGTTGCCGCGCCCG
>CAJXKW010000016.1 GCA_913055855.1 uncultured Limimonas sp. | reverse complement strand
TCTCCGGCGCCTGTGACCGGGCGGCGACATTGAAACGGGTTTGCAGCCGCGACAGCGCGATCGCCAAGTGCTGCTCGCCCTGGCCGTGCAGAACGAGCTGGCCCGTCGCGGCGTCGTGCGCGCTGCTCAGCGACGGGTCCTCCTCGGCGAGCTTGGCGAGCGCCGTGGTCAGCTTGACCTCGTCGGCCCGCTTCTCGGGCTCCAGGGCGAGACTGTACACCGGTGCGGGCGGCTGCGGTCAGGCTACGGCGGGCTCGGCGACGCGCTGGCCGCCCGCGATGAGGTCGCCCGTCTGCAGTGGCTCGACCCGGCCGAGAGCAACGAGATCGCCCGCCGCAGCGCTGGAGAGCTTGCTCAACTCGCCCCCGTGGATGCGGTAGAGGCCGGCGCGCTGCCCGGCGATCTGGGCGCCGTCCTTGACCGCGCCCTGCCAGATGCGCGCGATGGAGAGCTTGCCCGCCTGGGGCTGGTGCAGCGTCTTGACCACGCTGGTGATCAGGCTCTCCCCGGCGGCCGCCGCCGCGCCC
Organism: uncultured Limimonas sp.; assembly: GCA_913055855.1. Classification (GTDB taxonomy): domain Bacteria; phylum Pseudomonadota; class Alphaproteobacteria; order Kiloniellales; family Rhodovibrionaceae; genus CAJXKW01. Next base: position 35,736 of record CAJXKW010000016.1, on the reverse strand, counting down.
AGGCGCTCGGCGGCGGCCTCGGGCTCGGGCGTCTCGTGGCGAAGCGCCTTCCACAGCCGGGTGACGCCGTTGTCGCTCGCCGCCGAGCCCAGCAAGACGGGGACCACCAGGTCGCGCTGAACGTCTTCGGTGAGCCGGCTGTACAGTTCGTCCGGCGGCGGCACCACGTCATCCAGCAGCTGGCTGAGCAGGCTGTCGTCGAGATCGGCCAGGGACTCCAGCATGGCCTCGCGCGCCTCGCTTTCGCGCTCGGCCACCGTCTCGGGCATCTGCACCAGGTCCGAGGGCGCGCCCTCGCGGTAGCGGTAGGCACGCTCGCTGACCAGGTCGACGTAGCCGGTCACGCGCTCGTTCTCCCGGATGGGCACCTGGCGCAGCACCAGCGGGCGTGCCGAGACCGCCTGCAGCGCCGCCATCACCTCGCGCACCGAGGCGCCCGCCTTGTCCATCTTGTTGATGAACAGCACGTGCGGAATCGCGTTGTCGTCCAGGAACTTGAACAGCGGCGCCAGGGTGATCGCCTTGGCCGGGTCGGGCTCGGCGACGACCACGGCCATGTCCGCGGCCATGAGGGCGCAGCGGCTGTCGTAGGCGAGTTCGACCGTGCCCGGGCAGTCGATCACGGCCCAGGAATCGTCAAGGAAGCGGGTGTGCGCGAAATTGGGCTCCACGCTCATGTGCCGCTCGCGGGCCTCGCGGCTGGTATCGCCCAACGCGGTGCCCCGATCCACCGAACCGGGGCGCTGGATGGCGCCGGCGGTGTGGAGCATTGCCTCGAGAAGCGTCGTCTTGCCGCTGCCGTAGGCGCCGACGAGGACGGCGCAGCGCGGCGGCGCCCCGCGGGTTTCGGTCATGCCCGGCCTCCCTGCTTGTCACCGCTGGCCACACGGTTGCCCCGCGTTCTGGCCGGCCGGCTCCGGAAATCATGGTGCGACGCCGGGCCGCCGCCGGGCAACCGGATTCGTCCGGGTGCGGCGCGCGCGGCGCGTTGCCGGCGTGGTGAGACCGAGGGATCAGAAGGGACAGTCGGGGCGGCCGCAGTTCTTGGCACCGCGCGCCGGGACGTAGGCCTTGCAGGCCGGACACAGGGTCATGTCCGCAGCCGGCTCGCGCGTGTCGTCCGCCGCGTCCGCCGGGGCCGCCCGGCGGCTGGCGCGCTTGCGCCGGTCCAAATCCGCGCGCACGGCCGCGCGCGCGGCACGCCGGTCCTGCAACCGGCCCGCGTACTTGAAGCCGTACCAGACCCCGCCGATGATCAGCAGCAGGACGACGAGCTTGCTCAACGAGAACATGGCGGGGATTTAGACGCGCGAACGCGCGAGGGTCAAGCGGGTGCGGCCATTGCCAAAGGGCTTTGGCCTCACGACGAGGTATCCCGATCACCGGTCTCCGTTCGCGCCATCGCCAAGAAAATAGTGGGCGCGGAAGAATACGAAATTGCGCTAAGGACCCGGTCGACCATCCTGTCGATAAGCCTAGCCAAATTCGGCATTCCGACCTTGCTCAGCACAAAGAATGCGATACGGCCCAACACCAGGAAAGCAACGAAAACCTGAAAGACGACGGCCACCACATCCGCGCTATGCGAAAACAAGGTGTGGAAGCTCATCGCCGTCGCCTTTCTTGGGACAAAAAGCACCTGTTAATTATATTCGTACAAACAAAGCGCAGATGTCAATCGATACAGCGTTGCAGGTTGCCGGGCAGGGTCAAAAGTTGCAATTAAAGCCGTCAGCGCAACTTTAAATTACAACCCGAAACGCTGCCACAGCGCACGCATTTCCAGCGCGCCCAGCACGCCCGAAGCCCAGTCCTCGGGCAGCACGCCCGCCGCGCCGGTTCCCGACGACAGGCGGCGGCGCAGCCAGGAACCGCTGACGGGAATGTCCACCAGCTTCGTCCGATCGCCGTAGATGCCCCGCAGGATGCTCCGCGCCTCGCCCAGGCCGTCGACGAGGCCAAGTTCGTAGGCGCGCTTGCCCGTCCAGAAGGTGCCGTCGAACAGCGTGGCCTCGTCGGCGTTGAGCCGGCCATGGCGGCGCTCGCGGACCATATCCTTGAAGCCCTCGTGGATCTCCGCCTGCAGCGATTCCAGGTGAGCAACGTCTTCGGGGTCCTCCTCCTGGAAGGGGTCCAGAATGACCTTGCGCGCGCCGCTGGCGTGCACCCGGCGCTCGACCCCGTACTGCCGGATGAAGTCCTGGAACCCGAAGCCGGCACTGACCACGCCGATGGAGCCCACCACGGAACTCTCCATGGCGTAGATTTCGTCCGCCGCGCAGGCGAGCCAGTACCCGCCCGAGGCCGCGGCGTCCTCGCAGAACGCATAGACCCTGTGGTTCTTCTCTTCGGCCAGGTCCCGGATGCGCCGCGCGATCAGCGCCGACTGCACGGGCGAGCCGCCGGGCGAGTTCACCACGATCGCCACGGCCGAGATCCCCGGCGTGGAAAATGCGCGCTCCAGCGCCTGTGCGACGCCGCTCAGCGTCAGCCCGCGGCGCAGCGCGCCCACATCCCCGATCACGCCGGCGAGGCGCACGACCGCCACCCGCGCCGGCCAGTTCGCGCGCCGAACGCCCGGCAAGCGCTTGAACGACTCGATCAGACCCATGCCGATGGACATGCAGCACCCGCCCCGGCTTGCCAAGAGCGCGGTGGCACGCCGGCGTGCCGCACCGGCGCGATGCGTGCTTCAGATCTCCAGTGCCGCCGCGCCGCGCAGGATGGCGCGCGCCGCCGGCGTGTCCGCCCCATCGGCGGCGTGCAGCACCAGGGGCCGGGTCAGGCGCAGCGGCGCCGCACTACCGGGCCGGGCGCGCACGATGACGCGGCGCGCGTCGGCGTCGGCGTGGGGACGGACAGGGACAACCACGATGCCGCCCGCGCGCCCCGCCAGGGCCGCCAGGATCTCGTCCAGGCGGTCGGCGCGGTGGATCAGGGTCACCGTGCCCTTGCGCCGGACCAGGCGGCAGGCACTCGCGATCCAGGTGTCGAGGCCCGCCGCGTCCTCGAGGTTCGCCGCACGTGCCAGCGGCTCGGCCGGCGCGTGGCCGCGCCCGGCGCGCTGGTACGGCGGATTGGCGAACACCTGGTCGAACGCGCCATCCGTCCGGAACGGCGGCCGCGCAACGTCGCCCACCACGGGCAGAAAGCTTTGCGGGCCGTCGTTCAGCGCCGCATTGGTGCGTGCCAGCGCCGCCAGCTCGGCTTGGCGCTCCAGCCCGACGACACGCACGCCCGGAACCCGCGCCAGGAGACACAGCGCCGCCGCGCCCACACCGCACCCCAGGTCCAGCACCCGGGCACCGGCGTCCGCCGGCACGGCCGCGGCGAGCAGCACCGGATCGACGGCGACCCGGTAGCCGGAGACCGGCTGACGAAGGGTCACGCGGCCGTCCAACAGGGCGTCGGTGCGCGTCGCAACCCCGCCCGGCGGGATGCCGGGTGTCACCACGTGCTCTCCTCACCCGCCTGCGCCAGAATGGCGCGCGCTTGCCCGGCGTCCTCGTCGGCGACACAGATGCGCCGGGGGATGGCGCCGATGGAGCCCTCCAGGATGGAGGTGTGGGTGTCCAGGATCACCGCTTCGATCCCCGCGTCCGCGAGAAGCGCCTGAATCCAGGAGATCTTCACCGCGTCGTTCGTGCGTAGCACTTCCTGCATGCCGGACTCCGCCCGCTCGTGTGCCGTGGCGCACGGTCGCTGTGGCGTGGCGCAGGGGTGTCCAAGGCTTGACCCCTCTCCCGTCCCGCCTATGCTCCCGTACCGTGCACGTGCTTTGGTTTCGGCCGAAGGATATCGGCCGTGAGGTGTACTGTTGTCCATGGAGATCGAGTCCGAGCCCGTGGCCGCGCAGCCCGAACGCAGCGAAAACGAGGCCCCCGAACGCGGGGCCGCCGCCCTGAAGGAACTGGTGCGCGATGACCTGAATCGCGTCAATCAGGTCATCATTGAGCGCATGCAGTCCCAGGTGCCGCTCATCCCGCAACTCGCCGGGCACATCGTGGCCGCTGGCGGCAAGCGGCTGCGCCCCGTGCTCACGCTGGCGAGCGCCCGCATGTTCGGCTACGAGGGCGCGCGCCACGTCAACCTCGCCGCCACGGTGGAGTTCATCCACACCGCCACGCTTCTGCACGACGACGTGGTGGACGAGAGCGAGCTGCGCCGGGGCCTGGACACGGCCAACGCCGTCTGGGGCAACAAGGCCAGCGTGCTCGTGGGCGACTTCCTGTTCTCGCGCGCGTTCCAGCTCATGGTCGCCGACGGCTCGCTGCACGTGCTGCGCATCCTCTCCGACGCCTCGGCGACCATCTCGCAAGGCGAAGTGCACCAGTTGCTCACCGCCAACAACACCAAGACGGACGAGCAGGCTTACCTTCAGGTCATTGAGGCCAAGACGGCCGCACTGTTCTCGGCGGCGTGCCAGGTGGGCGCGGTCGTGGCCGAGCGCCCGGAGGCGGAAGAGCACGCCCTGGCACGCTTCGGCCAGGGGCTGGGCATCGCCTTCCAGCTCGTGGACGACGTGCTCGACTACTCGGCGGAGCAGCGCGCGCTGGGCAAGCGCATCGGCGACGATTTCCGCGAGGGCAAGGTGACGCTGCCCATCGTGATGGCCTACGAACGCGGCGACGAGACAGAGAAGACGTTCTGGCGCCGCTGCATCGAGGACCTCGACCAGACCGATGCGGACCTGGAACACGCCATGGCGCTACTCAACCGGCACGACTGCCTTACCGACGCGCTCGAACGCGCGGAGAGCTATGCCGCCGATGCCCGCGAGGCGATGACGATCTTTCCCGACGGGCCGATCAAGCGGGCCCTGCTGGATACGCTGGAATCGAGCCTCGTGCGCACGGCGTGATCCGAGGCTTTGGTGGCTTGCCGCTGACGCGGCGAAGCCACTACGGTGTGCGCCCACCGCCCATGGCGTGCAGGTAGAGCAACACGTAGGTCCAGCGCTCGCCCCTGCGCCGGCAGGGCAACGCCAGGCCACGGTAGTTCCGCGCCGTCCCGCCGAGCACGAAACGCTCCACGTCCACCGCGGGCTCGCCGGTGACCACGCAGTCCCGCGCCAGGGCCAGCGCCCAGGACGAAACCTGCGAACACAGGTCGCCGGCCAGGGGATGGGTCGCGCCGGATTCGCCGCCGGCCGCGCCGGCGGGCCGAAAGACGCGAATGATGTCGAGCGGCGCGTCCAGACGTCCCCGTAACAGCAACGCGTAGGGCCACCGGTCCGCGACGCCCCCGGCATCAATTTCGTCGACATCGGCCATGCCCTCGCGCGCCAGCCGACGCCAGTACGCGTACAGGTCCCGGGGCAGCTCGCGCCCGGGCTGCCGCTCTTGCCGGGGCGCGGGCGCGGGCTCGGCGGCGGAAGCTTGCGTATCGTTGGCCGGTTGCGGCGGTTGTTCGGGCTTGCCCGGCGTGTCCCGCGGGGCCGGTGCAGCGGGTTCCGGCGCCGCCTCGACCGGCGGCCCGTCGGGCCGCGCAATCGGAATGTCCAGCAGCGACGCTGCTGGCGTCTCGTCCACCTGGGTCATGGCGCCGCTCCGTTGCCCAGCGGATCGTTCCCGGCCGCCGTGGACGCGGCCTCGCTGCGCACGCAGGCGCAAACGTCGTCAACGTCGGCGAGGTAGTGGTCCAGCGCGGCCGTGATGAGCGCCTGCATGGACACGCCGTGGCAGGCCGCGGCGACGCGCAGCCGGCGGTGCTGCGCCGGATTCAAGCGCAGGCTGAAGCGCGCGGGCACGCCCTGGGCGTGGGCCCGCGGCGCCGGGGGCGCCGGGGGCGCGGTGAGCGCCGTCTCCGCCCTTGGTGCCGGTGTCGCCGCGTCGTGGCGCCGGCCGCCGGCGGGCGCGGCCGTGCCCTTGCGCGCCATCAGGTGCTGGTCGAGGCTGGCTACGGTCATGGTCCGTGCTCCCGCGTTACGCCGTGGCCGCGTCGGGGAGGACGCTGCGCTTGTGCGCCGGCGCGCGTTCGCCCTGGGCCGTGAGCATGGTCTCGCGCCGGCCACCCGAGAGCCGTTCGGCGAGGTACCGCCACAGTTCGGCGATCTCGCCGGCGGACTTGCCGCTCCGGGGCAGTTCCATGACCGTCCGGCCGTCGATCATCGCGGCGGCGAAGTCGGTGCGCTCGTGGACGGTCGTGGGTGCGACGGTGCCGTGCTGGGACAGCGCAATGGCGGCTTCGCTGGTGATGCGCGCACGCACCTTCGCCGCGTTGACGACGAAGACCAGCGGCTTGCCCGCGCGCTCGACGAGATCGACGGTTGCCCCGGCCGCACGCAGGTCGTGCGGGCTGGGCCGCGTGGGCACGATGACCAGGTCGGAGACGGCCACGACCTGCGAGATGGTCGAGGTGATCGCGGGCGGCGTGTCGACGATGACCAGATCGACGCCCATGGAATCCAGCGTCTCCAGATCGTGAGCGAGCCGGCTCACCCCGGTCTGGACGAACTCCGGCGTCTCCGGCGTGCGCGCGTTCCACCAGTCGGACAGACTGCCCTGCGGATCCGTGTCGATGACGACGACCCGGCCGGCGCCCGCCCGGCCCGCCGCCACGGCGAGATGGCCCGCGAGCGTGGTCTTGCCCGACCCGCCCTTCTGCGAGGCCATGGTGATCACCTGCATGTCGCGCGTCTCCTTCGCGTTGCGGCCGGCTTCACGGCGCGGTTTCGCTCAAAGGTGGCGGAAATGCGTCGCAATCTCCGCAATCGTTTTTCCAATAATTTTTCCGCTTTCCGGCCTATCTATCACTCAAAATGACAGTGACAGAGCCAGTTGAAGGAAACGTTAACGGTTATCTACAAGTTATTTCGAAATGCGTGTGTACGAGATTTTAATTTCTGCCGTGGCGGACTCGTTCATGCGATCGTAGCCGGAAAGGAGCGACGCCACCATGTCCTCGTCGCGCCATCGCCGCGCGCGCCTTCGGGGCGCATTGCTGCTGCCGGGCGCCCTCGTGCTCGCCGGGTGCATCTCGGGCACCGAGGATGCGGCGCCGCGCACCGGGCGCGAAGCGTCGGCCACAGGCGAGTCCCGGTTCGCCCGACTCGCCGCGCAGAGCTTCGAGCGCGGGCAGTACGCCGCCGCCGCCCGGTTCTACCGCGAATCCGCCAAGCAGCGGCCGGACGCGGCAAAGCCGCACCTGGGCCTGGGGCGCGCGCTGATGAAGCTGCAACGGCCGCGCAAGGCGGTGGAGGCGTTCCGCAGCGCCCTCGACACCGGCGGCGCCGACCGCAGGGCCCGGCTGGGCCTGGGCCGCGCCCTGACGGCCGCGGATCAGCCGGACAAGGCCGTCAAAGTGCTGCAACCGCTCGCCGAGCAGCCGGCAGCCGGACACGCCGCCCACCTCGCGCGCGGCGTCGCGTTCGACCTGCAGGGAAAGCACAGCAAGGCGCAGGCGAGCTATCGCGCCGGCCTGGAGAGCGCGCCCTCCAACCCGGCACTGCGCAACAACCTCGGCCTGTCCAAGGTGCTCGCGGGCGAGGTGGAAGCGGGCATCGCCATCCTGAAGGAGGCGGCGGGCCGGCGGAACGCGACCACGCGCACGCGTCAGAACCTGGCACTCGCCTACGGGCTCGCCGGGCGCATGGACGACGCGGCGCGCATCGCGCGCCAGGATCTGGACCGCGCCGGCGTTCAGCGGAACCTGGCGTATTACGAGACCCTGCACGCCCTGCGGCGTCGCGACGGCGAAAACGGCGGTTCAGTCGCCGCGGCGCGCCTGTTGCAGCCGGCTTCCGGCGGCGCAGCGGAATCCGCCACCGCGGCGGCCTCGGCGCAAACCGCCGGGCCCGACGCCGGTGCCCCGCCGCCGCCCAGGCCGCGCGCGAAACCGCCGGTGCCGGCACCTGAACTGGCGCGCCGGGCCGATGGCGCCCCCATCCAGCTCGCGGCCGCGCTCCACGGCTCGGGCGACGGCGCGCCGCTGCGCGTGCAGGTGGGGACGGGCGATCCGTCGGCCCCGTCCGGGAGCGCGGAGAGCAGCAAAGCGCCGGACGCCCTGGCCGAACGCATTCGCGCCGCCGAAAAGGCCCTCGCGGATACCGCCGATACGGCGGCCGATGCCGAGTCGCACTGGATCCAGCTCGCGTCCCTGGAAACCAAGGACCGCGCGGCCCAGGCACAAACCCATATCGCCGCGGAATTCCCCGACCTTTCGGCGGCCCTGCCGCTGGCGTTGAAGCCCGCCCGGCTCAACCGTACAAAGCGGGTCTACCGCCTGCGCGCGGGCCCGTTCGCCGGCACGGACGCCGCCGCGGCGCTGTGCCGGGCGCTGCGTGCGCGCGGACAGGGCTGCCTGGTGGTGCGCCGGTAGCCGGCAAAGGACCCAGCGGAGCTGCCCCCATGCCCAAGGCGGAGACACGCACCCCCCAGGAGGACGTGCTGCGCCTCCTGGACACCCGGCTGGCCTGCCTCATGGTGGACCGGCGGGAATCGCGCGACCTGCGCCCCGCCCTGTTCCAGCTCCGCGAAAAACTGGCCCGCGAGGATCTGGACACGGCGACACTCGCCGACGTCGAGCGCACCCTGAACGCCATGCTGCCCCCCGGGACCGCAAGTGCCTCGTCCAAGCTCGCCCGCGACAGCGCGCGCACCCGGACGCGGCTGCGTCTGGTCAGGCGGAACCCGTAACCCGCGCACGCCAGCGCCCGCCGCGGGCTTGTGCCCTACCCGGAATTTGCCTCTCGGGCACGCCGGAACAGCGCCGCCAGCTCGACATGCCCGGTCCAGGGGAACTGGTCGATGGGGCGGACCGCGCGCAGCTCGTAGCCGCCGTCGACCAGCGCGCGCGCGTCGCGGCCAAAGGTGTTGGGGTTGCACGACAGCGCCACCACCGTCGCCACGTTGGAGGCCGCCAGATTGGCCGCCAGTTCGCGCGCGCCCTGGCGCGGCGGGTCGAACACCACGGCGTTGAACGCGCCCAGTTCGTCGGGCGTCAACGGATCTTCCACCAGGTCGCGCACTTCCGCCGTGACGCGGCCCATGAGATCGTGCTTGCGCACCGCCTGCCAGAGCGCCGCCATGGCACCCGCCGCGCCGTCCACGGCATGCACCTTGTGCGTCACCGCCAGCGGCAAGGTGAAGGTACCGACTCCGGCATAAAGGTCGGCCACCGGCCCCGCGGCCTCGGCGAGCCATTCCGTCACGGCCTGTGTCAACACCGCCTCGCCGTCGCGCGTGGGCTGGACGAACGCACCCGGCGGCGGCTCCACGCCCGTCCCGCCAAAGGTCAAACGGGGCGGGCGGCGTAGCGCCACCGGTTCCGGCGGCACGTCGGACTCGCCGGGCCCGGCCTCGCACCAGGCCAGACGCGCCAGGTCGGCGCTTTCGGCCACGGCCGCCAGGGCCTCCCGCGCCTTAAGTCCCGGCGGCTCCGCACTGGCGATAAGGACGTCCAGCCCCGTCTCCGTAAGCAACACGGTGACGTCCGCCGTCTCGCGCGGGCCCAGAAGCTGCGCCAGCGCCGGGCGCAGCTCGGGCAGCAATGCCATGATCGCCGGATCGAGGACGTGGCAGGTGTGAATGTCCTCGACCGTGTGGCTTTCCCGGCCATGAAAGCCCAGACGCACGCCCGAGCCCGTGCGAACCGCCGAGAGCGCCGCGCGCCGGCGCGTGTTCGCACCGACGAACACGGGTTCGGCGACCGGCGGCGCGTCAAAGCCGCGGCGCGCCAGGGCCGTGGTCACCAGCTCGCGCGTCCAGCGGCGATATGCCGCATCCGCCAGGTGCTGGACGGTGCAGCCGCCGCAGGGGCCGAAGTGCGGGCACGGCGGCTCGACGCGCTCGGGGGATTCCGAGAGGATTTCCAGCACCTCCCCGCGCACGCCCGCGCGGCTCTTGCCGGTCAGGCGAAGGCGAACGCGCTCGCCGGGCAGCGCGAACGGGGCGAACACGGGCTGGCCCGCGTGCTCGGCCACGCCGTCGCCGCGTCCGCCCAAGGTGTCGATGGTTGCCTCGATCTGCTTGCCGCCACCCTTGCGCGCTTTCCGCCGCATGCCATGCTCTCCGTGAGTCCTGAAACGCGCGTGTCGTGTACGGCGCGCGGACGGCGGAATGCAAACGCCCCTATGGCCAAAGCGCCGGCGCCACGGCACGCTCGCGCCGCTTACGATGTTGCGGAGGCACACCGCCCATGCGCCTGATCCTGTTCCTGCTCAAGTGCGTCGTCGGCTTCCTGGCGAGCGTCGGCCTGCTGGTCGTCGTCCTGGCCGTGGTGGCCGGGATGAGCTATCAGCGCTTCGCCGAGTGGCGCGCGCCCACCGAGGAAGTGCCGACCTCGGCCGTGCTGACGCTCGATCTCACCGACGGCGTGAGTGAGCGCCGCGCGCCCGGGCCGCTGGCGCTGGCAAGCGGCGACGGCGGCCTGCCCCTGCACGAGGTGGTGGCAACGATCGACGCCGCCGCGACGGACGACCGGATCAAGGCGCTGGCGGTGCGCCTGGGCCGCGGCGGCCTCGGCCTGGCGCAGGCGCAGGAACTCCACGCGGCGATTTCGCGCTTCAAGGATGCGGGCGACAAGCCGGCGTTCGCCTTCGCCGAGAGCATCAGCGGCGGCATGGGCGCGGGCAGCACCGTCCACGCCTATCTGACCAGCGCGTTCGACCGCGTGTGGATGCAGCCCTCCGGGCAGCTCGACCTGCTGGGATTCCGCCTGGAGACGCCGTTCCTGCGCGGGGCGCTGGCGGAGCTGGGCATCACCCCGCAACTGGGCCAGCGCGAGGCGTATAAGGGCGCGGCCAACCAGTTCAACGACCGTGAGATGCCCGCGCCGCAGCGTGAAAACCTCCAACGCGTGCTGGATTCCTGGCTCGACCAGGTGGTCACGGCCGTCGCCGAGGGGCGCGGGCTCACCGAGGCGGAGGTCCGCACCGCGCTGGAAAATGCGCCGCTTTCGGCGGAGGCGGCGAAGAAAGCCGGGCTGATCGACACCGTCGGCTACCGCCACGGCATGCAGGAGGCGGTCAAGAAGGTCGTCGGGGGCGAAGCCGAAGCCGTGGATTTCGCCCTGTTCAGCAACGAGCGCGAGCGTCCCGGCGAGGACGCGCCCAAGGTCGCCGTGATTCACGGCATCGGCGCCGTCGCCCTGGCGGAGAGCGAGTTCGACCCGGCCTTCGGCAACACGGTCATGGGCTCGGACACGATCGCGCCCGCCATCCGCGACGCCCTCGAGGACGATTCCGTGAAGGCCATCGTCTTCCGCGTGGACTCGCCAGGGGGCAGCTACGTCGCCTCCGACGCCATCTGGAAGGCGGCGCAGGCGGCGCGCGAGGCGGACAAGCCGTTCGTGGTCTCCATGGGCAACCTGGCCGCGTCCGGCGGATATTTCGTCTCCGCGCCGGCGAACCGCATCCTCGCCTCGCCGGGGACGCTCACCGGCTCCATCGGCGTGGTCACGGGCAAGTTCGTCCTCGCCGACCTGTGGCCCAAGCTCTCGGTCAACATCGAGGGCGTGCAGGCCGGCCCGCGCGCCGACTACTGGAGCACCAGCCGGCCGTTCAACGACGAAGAGTGGCAGCATCTCCAGGACGGCCTGGACGAGAGCTACGGCGACTTTGTGAGCAAGGTCGCCGCCGGGCGCGGGATGTCCCGGAAGGCCGTGCGCGAGGTCGCCCAGGGCAAGGTCTGGTCGGGCGCCGACGCCGAACAGCGCGGCCTCGTGGACGAACTGGGCGGCTTCCAAGCCGCGGTGCAGGCGGCCAAGGAGATGGCCGGCATCCCGGAGGAGAAGGCGGTGCGCCAGGTGCTCTTCCCAGAACCGGAAGACCCGTTCCGCCGCTTCCTGCAGCAGGCGCTGCGCGGGCGTATCGACAGCCCGGCCGCGCGGGCCCTGGCACGGCTGAATCAGAAGCTGGAACCGCTGATCGACGTCGTGGGCGTGCTCGAGGGCGAGCAGCCGCTGCGCCGCCGCCTGGAGGCGCCGGAAAGCGTCCAGCGCGCCACGCCCCCGGCGGAGTGACGGGGCGCGCTCAGCCGGTCAGCGCCCAGTCCAGCGCCGCAACGCAGTGGGCCTCGGTGCTGTCGACGACGGGCAGATCCGTGTCGTCCTGGCCGATGAGCATGCCCACTTCGGTACAGCCGAAGATCACCGCGTCCACGCCCTCGCGCTCGCGCTCGGCGGCGATCACCTCGCGGTACCTGGCGCGCGAAGCGGCGCGGACCTCGCCCAGGCAAAGCTCGGTGTAGATGATGTCGTGGACTGTGGTGCGCCCGGCCGCATCGGGCACGCGCACGTCAAGGCCGTGGCGCTCGCGCAGCCGGCCGGCGTAGAAGTCCTGCTCCATGGTGTAGCGCGTGGCGAGCAGCAGCGGGCGCCGCGCACCGGCGGTCTTCACAGCATTCGCGGTGGCGTCGGCGATGTGAACGAGCGGCAGGCCCCCGGCGCGCGCCACGGTATCCGCCACGATGTGCATGGTGTTGGTACAGATCACCAGCGCTTCCGCACCGGCCGCGGCAAGGCCCCGCCCGGCGTGCGCGAGCTGCCGACCGGCGGCGTCCCAGTCGCCCCGCGCCTGCAGCGCCTCGATCCCGGCGAAGTCCACGGACCACAGGATCAGCTCGGCCGAGTGCAGGCCGCCCAGCCGGTCGCGTGTCATTTCGTTGAGCCGGCGGTAGTACAGCGCCGTGCTCTCCCAGCTCATCCCGCCGATCAGCCCGAGCCGTCGCATGCCGCCTCCCCTTCGTCGTCCACCGCGACACCTGCCGTCCGGAGCACGTCGCGCACACGCGCCACGACCGCCGCCACCGCGCCCGACGCGTCCACGCCGGGCCATGGGATCTGGCCGCCCGGCGCCCGTTCGAGCTGGGCCGCCACGACCGCGGATGTGGCGTCGGAGGCGTCGGCCGTGCGCGCATCCACCCGCTGCTTGAGCGTCTCGGCGGGCGCGGTCAGCCAGACCGGCGCGAAGGCCACGCCCGCGGACTGGGCGAGCTTGCGCGCACGCGCGCGGTCCTCACGGCGCAGGAAGGTCGCCTCCAGCACAACGCTGCGCCCGGCGGCAAGGCCGCGGCGCGCCTGGTCCATGATGCGGTCGTAGACGCGCGCGTTGGCGCTTCCCTGGTAGGCCGACTCGGGCAGCCGCTCGGTCTCCGCCACGCCGAACAGGCGCTTGCGCTCGACGTCGCTGCGGATCACCAGCGCGCCCGGCGGCGCGCCGAGGTCCGGCGCCAGGGCGCGCGCCACTGTGGTCTTGCCCGTGCCCGAAACGCCGCCGATCGCAACCAGCACCGGCGCCGCGGGGCGGAGATAGGCCCGCGCGGCCTCGAAATAGCCGCGGGTGGCCGCGAGCTGGCGCGCCTGCGCGGCCGGATCCGTCAGCGTGGCCAGCGCGGTCGCCCCCACCTTGGCCCGGATGGCCGCGCGCAACGACAGATGGAACGGCAGCGCGGCCAGGCCGTCCAGGTCGTCGCGCGCGCCCATGTAGCGGTTCAGCACCCGGTTCGCCGCCGCCCGCGCCCCGCGCCGGTCCAGATCCATGAGCAGGAAGGCGAGATCGTAGAGGACGTCGATCTCGGCCAGCGCATCGTTGAATTCGATGGCGTCGAACAGCGTCGGCTGCCCGTCCCAGAGCACGATGTTGGCCAGGTGCAGATCACCATGGCAGCGGCGCACGCACCCGGCGGCCGCGCGGTCGTTCAGCAACGGCGCCAAGCGATCCAGCTCGGCGTTCGCCCGCGCGTCCAGATCGGCGACCGCGTCGGCGTCGAAGATGTCGGGCCGCTGGCGCAGGTCGGCCGTGTTGTCGGCGATCTCGGTGCGGTGCCCGGCGACGGGGTCGCGCGCCGCCGAGCCGGCCGAGTCGTGAAACGCCGCGACGTGGTCGGCCAGCGCATCGAGCAGCGCCGGGGTCAGCTCGTCGCGCGCGTGGACGTTGGCGAGCAGCGCGTCCTGGTCGAAGCGGCGCATCACCACCGCAACCTCGACGAGGTCATCGCCGCTCAGGGCGTCTTCGGCCTCGGGATCCGCAATCAGCTCGCCCAGATACAGCGCCCCGCCCGAACGCTGGCGCACCGGACACAGTCCAAGGTAGAGCACCGGCGCCGTACGCCGGTTGCGCGCGATCTCCGCCCGGCACACGGCGATCCGGCGGGCCAGCGTGCCGAAGTCGAGATAGGGATAACTCACCGCGCGCTTGACCTTGAACGCGCGCGCCCCGGCGAGGAACACCATCGCCGCGTGGGTGTCGTGGCGTTCGACCCGCGCAACTGGTTCGCCATAGCTCGCCGGATCCGCCAGAAGCCCGACGACCTCGGCCTGGGTTTCCGGGACGCCCGTCAGTGACGCCGCACCGGCGTCCACCGCATCTTCGTTCGCCGCCATGCATACCTTCCCCGGCGGAGGCACGCCGCCATAGCCGCCGCCCTGCCCCTTCGGACGCGCTATATCCCAGAGCGATATAATCGTGCCCATGCACCGGCATCAACGCACCCGAACGTGCCACACGACCGCCACAGGGGCGTCATTTTGGCGAACCTTGACAGGGCGTAGGGTTAAAATACGTGCGATGCCGGATCGCAATGCGAGGGGTTCGACGTGGCCGAATGCACCCACGAGACCGCCGACGCCCACGCGATCGAGGCGCAGATCCCGGCCCTGCGCCGCTACGCCCGCGCGCTCACCCGCAATCCCGAGCGCGCGGAGGATCTGCTCCAGGATTGTGTCGAGCGCGCCCTGAAGCGGCGGCACCAGTTCCAGCCGGGCACCAACCTCCGGACCTGGCTGTTCACCATCCTGCACAACCTGAACTGCGACGACCTGCGCCGCGAGCAGCGCCGCGGGCGGCATGTGCCGGTTGAGGAATGGAGCGCCACGGCGCAGATGCCCGCCGATCAGCCGGGCTACGTCTATCTGCGCGACATCGATCGGGCGCTCGACGGGCTCGCCGAAAAGGACCGGCAGATCCTCCTGATGGTGGGATGCAACGAATACTCCTATGAGGAAGCCTCTCAAGAACTGGATATCGCCGTGGGCACGGTAAAGTCGCGGCTGTCGCGTGCCCGGGCGCGGCTCAAGGACCTGAACGCGCGGCCGAATTGACCCTTCAGGCACTCGCGAACCTATACGGTGTCGGCGCCGCATCTTGAAGCCGGCAGACGATCGCGTCAGGTTACCGGTGGTGGGCCGGAACGCCCCAGCGCGGCCCTTTGGCATCGAGACGTTATTTGTGAATTCGCAGAGACCCCCTGCCCCCCGCTTCGTGCTGGCCGTTCGCTTCGCCGTCGTCTGCCCGCTGGTCCTCGGGGTGCTGATGCTGGCCGTCCTGGGCCGGCCGACGGCCGTCACGGCCGCCGAGAAGATCGCGTACGAGACACGAATCGAAGGCGTGGCGCAAAAACGCGTGCGCACGCTGTTGCGCCAGACGTCGCAGCTCGTGACGCTCACCGAGCAGCCACCCGCGACCGTCGCCGGCCTGCGCCGGCGGGCCAACGATGACCGCGACCGGCTGCGCCGTGCGCTGCGCTCGGAGGGCTTCTACAGCGCGGCGGTGGCCGTCCGGATCGATACGGAAACCGACCCGGTCACGGTGACCCTGGACGTCGACACCGGGCCGATTTACGTGCTCGCCGAGACGCGGGTCGTCTACACGGGCGACATCCCGGCCGACGCGCCGGCCGTCCCGCGCGACATCGCGGATATCGAGGGCTTGTCGGCGGGCATGGATGCGCGTGCGCCCCGTATCGTCGCGGCGCAGAACCGGATTCTCGCGCGCCTCCGCCGCAACGGCTTTCCCGACCCGGCGGTGGCCGAGCGGCAGGCGGTGGTGAACCACGACGACCGAACCCTGGCCGTGACCTGGCGCATCGACCCCGGTCCCTATGCGGTATTCGGCGGGATGCGCGTCGAAGGCCTGGAGAGCGTGGCACGCGACTATGTCACCGAATTCCGCACCTGGGAGCCGGGAACACCGTACGACCAGCAGGCCGTCGCCGAAACGCGTAAGGCCCTGATGAACACCAACCTCTTCGCCGGCATCGGGGTCAAGCGCCCCGGCCCGGAAGACGGCCGGCAACCCCTGGTGTTCGAAGTGACCGAGCGCGAGCATCGCTCCGTCGGCTTCACGGCGCGCTTTTCCACCTCGGAGGGACCCTCGGCGAGCGCATTCTGGGAGCACCGCAACGCGTTCGGACACAACGAGACGGTGCGCTTTTCCGCCGATGTGGGCTTCATCAACCAGCGGGCGCGCGGCGAATACCGCGAACCCCGCTTCCTGCGCGAGGACCAGAAGCTCATCAGCTCGCTCACCCTGCGCCGGCAGGACAGCGACGCGTTCACCGAGCGGGCCGTGGCGAGCGAGGTCGACGTCGAGCGCCAGCTCGACGCGGCCTGGACGGCGCGCCTGGGCGGCGCGCTGGAGCTGACGGAAACGGAGGACAACGAGGGCACCCGGACCTTCCTGCTCGGCGGCGTGCCCGGCCGGCTGGTCTACGACACGCGGGACAGTCGCCTGAACCCCACGCAGGGTGCGCGCGTAGCCCTGGACGCCACGCCCTACGTTTTCACCGTGGACGACACCAGCAGCTTCCTGCGCAGCGAAGCCAACGCCACGCACTACATCGCGCTGACCGAGTCCGAGCGTTTCGTCCTTGCCGGACGCGGGCGCATCGGGAGCATCCTGGGCCCCGAGACCGAGACGATTCCCGCGAGCAAGCGCTTCTATGCCGGCGGCGGCGGCTCGCTGCGCGGGTTCGATTTCCAGAGCGTGGGCCCGCTGGACTCCGAGAACGACCCGCTGGGCGGCCGCTCGGTGATCGAGGCGAGCCTGGAAGCGCGCTGGCGTGTGACCGAAAGCATCGGCGTCGTGCCCTTCGTCGATGCGGGCAACGTTTACGATTCGCCCGTGCCCGGCGTGCAGACGGGCGAGGACGCGCGCATCCGCGCCTCGGCGGGCCTGGGCTTGCGCTACCACACCGCCATCGGTCCGGTGCGCCTGGACATAGCACGGGCACTGGACCAGCGCGACGTGGACGACATCTTCGAACTCTACATCAGCTTCGGCCAGGCTTTCTAACGACAGGCTTTCTAACGACACGTGGAGGCGCGCGGCGTGCGCAGGTGGATCAAACGCATCGCAATCGGCCTGGGCGGCCTGCTCGGCCTCGTCGTCGCGGCCGTGCTGGCGGCGTGGGGTTTCGCCAACACGCAGGCCGGCCGCGATTTTATCGCCGAACAGGCGGCCGCCGCCCTGGGCGCGCCCGACGCGCCGGCGACCGTCTCCGGGCTGTCCGGCCCGTTGCCGCAGCGCATCGGGCTGGACACGCTCAAGCTGCGCGATCCGCAGGGAACCTGGCTCACCGTCGAGAACGCCGAGTTGGCGTGGAATCCGCTGGCGCTGGTCACCGGGCAGGTCGCGGTGACGCGCCTGACCGCCGAGCGGGTCGCTGTAGCGCGCGCACCGGAAGGCGGCGAAGCCCCCGCCGAGCCGGCGGCGCAGCCGGGCAGCCTCGGGCTTCCGGACCTGCCCGTGGCTATCCGCGTGGACACGCTGCGCGCGGAACGGATCGAGCTCGGCGCGCCGCTGCTCGGCCAAGCGGCCACCTTCCGGTTGGCCGGTCGGGTCGCGGCGCCGAGTGCCGGGGCGATGACCAGCGCGCTGACGGTAACGCGCCTGGACGGACCGGCCGCCGCGGTCGAGGCGACGGCGGCCTTCGCCCCGGATGCGCGCACGCTCGACCTGGATCTCGCCGTGGACGGCACGGCCGCCGGCCTGTTCGCGACCGCTGCCGGCCTGGCCCCGGACGCGGACGTGAACCTTCGGCTGACGGGTGATGGACCACTGGCCGCGTGGCAGGGCCAGTTCCGGGCGGCGCTCGGCCCGACGGCGCGCGCGGGGCTGGAGCTGGGCGTGGCCGACGGGGCGCGGCTCCACGTCAAAGGCCAGGTGACGCCCGGGGATCTCGCGCCGGCACCGGTGCCGGAGCTGCTGGGCGGCCCGGCCGAACTGGACCTGACCCTGGCGCGCGGCGACGGCTGGCGGCGCGTGGAGATTGCCGAAAGCCGCATCGCGACGCCGAACGCGCGCCTCGATCTGGCCGGGAGCTACGACACGGACACTGGCACGCTGGACGCGCGGGCGGATCTCGCGGTGACCGATCCGGCGGCGCTGAACCGCCTGGCTGGGCCGGCGGCGGTCCGGGATGCCAAGCTGCGCGTCCGCGCCGAGGGGCCGCTCCTCGCGCCGACACTGGACACCACGCTCACGGCCGCACAGGTGCGGGCGCCCCAGGTGACGCTCGCCGACGCGACGGTTTCGGCGCGCGCCACACCCGAAGACGGTTTCGACCGGGCCAAGCTCGCCCTTGACGTGAAAGCCAAGGCGCTGCGGTCAAGCCTTCCCCAGCTTGCCGGGCTGAGCGGGCACCCCCTGGAAGCCGCGGCGGCGGCGCGACTGGATACCGCGGCGCAAACGCTTTCCGGGGTGCGCCTGGACGCCGGGCTGGGATCGGCGACGCTACGCCTGCGCGAAGGCCGCGCCGATCTGTCAAAGACGACGGGCGAGGCGCGCTATACCCTTGAACTCGCCGACCTCGCCGCGCTCGATCCGGTGCTGAACATGGGCCTGTCGGGGAACGGCACGCTCGACGGCCGGCTCGACGTGGCGGCGAACGCCGATCCCATCCTGGATGCCACGCTCGCCGGCGATCTGCGCGAGGTCGCGTGGGCAAAGGTCGGCGTGCTCGACGCCCTCTTGGGTGGTCCCGTCCGGCTCGACACGCGCGCCCGACTGGCGGCCGACGGCGGGCTGCGCCTGACCGATACGGCGATCCAGAGCCCGGCCGCGAAGGTCACGGGCAGCCTCGCTTTTCCGGGCGACTTCGCCACCATTGATGGCGATCTGACGGGCCGGCTCGCCGACCTGGGCGCGCTGGGCGGCGCCTTCGACCTGCCGATGTCGGGCGCGGCGGACGTGGCGGCGACGCTTGCCGGCCCGACGGGCGACCCCACGCTCGAAGCCGAGGTCAGCGCAACGGACACGGCCCTGGCGGGCACCGATCTTGGCCGCGTCACCATCGACACGCGCCTGGCGAATCTCGCCTCCGGGCTGAACGGCCCGCTCGCGGTGACCACCGGCACCTCGCCCGCCGGCCCCGCCGAGGTGGCGGCCGAGATCGCACTGGGCGACGGCGCCTTCCGGCTGCGCGACGGCACGGCGAACATTCCCGGCCTGGCGGCGCGCGGGGTGACGCTGGACCTGCCCCTGGACGGCGGCGCAATGACCGGCCGCGCGGACCTGGCCAGCGACGACCTGGGCGCCGTCGCGCCCCTGGCGGACAGTGGCGTGGCCGGCCGGCTCGACGGAATCCTGCGCCTCGCTCCCGGCCAGTCCGGCCAGGGCCTGACGGCCGATCTCGCGCTGCATAGCCTGGCGGCGGGTGGCGCTCAGGTGGCCCGGGCGGATGTCACGGCGCAGCTCGAGGACGTGCTCGCCGCGCCGGCGGGCAAGGTCACCCTCGAACTCGCCGATGCACAAAGCGGCGGCCTCAAGCTCGCCAGCGCACAACTGGGGATCTCGGGCGGCCTGGCCGACGCCGATCTGGCGCTGCGCGCCCAGGGCGACGTCTACGGCCCGCTGGAACTCGCCGCCGACGCCCGCCTGACGCAGGACGGCGCGACGCGCCGGCTGCGCCTGACCCGGCTCGATGCCACGGTCCAGGACCGCGAACTCGCGCTCGCGCGTCCAGCCGTCCTGGAACAGGGTCCCGACGGCATGCGGGTGCGCGATTTCACCCTGCGCGCCAACGGCGGAACCGCGGCGTTGAGCCTGGCGCAAACGGCCGAGCGCATCGACGCGACGCTGACCCTTGACGCGCTGCCCGCGGCGCTTGCCAACCTCGCCCTGGCGGAACCCAAGCTCACCGGCGCGCTGAACGGCGAGCTCACGCTCGAGGGACCGCTCGACGCGCCGCGTGCCGACTGGACGTTCACGGCGGACAAACTCGCCGCGACCGAAACCGCCCTGCCCCCGCTCACCGCGCGCGTGGCCGGCGAACTCGCCGAGGGACGCCTGACCACGGAGGCTCGCGTGACCGGCCTGTCCGACACGCCGCTGCGCCTCGAGGCCGCCCTGCCCCTGCGCGCCTCCCTCGACCCCTTCGCCATCGCCCCCGAATCCGACGCACCGCTATCCGGTTCGCTGCAGTGGCAGGGCGAGCTGGCGCCCATCGTGCCCCTGATTCCGGTGACCGGCCACCGTCTGGGCGGCTCGATCGCCGTCGACATGGACCTCGCCGGGACCCTGGCCGCGCCCGAGCCCAGCGGCACCATCACCCTGACGGACGCCGTCTACGAGAACCTCTCCGCGGGCACCCTGCTCACCGAGATCGCGGCCGAAATCGGCGCACGGGGCCGCAAGCTCACCATCCGATCCTTCCAGGCGAGCGACGGCGACGAGGGCACGGTCACGCTCGACGGCACCGTCGATCTCGCCGACCCCTCGGGTGCCGCGATCGACCTGCGCGCCCGGACGAAGGAAGCGGTGCTGATCCGGCGCGACGAGCTGCACGCGCGGGCCAACAGCGACATTGCCGTGACCGGCACGGCCGCGGACATGAGCGTCGAGGGCACGGTCACGGTCACGCGTGCGGAGGTGCGCGTGCCCGAGAGCATGCCCGCCGAAGTCGCCACGCTGGATGTCACCGAAGTGGGCGGCGACACGGGCCGCGCGCCCGGCGAAGACCGCATCGTCAAGGGCGGCACCGGCGAGGCGGACGTCCCGGCCGAGACGAGCCGCGTTGGCCTGAACGTGCGGGTGAAGATCCCCAACCGCATGTTCGTGCGCGGGCGCGGACTGGACACGGAATGGCAGGGCGACCTGACGGTCACGGGAACGGCCGCCCAGCCCGTCGTGAACGGCCAGATCACGGCCGTGCGCGGGCGCATCGACGCGCTTTCCAAGACCTTCAGCCTGGCCAGCGGCGAAGTCGCCTTCGACGGCGGCGAGTCCATCGACCCGCAGGTGGGGGTGGAAGCGGTTCACCAAGGCGAGGACATCATCGTCACGGTGCGCGTCAGCGGCCCCGCGGCGAAGCCCGAAATCGACATCAGCTCGCAGCCCGAATTGCCCCAGGACGAGATCCTCTCGCGCATGCTCTTCGGCAAACAGGTCACCGACCTCTCCGGCGCGCAGGCCGCCCAGCTCGCCGCGGCGGTGGCCGAACTCAGCGGCGCTACCGGATCGGGCCCGGGGTTCATGGAGAAGATCCGGCGCGGGCTGGGCGTGGACGTGCTGCAATTCGGCGGCGAGAGCGGCACCTCCGTGCGCGCCGGGCAGTACCTCAGCGAGGACGTCTTCCTCGGCGTCGAGCAGGGCCTGGACACCGAAAGCAGCCGCGTGACACTGGAGGTGGGCATCACCGACAATATCGCCGTGGAGAGCAACGTCGGCGCCACAGGCAACAGCGATGTCGGACTCCAGTTCAAGTGGGACTACTGATCCGGGCCGCCGGCCCGACGGCGGCTGGGCGGTCAGCCGCGAGACCCCGGCCCCGGACACCATCGTGCGCGGCCTGCGCGCCTGCCTGGAGGCGCACAACGAAGCGACCGCCGGCCTCGCCCCGGAAAGCGCCTCCTTCGCCTGGGTCGTGCGCGACGCCGGGGACGAGATGGTGGGCGGGCTTGCGGCCGAGGCACGCTACGGCTGGCTGCACATCCGCCTGCTCTGGGTCAACGCCGATCGGCGCGGCGGCGGCGCGGGCAGCGTCCTGCTCGACGCTGCCGAGCGGACGGCCGTCGAACACGGCCTGCTCGGCCTGCTCACCGATACCAGCTCGTTCCAGGCCCCGGCGTTTTACACCAAGCGCGGGTTCGCCGTGGTGGGCGAAGTGGCCGATCTGCCCCCTGGCCACACGACCTATTACCTGGCCAAGCGGCTGGACGGTCCGACGCTGTCTTGAACCCAAACGGCCGATACTTTACGCAAACGTCAGGAACACCGATCGGACGGGAGGTGACGCATGCGTCACGCACGCACCACGGCCCTGCTGGCGGCGCTCACCGCGGGCGCGTCGGGGGCGGCCGGCGCGGCCCAGGGGATCGATCCCACGGGCCTCTGGCTGACCGAGAACGAACGCGCGGCCATCCGCATCACCCGCTGCGATCAGGGCCTCTGCGGCCGCGTCGCCTGGATCGTGGACGACGGGATGCGGCGCGACCGCAAGCACCCTGACGCGGCCAAGCGCGACCGGCCCATGTGCGGGCTCAAGATCCTTTGGGGCGTCGAACAGCAGGCGGACGATCCCAATTCGTGGGAGGACGGCACCGTCTACAAGGCAGACGAAGGGCAGACCTACGGTGTCGAGCTTACGCTCGAGGACAGGGACACCCTGACCGTGCGCGGCTACGTGGGGATCTCGCTGTTGGGCAAGTCGCAGACCTGGACCCGGGTCAGCCCGGAGCAGTACCCGCCCTGCGACCCGCCGGAGCAGGGATAGGGCGTCCCGGCGGTTCGCCGGCCTAAAACGGGAACCGCTTGGTCACGGCGAACTCGGCCCGGTAGTTGCGGTAAGCGAAATTGGGGAGATTGGAGTCCACGTCGCGCACCTGCGCGTAAACACTGAGCTGCAGGTTGTCCGTCACACTGTCGGGCAGGCTTATGCTCAGCTCGCGCTCGATCCGCGGGACCGTGACGGTGGCCCCGATCCGGCCCAGGATTTCCGTGTCCTCGCGCGCGGTGGTGCGCGAGACGAAGGGATCGGCGCCGTCGTAGTCGCGCCAAGTGACGAATCCCTCGGCGGAGAAACTGATGCCGGGCCCGGGCACGTAAACACCGCCCAGGCGTGCGCGGTGCGCGTCATAGGCCTCGTAGACCTCGCGCGCGTTGACGCTGCGGAAACGGTACGCCGCCGTCAGGTCGAGCCCGTCCGTCGGGGCCCAGGACAGGCCCACGCTGCCCGCAGCCGAGGTGCCGTCCTGTTCGTCTGCGAAAGGCGCCCGCGCGACGGGCGCATAATCCGCATACGCGCCCGTGCCCTTAACAAAGCCCACCAGGGACCGGTCTCCCGTCAGGTTGCGCGCCAGCCGCAAACTGCCCCGAACCTGGCGCAGGTAGCGCTCGCCCGCCAGATAGAGCTGGCGATAATCCACCCGGGGGGTCACCTTCACCACCCCGCTGTAGTAGGTGGTCTCGAGGCCCGCCAAGCCGGAGATCAGGTCGAGATCGTCTTCCTGAATCTGGTTGTCGCGCAGGAACGCGGCCTCGGCGCGCACCTCGGGCACGCGCTGCCAGTCTGTCGCCACCGCAGCGCGGCCGTCGAGCAGCAGATACTGGCCAACGTCCGTGTTGGCCCCGCCGCCGGCCTCGAAGCTCGTCGGTCCCACACCGGGAACGTCCACCTGGAAGCGTCCGTCCTCGGGGAAGCTGTTCCGGTTGCTGTCCACGTGGACGCCCCCCGTCACGCCCACGCTGCCGCTGAACCGGCGCTGCGTCCGGCGCAGCCGGGCTAGCGCCTGATCCAGGGTCTTTCGGTCGGTTTCGCCGAGCTTTTCGCGGTTTACCGCCTCCAGCTCGCGCAGCGCCTCGCCGGTGTTACCCAGGCGCCCCAATACGACACCATAGAGCAACCGAATCCGGTCGGCCTCGGGGGAGAGCATCAGGATGCGTTCCAGCGACGCCGCCGCGCGGTTAAGCTCGCCCGCAGCGATCATGCGCTTGGCATAGCGGTAGTTGATTTCCGGATCATCGGGATTGGCCAGAACGTCCGCGTAATCGACCTGGGCCCCGCCCTGCGCCGGGTCCGAAGTGCCGGTGTCCTGCCCGGCCGCCGGAACGGCAGCGGTGACCGCAATGCCGACGAGCCCGACAGCCGCCGAGGCCGGGCGGGCCGCCTTCCGGAAACGTGACATGAGCGTCCTTCTGGTGGAACGATAACACCTCGACGGAAGCCGGTATCATACTTTAGGATGGAATTAAAATGCCTGGAATAGTCCTTATGGTGATGATGTCTCCCGCCTCTGCCCGCATAACGCGAACCCGAAACCGGACGGGCCGCGCTGTCCTTGCATCGGCCGCGGTGCTCGCCACAGCCGCGGTAAGCCTGGCGCCCGCGCCCGCAACGGCGGCCACGGACACGCCCAAGGCGGGGGTTGCCGGCGCGGTTGTCGGCGAGGTCAATGTCGGCGGCAAACCGCGCGCCGAGCCCGAACCCGTTCAGTCGGGCATGGATATCTTCATGCAGGACCGGATCGCGACCAGGGTGGAATCGCGCCTTCAGGTCCTGCTGCTCGACGAAACAGTGTTTACCGTCGGCCCCAAATCGGAAGTCACCATCGATAAGTTCGTGTACGACCCGGAAAGCGGTGCGGGCGAGGTCACGGCGAAATTTACCGAGGGCTTCATGCGCTACGTCTCGGGAAAGGTGGGCAAGAACAACCCCGACGACGTCACCGTGGAAACGCCCGCCTCCACCATCGGCATCCGCGGCACCTCGCTTTACGTCAGCGACGTGCCCGACGAGCCGGATACCTACGTCGCCGGCCTGCTCGGCCCCGGCCCTAAGAACACCGCGCGCGCCCGGCGCGGCGGCTTCACCATGAAAAACGCCCAGGGTAGCGTCACGGTCTCGCGCCCCGGCTTCGGCGTCTACGTCACCCAGGGGGAGGCGCCCGGCGAGCCGACACGGCTGTCGCGCGATTTGCTGGACCGCCTGCACACCAACCTGCGCCCGCGCCAGCGCCGACGTGCCGAACTCCCCGGTGGGACCGAGGCGGCGCAGCCCGGGGAAACAGACGGCACCGACGTCAACCGGGTCGCCGGCGCCGGCGTTGCCCAAACCCGCGCGGACGAGCTGGCCGGCCAGGAGCTGCGCAACGCCGTGGCGGAGACCAACTCGGACGCCGACGAGGCGAACGCCGACGCCAACCGTCAGGCCGACATTGTCCAATCATTGACCGGAGACGCCCCGGCGCAGCCGCCGCGCGACATCGGCGTGCCCTTCTTCGCCCAGGCACAATGGGCGAACGTCCCGAACCTCGATCTGCACATCACCGGCCCCAACCCGGAATCTTTCGGCCGCTATCACGTGTTCTTTCCCAACCCGGAAGGCCCCGAAGGCCCATCCGGCAAGCCGGTCGCCGTGCTGGACAACGACAGCACAGGCGTGGGCGGCAGCGAGGTCGCCACCATCAACGCCCTGGTCGACGGCGGCGACACCCGGATCTCCGTGTTCAACTTCGGCAACCAAACGCCGGGCACCACGATCCTGGCTGACAACGCCGAGCTGACCGTTTCCCTGCTCAAGAACGGCAGCATCGTACGCGGCCCCGGCGGCAGCGTGGTGATCCGGGGCACACTTCTCGACAAGGTCAGCCCGCCCGAGGGGGAGCCGGGCAACACCTTCGTCGCCTTCGAGATCAGCCCCGACGGCGACGTCCGGCGGGTGCGCGCGTTGCGCGACGTTCCCAACGCCGGCCTGGTGGACTGACGCCTGCGCGCCGGCGACCCCGTCGCGCCACCCTTGCGCCCGGCCGCTTCCGCGTCGAGACGCGCGTCACATGGCGACGCCGGCAACGTAGCGGCTGTACGCCCAATAGCCGAACGCGGCGAGCGCGCCGTAGAAGATCAGGATCAGGATCAGCCGGAACAGCGCCGTCCCGGCCGCGAAACCGAAGCCGAACAGGAACCCCGTCTTGATGGCGCCGGGCCGCCGCTCGCGTGAATCAACGGACGGCGCCGGTTCCGGGCGCGAGGTCCGGGGCCGGTCGGCCTCATCCGGAGCTTCGGCCACACCCGGCCGGCGCTTGGCGCCCGGGGCGAGCCGGGCCGCTGGGTTCCCCGCCTTCGCGGCCAGGCGCCGCGCCTTGCGGTAGGCCCGCACCGCCCGCCGTGTGCCTCGGTGCGGCGGCCGTGCGGGCGGCTTGGGCTCGTCGGGCATGCCTTCCCCCGTTTCGCCATTACGCTGATCCAATCGAGGTAGGAGCTACCCGCGTGTGCGGCGAGTCCCCGCGGCAACCGGCGCCGCCGTCACATCACCTCAGCGATTTCTTCGGCCGGCGCCCTGTCGCCTCCGGCCCCGGGTTTGCGGAACACGATGGTCACCGTGCCCACGTGCAGCCCCCAGCGGCTGACGTCGGCGGTGTTGATGACGATGCCATCGGACTGGCGGAACATCCAGTCGTCGAAGGTGACCGTCCAGGTATCCCCGTCCACGTCCAGCTCGACCTTGTAGGTCCAGGTGAAGGCATTGCCGTAGGCCTCCCCCTTTGCCTCGCCGATGACGTCGCCGGCGGTCCCACGATACCGGTGCGGTCCAGTTTTCTCGATTTCCCAGACACGCGTATCGGTCTCGCCGTCGGCATACTGGAATTCCTCGTCGAGGGTCAGCATCTTCGTATCCGGGTTCCAGTCGCCCTGGATATCCACGGTGAATTGCCGACGCAGATCGCCGAAGCGGTCGCGGAAGATTCCGTAGGCCTTGGTTTCGCCGGCGAAATAGTCCTCCAGCTCGAGCTTCGGCGATGTGCCCTCGAAATCGGTGATCGTCATCGACCCGCACGCGGCAAGCGGCATGGCCGCCAGGACGATGAGCAGCATCCGGCGCAGCATGGCGTTCGTCTCCCTTTGCCCCGAAACCTTTGCCGTTGATGGATATGCAGCGATCCCCCGTGCGCGTGAACCCGGGGCGCCGTGTCTCCCCGGCCACAGCGCCGGGGCTTTGTGGACACCGTCAGGTTGGGTTGAGCGCAGCAAAACCCAACACTCGACGCGGACGATCAACCGTCGAAGATGTTGGGCTTCGGCCTGGCGACCTCAGCCCAAACCAGGGTTTCTTACGGAGGGCCCCCGGCATGTCTCTGCTGACCGAAGCCGCGATCTTCCTGATGGCCGCCGTGATCGCGGTGCCCCTGTTCATCAAGCTCCGGCTCGGAGCCGTGCTCGGTTATCTCGTGGCCGGGCTCGTCATCGGCCCGCATGGCTTCGCCCTGATCAGCGACACCCAGGACGTGCTGACATTCTCCAAAGTCGGCGTGGTCCTGCTCTTGTTCGTGATCGGTCTGGAACTCGCGCCGACACAGCTCTGGCGGCTGCGGCGCAGCATTTTCTCCCTCGGCCCGCTTCAGCTCCTCGCCTGTGGCGGGCCGGTCGCCGCAGCGGCGTGGTGGATCGGACTCGGCTGGCCGGCCGTGGTCGTGATCGGCATGGCGATGGCGTTCTCCTCGACCGCGATCCCCACCCAGACCCTCGCGGAACGCGGCGAGAGCAAAACCGCCCACGGCCGCGCGATCTTCGCGCTGATCATCTTCAAGTACCTGGCCCTGCTTCCCCTGCTGATCGCGATTCCGATGATGGGGACAGGCGGGGCAGCACTCGAACCTGCGGCACTCGCCCGCGATGTGGCCGCAAAGACCCTCGCCGTCGCCGTCATCGTCCTGGGCGGCCATTGGCTGCTCCGCCCGGCCCTGCGCGTCCTGGCGCGCCTCGACGACGGGGAATCCTTTACCGCACTGGCGCTGTTCGTCGTCGTGGGCGCGGCCGTGCTGGCCGACATGGCCGGTCTGCCCATGGGCATCGGCGCCTTTCTGGCCGGTGTCCTGCTGGCGGAGTGCGAATACCGCAACGAGGTCCACGCCCGGGTGGAGCCGTTCAAGGGCGTCCTCCTGGGCCTGTTCTTCATCGCCGTGGGCATGACGGCCGACCTTTCGCTGATCCTGGACCGGCCCGGCCTCGTGGCGGCGCTGGTGAGCGTGCTGCTCATCCTGAAGCTCGCCGGCACCTACGGCGTCGGCCGGCTGACCGGCCTGCGTCCGGACACCTCGGCGAAAATGGCCGGCTACGTGCCGCAGGCCGGCGAACTCGCCTTCGTCGTGTTCGCCACGGCGCTCACCTACGACGTGCTGGCCCAACCGATTGCCGATCTTCTCATCGTCGTGACCACCCTATCCATGGCGGCGACGCCGCCGCTGGTCGTATTGGTCAACCAGGTCCTCGTGCCGCGGGTTTTCGTCAACCGGGACGCCGCGCATCCGGCGCACCCGGGCGAGGACGGCAACCTGCCCGCGCCCGTGGTCGTGATCGGCCTGGGCCGCTTCGGCCAGCTTGTCGGCCGGTTCCTGTACAACGCCGGCATCCCGTTTACCGCCCTCGACTCCAACCCGGCCCAGGTCGAGTTCCTGCGCGGCTTCGGCCACAACGTGTCCTTCGGCAACGCGGCGCGGGGCGGCGTGCTCAAGGCCGCCGGCGTGGGCGAAGCTCGTGCGGTCGTGCTGGCGGTGAACAACCTCGACGAGTCCGTCCGGATCGCCGAAAGCCTGCGCCAGCTCTACCCGAGCGTGCCCGTCTACGCCCTGGCCCGGAACCGCACGCACGCGTGGCGGCTCATGGATGAAGGCGTGACGCACACGGTTCGCGCCACCCTGGCGCCCAGCCTCGAGCTGGGCCAGGCCGTTTTGCTCGGCTGCGGCTGGAAAACGGAGGCGGCCGCGCGTCTGGTGGCGCAGTTCCGCAACCAGGACGAGGCGTACATGCTGGACCAATACGCCCTGCATCGCGAACGTGGCACCAGCCTTCCCTCGGACGCGCAGGTTGAAGGCGAGCTGATCGAACTTTTCGAGACCCCCCACGCCGATCCGCCCCAGTGGGGATCGTAAACGCGGGCACGCGCGGCGATCCGTCCATCCGGCAGGCCAACCGGACGGCCGTCTCGCGCGTCCCCGAAGCCGGCGCCCCGGCCACAGCGCCGGCGCCTCATGGAAGCTTCGGCAGCCTTGGGGTGTGGGTCGGCGTCGACGTCTGCCCCCCAGACCTGTTTGATTCAAGCGGTTGTGGGGCCGATCGGCATCGCAAACCCAAACCGATCTCCGCTGGCCGGATTTCGGCGTTTTCAGGAAGATGGGAAAACTGGTGTCCCCTAGGGGATTCGAACCCCTGTTACTGCCGTGAGAGGGCAGCGTCCTAGGCCGCTAGACGAAGGGGACAACGTTGCGATCGCTGACGTGCGGGGATATATCGAAGCTCGGCCGGCGATGCAAGGGGTTCGGTGCAATCGGACATCCGGCGCGTCGGCGACACGGCGGGGCCTAGCTTTCGCCGTCCGGCCCGTCTGCGCGTGCGCCCGTCGCCGCGTGGACCGTGGTGCGCACTTCCCCCGCAGCCGGGTCAAACAGGAGCAGCGCCGGGCATGCCGCGCCATCCGGACCGGTCACGCGCAGCGCCAGATGATCGTCCACGGCGCGCATCCCGGCAACCCGGCAACCGGTGGGCAGGTCCAGGCTCACCGTCCGCTTCGCCGGCGAATCGGCCGCATTGTTGACCTCGCCCACCAGCGCGGCAACCACGATGCCGAGCCCGAGCAGAATCAGGATGCCCATCCCGATGACGAGACCCTTCAGCGCTTTCATCCCGTCGTTCCTCAAAATTGGGAGGTGCACATGAAACCCGGGGCGCCGCCCGGCACGCGCGAACTGGCGGTGACACCGGCCCAAGCTGGCGCGCGAATCGACCGCCTGCTCGCCCGGCAGTGCCCGGACCTCTCGCGCAGTCGCATCGCCCGCCTGATCCGCGAGGGCCACCTCACGATCGAGGGCGCGACGGTAGCCGACGCCGCGCAGAAGGTAAAGCCGGGCGCGCGCCTGCGGCTGACCGTCCCCGAAGCGGACGAGCCGGAACCGGTACCACAGGCCCAGCCGCTGACCATCGTGCACGAGGACGACGCGCTGATCGTGGTGGACAAGCCCGCCGGCACGGTGGTCCACCCCGCCGCGGGCACACCCCGCGGCACGCTCGTGAACGCCCTGCTGGCACACTGCGGCGGCGGTTTCATCGGCAGCGGGCCCGACCACCGCCGCGGCGTCGTGCACCGCCTGGACAAGGACACCACCGGCCTGCTCGTGGTCGCCAAGACGCCCCAGGCGGAGACCGGCCTCGTCGCCCAGTTCCAGGAGCACAGCGTCGCGCGCCGCTACCTCGGGGTGGTCCGGGGCGTTCCCGATCCACCGCGCGGTACGATCACCGGCGCCATCGGGCGCAGTCCCGTGCATCGCAAAAAAATGGCCGTCCGCACGGAGGGCGGCCGGGACGCCACGACCCACTACGCCTTGCGCACCGTCCTTGCCGACGCGGCGGCGAGCCTGCTGGACTTCCGCTTGGCGACGGGACGCACGCACCAGATCCGCGTGCACATGGCCCACGCCGGCCACGCCCTCCTGGGCGACCCCACCTATGGGCGCGGCGTGTCGTCGCGAGGCAAGCTGTCATCCGAGGCGCGCGCGGCCGTGGCCGCGCTGGACCGGCAGGCGCTGCACGCCGCGGAACTGGGCTTCGTCCACCCGATTACCGGGACGCGGCTGTGGTTTACCAGCCCGCCACCGGCGGATCTTGCAACCCTGATCGCCCGCCTGGGCGGGGATCTTGCCAATCCTGACCAAACTGGTCATATTTACGGGTAGGCGTGCAACGCGCGCCGGGCATCTGGCATGCTGGAACTGCGTGCCGCGCCGGTGCGTTGACGTGATATCGGGCTAGCGTCGGCAACGGACGCCGTTGCAAGGCAGGCAGAAGGATCGCGAGCCATGGCGCAACCGCAGGTCCCCACGGTCACGAGCGAAGGCAACCTGGCGCAGTACCTCCAGGATATCCGCAAGTTCCCCATGTTGGACGCGGACGAGGAGTACATGCTCGCCAAGCGCTGGCGCGAAGACGGCGACGTCGACGCCGCGCACAAGCTTGTCACCAGCCATCTGCGCCTGGTGGCCAAGATCGCGATGGGCTACCGGGGCTACGGCCTGCCCATGTCCGAACTCATCTCCGAGGGCAACGTGGGCATGATGCAGGCGGTCAAGCGCTTTGACCCCGAACGCGGCTTCCGTCTGGCCACCTACGCGATGTGGTGGATCCGCGCGGCGATACAGGAATACATCCTGCACTCCTGGTCCATGGTGAAAATGGGCACCACGGCGGCGCAGAAGAAGCTTTTCTTCAACCTGCGCAAGCTCAAGGGGCAGATGCAGGCCATCGACGAGGGCGACCTCGACCCCGAGCAGGTGGGCGAGATCTCGCAGAAGCTCAACGTCACGGAAAACGACGTCGTCGCCATGAACCGGCGCATGGGTGCGCCGGATCATTCCCTGAACGCGCCGCTGCGCGCGGACGGCGACGGCGAGTGGCAGGACTGGCTCGCCGACGACTCGGCCAACCAGGAAACGACCTTCGCCGACCAGGAGGAGATGGGCAGGCGCCGCGAGCTGCTCGCCTCGGCAATGCAGACGCTGAACACGCGTGAGCGCCACATCCTCGAGGAACGCCGGCTCAAGGAGGAGCCCACCACGCTGGAGGACCTCAGCCAGGCCTACGGCGTGAGCCGCGAGCGTGTCCGCCAGATCGAGGTGCGCGCCTTCGAGAAGCTGCAGAAGGCCATGCGCAACGCGGCCCGGGAGCAGCGCCTGAGCGCGTGAGCGCCCGGGCGCGGCCCGGCCGCGGGTTGTTGCCAGCGGCCCCGTCGCCGCGGGCACGGGACGCGGCCGATCAGTCGGACAAATCCGTCGCGGCCGCGTCCATCCGGCTCTGGGCATCCTGTTTCTTGCCCTGGCTCCGGCCACGGGCGGCCTGGTCGGAGACGGCGGCGGCACCGGTGACGTCCTCGCCCCACTCCTCGATCAGCTTGTCCTGCTCCTTACGCAGGGCATCCACACGCGAGTCGGTGATGGAGCCGTAGTACTGCCGCAAAATCGGCGGCAGGACCATGTAAATCGTCCAACCGATCGCGGCGCAGAGATAGGCGATAAACCAGAACAGCACCTCGCTCAGCGCACTTTGCGCGACCGCGAGATTGTGTCCTTCCGCCCAGACGCCGAGCACGGCCGGCAGCGTGCCGGCCCCGTTGAGCAGGCCGACGGTAATCGTGAACGGCCGGCCCTCAGCCCGGTCGATGGTGAACGCGACGATCGTGGGCAGCATCATCGGCAGCAGCACCACCGTCGTGGGAAACAGCACGACCACGACGGGCAGCAGGAACACAACCAGTGCCAGCCGCGTCCAGATGCTGCTTCCGCCGCGCGACGGTGCCGGCTCGCTGTCGTCGGTTTCGCTCATGGCCTGGACCGGCTCTCCCTACCCTGTCAGGTCAACTCAAATAGAACACCGTCGTCAGCATCACCACGATGCCCGAAAGCAGCGCCGAGATCGTGGTCGCCCAGTTCCGGGTCTGGCGCGCGATATGCGCGTCCGAGGTCAGGCCGCCGCTTTCCAGCCAGGTCATCTCGCGCAGGTTCTGGGCGTACTCCTGACGCGCGCGCTCAAAGCCGTCCTTGTCCTCGCGCCGCGCTTCCGGATCGTCCACGGCCGCCAGCACCTCCACCAGGGAACCCGTCTCCACGGCATGGCTGAGCATCTTGTGCAGCCGTTCCTTGGTGCGGCGGTTGTGCATGGAATCGATGATCTTCTCCGCCATGGGCCGCACCCACTCGCACATGTTGGGCAGGTTCTTGGGCCCGTAATAGCGCTGCACCCGCGCCAGCATGTGCAGCGCCGCCCGGTGATGGGTGAGCGGATCGTCCACCTTGGCGATGGCCTGCAACACCTTGTCGGGCAGGCGGTCCAGTCGCGCGGCGATGAACGCCGTGACATGATGGTCCCAGGGCGGCGAATCCGGAATGCGCTTCTCCGCCGTGCGCTCCAGCGAGGCCATGAGCTGTTCCAGCGTCATGACGTACTGGCCGTAGACGAAGGGCGATATGCACGGCATGTCCGGATTGAACTGGTACAGGCAGCGCTCGATCCCCTGCCCCAGCGAGCGCCGCTCCAGGTAGAAGCTCATGCGATCGAACGGCGCCAGCGGTTGCGGCGGGTCCGCGGCACCGTCCGGCTGCATGTCCAGCCAGTGGCCGGGCAGGCGCCCGACGATCATCTCGACGATGCGCTGGCGGTTGCGGTCGTTGTTATAAGCTAGGCAGAGCGCATAGGGGATCGACTCGATCTTCACGCCCAGGCCGCGCAGCCGGATGGGCGCGGCCGGATCCAGCGCGATGAGCACGCGCGCCAGCGCACGGTCGCCGCCGGCGGCACCCGTCTGCTGGCTGCTCATCACGGCGTTGACGATGCGGCTGGCGTGCTTCTGGTCGGGCAGGCTGCGGCCCGCCCAGTGCTCGATCTCGCCGCCCGAGAGCACGGACATGGCGTCGCGCCAGTTGTTCGCCATGGCGTGCGCAAGCGACTTGGCGTTCCAGTAGCCCTCGCCCTTGAACTCGAAGGCGCGCCGCGCCTTGGGCGGCAGGCTCGCCTGCTTGGGGCTGAGCTGCCGCCCGTTCAGCCACATTTCCAGGTCGTCGAGCTTCCAGCGTTCCTGGACCTCGTCGCAGAGCAGGCCGCGAAGCGGCTCCATGAGCTTGAGCGAAATGCGCTGCCGCCCCATGAGGGCGGCGTAGCTGCCCTTCTCGATTTTGGCCGCGGCAATGGCCGAATCCGACCAGCCCGCCATTGGATCGCCGCCGCGGACCAGGATGGCGATGAGCACGCCCAGCGCGTACAGGTCGTCCGAGGTGCCGCCCGGCCCGCGCCCGATGGGATCGGCCTGCGCCCCGGATATGGTTTCGAAGATCGCCGGCTGGATCGTCCCGGCGGGCGCACCGACGCAGTCGCCCAGGACGTACTCGCCGCCTGCGGCCTCGTTGACGAAAATGTTGTCCAGGGTGATGGCGCGGTGGGTGACCATGCGCGAGGACAGCTCGTTCAGCGCATAGTAGAATGGCCGGATCACCTTCTCCACAAGCCGGTCCTCGCGCATGGGCTCCATGCGCGCAGTCGGGTCGCTGCTGATGGGGGCGCCGCTGGGCTGCTGCTGAATGATGGCGAGCCGGCGCGTGCCCTGGTCGTCCCAGAGCACGCGGTCCCAGTCCATGGGCACCACGCAGGGAATCGTCTCCAGCCGGGACAACGCCGGCAGCACGGACAGCCGCGGCGGCGCCTCCTCATCGCAGATCAGCGCATAGCGCGGCTCACCCGGCTGGCGCGCATCCGACGCGGCGTAGGCAGCCGCGTTGGGCCGGTCGAGCCGGGGCAGGCGCTGCGTGAGGTCGATGCGAATGTTCTTGCCCAGCGCAAGCTGATGGCTATGCGGTCCGCCACGCCCCGTGTTGCCGGCCGACTGCTGCTGTTGCCGGCCCTGTCCCTGCTGTCGGCGCTGCTGGCCCTGTTGCCCCTGTTGTTGGCCCGCCTGGCCCTGCTCCTGGGCTTGCGCGTCGGCTTGCTCCGCCATCGGCCGCTCCGGCACGGTCTACCTGCGGCGAGGCTGACGTTTTGTGGGAAATAAGTCGTTAACACCGCCCGCGGCACCGCCTCGCGCATCCGCCAGCATGGACGGCCCCGCCGGTCAGGCGGCGACGAAGGGATCCTCCACGAGGATGGTATCCTGCCGCTCGGGGCTGGTGGACAACAGGGCCACGGGCGCGCCGATGAGTTCCTCGATACGCCGGATGTATTTCACCGTCGTCGCCGGCAAATCGGCCCAGGAACGCGCGCCCTGCGTGGACTCGGTCCAGCCATCGAGCACCTCGTAAATCGGCTCGGCCTTCATCTGCTGCGCCGTGCCGGCGGGGAAATGATCGTACACTTCGCCGTCGATCCGATACCCCGTGCACACGTGCAGGCGCTCCAGACCGTCCAGGACGTCCAGCTTGGTCAGGGCGATGCCGTCCACGCCGCCGGTCTTGATGGCCTGGCGCACCATGGCGGCGTCGAACCAGCCGCAGCGGCGCGCGCGCCCGGTGACGGTGCCGAACTCGCGCCCGCGCTCGCCCAGGCGCTGGCCCACCTCGTCGGTCAGCTCCGTGGGAAACGGCCCGGCGCCTACGCGCGTGGTGTAGGCCTTGGTCAGCCCCAGAACGTAGTCGACCTGGCCGCCGAATCCGGCGCCGGCGAAGGCCTGCCCGGCCACGGTGTTGGAGCTGGTGACGAAGGGATAGCTGCCGTGGTCGACGTCGAGCATGGTGCCCTGCGCGCCCTCGAAGAGGATGCGCTCGTCCCGGCGTCGGGCGCGGTCGAGCGTGTCCCACACGGTATCCGCATAGGGCAGGATCTTGGGCGCCAGCTCCAATAGCGAGTCCAGCAGGACCTGCTTGCTCTCCGTCGCCTCACCCAGCCCGGCGAGCAACGCGTTGTGGTGCAGCAGCAGGCCGTCCAGGCGCTCGGACAGCGCATCCGGATCGGCGAGGTCACACACGCGCACGGCGCGCCGGCCCACCTTGTCCTCGTACGCCGGCCCGATGCCCCGCCCCGTGGTCCCGATTCGGCTGGCTCCGCGCGCGACCTCGCGGGCACGGTCGACGCGGCCGTGCAGCGGCAGGATCAGGCAGGCGTTCTCGGCCACACGCAGCACATCCGGCGTGACGTCGATCCCCTGCCCCTTCAGGCGCTCGATCTCTTCCAAAAGCGCCCAGGGATCGACAACCACCCCGTTGCCGATCACCGAGAGCTTGCCCTGGCGCACCACGCCCGAGGGCAGCAGCGAAAGCTTGTAGGTCTCGCCGTCCACCACCAGCGTGTGCCCGGCGTTGTGGCCGCCCTGAAAGCGCACCACGACGTCCGCGCGCTCGGAGAGCCAGTCGACGATCTTGCCCTTGCCCTCGTCGCCCCACTGGACGCCGACGACTGCCACGTTGGCCATGCCCGTCCCCGTCTCGTCCTGTTCGTTCCCTCGGCGTGTTCCGTATCAGGCGCCGGTGCCGACCGGCACGGCCGCACCGCCGCGCCAGACGTGGCCACAGCCCAGCCGCTGTGCCTCCGCGGCCGGATCGTCCGCCGGCATCAGGCCC
>CAJXKW010000015.1 GCA_913055855.1 uncultured Limimonas sp. | reverse complement strand
AGCGTCACCGTCCTGGAGGACGGCAGCGTCGACCTGACGAACGTGCTGGAGGTGAGCGACGCTTCCTCCAGCGACACGCTGACGTGGAGCGTGTCCGCCGCGCCGTCGAACGGATCGACATCCAACTTGGACGGCGAGAGCGAAAGCGTCTCCGGCAGCAATTCGCCGTTCACGCTGTCCACCTCGCCCACCTACACACCGAAGCCTGATTTTCACGAAAGCGCGGGCACCGACGACAGCTTCAACGTAAAAGTCACAGATGAGGCGGATGCGAGCGACACCCTCACGGTCAACGTGACGGTCGATCCGGTGAACGACGCGCCAACGGTCAACAGCGTCACCGCCGACGATCCGAGCTTCAGCGAAGGCGGCGCGGCCGTGGGCGTGTTCTCCGGCGCCAACACCGATCCCGGCCCGTTCGAGAGCGGGCAGAACGTCCAAAAGCTCACGTTCACGGTGAGCAACGTGGCCGACGGCTCGGATGAAGAGCTCGCAGTGGACGGCACCGATGTCGCGTTGACCGACGGCACAACCGCCAACTTCACCACCAACAGCGATACGCTCAGCGCCAGCGTCAGCGTCTCCGGCAGCACGGCAACCGTGAACATCACCGCCGGCTCGTTTAGCACCGCCACCGCCGACAGCATCATCAACGGGCTGGCCTACAAAAACACCTCGGACGACCCGAGCACGGCCAACGGCCGCACGGTGACGCTGACCGAGATCGTCGACGCCGGCGGGACGAGCAACGGCGGCGACGACACGGCCTCGCTTTCAGCCTCGTCGACTGTGTCGGTGGCCGCGACGAACGACGCGCCGAGCCTTGCATCGGCCGCGAATCTCCCGGTCGTGAACGAAGACGCACCGGCACCGTCAGGCTCTGGCGACGGCACGGCCGTCTCCAGCATCGTCTCGGGCAGCGACGCCGAAGGCGACCCCTTGGGCGCCGCCTTGACCAGCCTGGATACCGCTAACGGCACTTGGCACTACAACACCGGCAGCGGTTGGAACCCGGTCGGCAGCGTCAGCGCCAGCAATGCCCTGCTGCTGGCCGACGACGACCGCCTCGCCTTCGAACCCGACGCCGACTGGAACGGCACGGTCAGCAACGCCGTCACCGTCCGCGCCTGGGATCAGACAAGCGGCAGCGCCGCCAACAAGGTCGACACGACCACCAACGGCGGCACCACGGCGCATTCCACCGGGACCGACACCGCCGACATCACGGTGGACGCGGTCAACGACGCGCCCTCGCTGACGCAGAGCCTGGCGGATCAGAGCGCGGGCAACACGACGAACCAGACAACCTTCGCCGGCTTCGTCGACACCTCCAACAGCGGCGTCGCCTTTGGCGGCAACGGCACCGAAGGCGGCCAGAGCATCAGCGACTTCACCGTCACCAACACGGACAATTCGCTCTTCGCGGCCCAGCCGGACGTGGCCAACAACGGCGATCTGACCTACACGCCCGCCGCCGGCGTGCAGGGGACCGCCACGGTGGACGTTCAGGTGGTGGACGACGGCGGCACGGCCAACGGCGGCAGCGACACCTCCCCGGCGAAGAGCTTCGCCATCACCGTGGACAATCAGGCCCCCACTGTTTCGGGGGCCAGTGTCGACGGCGGCACGCTGACGGTGAACCTGTCCGAGACGATGTCCACGGCCGCCGGCGACACGCCGGGCGGCGGCGCGTTCACCGTGACCGCCGGCGGCAGCCCTGTGACCGTCAACAACGTCGCCTACACCGATGCGACGACGCTCGATCTTTCGCTCGCCAGCGCCGTGTCGAACGGCGAAACGGTCACGCTGGACCACACCCAGGGCAGCAAGACGGCCGCCGACGACAGCGGCAACCTGCTCGCGGGCTTTGCCGGGCAGGGCGTCACCAACAACACCCCGGCTCCGCCCCCGCCGCCGGACGACGACGAGGACGAAGACAATCCGGACGACACGGACGGCGACGGCGAGGACGACGACCTCTTCGACGGCGACGATCAGGCCACCACCGACAACCGCGTGGACACGGGCCTGAACCAGACCGACGACTTCGAGAACGTCACGATCGACGGCGCGCCGGCGTCCACGGGCACCACGACCGATCCCGAAACGGGCGAAGACGTCGAGGTGGTCAGCGTCAACGCCGTGCCGGACGGGGACCGCGTCGACGAGATCGACGACAGCCCCAACGTCGACGTCGACGTTGGCGACACCGTGCGCGCGAGCATCCCCGATACGCTCGGCCTCGTCGGCACCAGCCGCCAGAGCGCCGGCCGCGACGCCCTGAGCAGCGCCATCGCCCCCACGGGCGGCGGCGATGACGATTCCGGTGAGGACGCAGCCAACCGCGACGCCTTTCTGGACGATGTGGTGGGCGGCGCCGACGATTCGTCCCAGCCGGTCGAGCTCGTGGAACTCACGCCGACCGCGCCCGCGACCGACGGCAGCGGCGACGACAGCCAGACCGAAGACTCCGATGCCGACGCGATCTCGGTGACCGTCGGCGATTCCGGCGACGGCCGGAACACCGTGGTCGTGGTCGACACCAATGCACTCGCCGGCGGCGGCGGCGGCGACGGCGGCTCGGCCCCGCCGACGGTCGAGGTCACGGGCTCGGCCAACGTCGTGGTCCGCGGCGACGGCAATTTCCGGGGAACCGAGGAAACCGCGTCGGGCGGTCCGCCCGACGTCGACAATGTCGTCGGCGACAGCAGCGACCAGACCCTCTTCTTCGGGCCCGGTCCGGACGTGATCCGCGGTGCCGGCGGCGACGACGACATCTCCTCCGCTGGCGGCAACGACCGCCTGATCGGGGGCACGGGCGACGACACCGTTCGCGGCGGCGCGGGGGAGGACATCCTGACCGGCGGCGCTGGCGACGACGCGCTCACCGGTGGCGCCGGCACGGACACGGCCGATTACGGCGACAGCCCGAACGCCGTGACCGCCGATCTCGCCAGCGGCACGGCCACCGGCGACGGCAGCGACACGCTCACCGGCATCGCCAACATTGTCGGCTCCGCGCACGGCGACAGCCTGTCCGGCGATGGCGGCGACAACCTGCTGAACGGGGCGGGCGGCGACGACACGCTCGACGGCGGCGCCGGCGACGATCTCCTGGTTTCCGGCGCCGGCGACGGCACCCTGGACGGCGGCCCCGGGGCGGACACCGCACGGTTCGATCACCTGGTCACGGATGTCGCGGCCTCAGCCGGCGGTCACGCCGTGGAGACGCTCGCGGGTGCGGCCACGCTGGAGGGGGTCGAGCGCATCGCGGACGGCTCCGGCGAGAGCGGGCCCATCGAGCTCGCGACCGACCCGAACCTGCTGATCCTGGCGGACGGTGGCCGT
Organism: uncultured Limimonas sp.; assembly: GCA_913055855.1. Lineage (GTDB taxonomy): Bacteria > Pseudomonadota > Alphaproteobacteria > Kiloniellales > Rhodovibrionaceae > CAJXKW01. The sequence continues at coordinate 33,100 of CAJXKW010000015.1, read as the reverse complement.
GCCGACGCACCCGCGTTCACCGAGGTGCGCGGCCGCGCCGAGCGCATCGACCTCGGGGACGCGAGCTTCAACTCGGCCCTCGTCCGCGATGACACGGTCGTCGAGCTGGGCGAGGGGACGCTGGCCGAGCACACCTTCCACGCCAGCGGCAACGGCCTCACGATCGCCGCGCCCGATGGCCACCAGACGGAACTGATCGTCAACGGCAGCGGCACGCTGGTGGCCGGCGACGGCGCGGTCGATGTGGGCATCGGCGTGCACGACGGCGTGCCGGTCGTCGAACTCGATGGCGCGGTGGTCGACGGCGGTTTCGATCCGGCGAGCCTCGATCCGCGGACTCCGGACAGCGCACCGGCCACCGATGCGGCGCCCAGCGAGTTCGTTCTCACCGGCGTGGATCAGCAGGTCCACGTGCCGGACCAGAGCCGCGTGGTCACCACGAGCGCGGACGAAACGCTGGAGGTGGCGGCCGGCACGCGGGCTTCCGCCATCGTGCACCCGGGCGACGGCGTGCGCCTACCCGACAGCCCGGCCGAATACAGCTTCGAGGCCAGCGGCAACACCCTGCGCATCGAACGCGGCGACACGCCGGATGGGGGCGACGACGGGCTCGCCGTCGAGCTGGCCGTCAACGGCGAAACCGGCCTGGCCTTCGAGGGCGACGGGACGGACGGCCCGGTCGAAACCACGGCCGCCGTTCAGCCCGATCCGGACGGGGTTCCCGCGCTCGCGGTGGGTGGCACACTGGTCGGCGATGGACTGGACGGCGGCATCCTGATCGGCTGATCCGGGCGGCGCCGCATGGGCTGAAACCCAAGCCGATGCGGACCGCTATTTCGCGGCGACCACACCGGCATCCTCGGCGGTTCGCGGCCCGGCGCCACCAAGCGTCGAGCTGTGCGTTGAACACGGGAATGAAAAAATACCTGGTATATGAATTTCAGAAAGATCCGCCGCCGGGCACCGTGTAAGCGGCGACGAAACCGGGGAGATGGCCTTCGGGTGAACTGTGCGTCGAACCGCCGCACGCGGGAAAAACATATTCATCCTATACTTCTTATTGGGCGACTCCGTGGCGCCGGCCAATGGGAGGTACGCGATGGCGGCACCGGCACCCTCTTGCCGCACCTGGCGGATGGGTAGGCTCGCGGTGACGTGTCCGGGCGCGACCGCTGTGGTCCGGGAACACGGTCTGGATTTCCGGTGCAGCGGCGACGCGCCGCCCGGCAAAGCGGTCAACGCGCGGGGCCTCGACCTCGACCAGATCGACCGGAGCCTGGCGGAGAAGACCAGTAACGCCCCCCCACCGTCCAGGTGCCAACGCGGATGGCGTCGCTTTGGAGCGCCACTTTCGGTAATATTGTTTGAGTGATGATTTGACTTCACAAGGCCAAATTTTCCGGCGTGCTGGCCGCGGCATCTGGCGCGAACCGGGCGCGAGCGATGCCGCCTTGCGAAAGGACCCAGCGATGACCAGCAGCACCCTGGCCGTCGAGCCGAGAGGCAACGGCCTGGACGCCCCGGTCCCGCGCTACACCAGCTTTCCCACGGCGACGCAGTTCGACGGCTCGGTCGACGACGCCGCGCTGCGCGCCTGGCTGGCGGCGCACGACGGCGCGCGCCCGATCTCGCTTTACGTGCACGTGCCGTACTGCCGCCATCTGTGCTGGTATTGCGGCTGTCACACGCGAGCGGCCAGCCGCAACGAGCCGCTCGCCGCCTATGCCGACACCGTGATCGCGCATTTGCACCAGCTCGCGGCCTGGCTGGGCTCGCGGGCGCCGGTGAAGCACCTGCATTTCGGCGGCGGCACCCCCAGCATCCTGGTGCCGGAGGGGTTTCACCGCATCATGGCGGCGGTGGACGAGCTGTTCGCCGTGTCACCGGGCGCCGAGCTGGCGATCGAGCTGGACCCCCGCACCGTAACGCGCAGCATGGCCGGCGAGTTGGCGAGCGCCGGGATCAACCGGGTGAGCCTGGGTGTTCAGACCTTTGACGAGATCGTCCAGACGGCCATCAACCGCGTGCAGGGATACGACCGCGTGGCGGAGAGTGTGGCGGCGGTGCGCGCGGCGGGCATCGACGCGGTGAGTGTCGATCTCATGTACGGGCTACCGAACCAGACGGCGGCGAGCGTGGCGGATACGGTCGATGCGGTGGCCGGGCTCGCGCCCGACCGGCTGGCGGTGTTCGGCTACGCCCACGTCCCCTGGGCGAAACCGCATCAACGCCAGCTCGACGCGGCTGCGCTGCCGGGCACGCAGGCCCGGCTGGATCAAGCCCGAACGGCCCGCGAACGGCTTCAAGCCGCCGGCTACCGCGCCATCGGCATCGACCACTTCGCGCGCCCCGGCGACGGCCTCGCCCGTGCCCATGCGGCGGGCACGCTGCGGCGCAATTTCCAGGGCTACACCGACGATCCCTGTTCGTGGCTGCTGGGCGCCGGCGCGTCGGCGATCAGCGCCCTCCCGCAGGGCTACGCCCAGGCCAGCCCGCATCTGCGCACCTACCGCCACGGTGTGCGCGATGGCGGGCTCGGCGTCCACAAGGGAATCGCGGTGGGCGCCGAAGACGCCTGCCGGCGCAGCGTCATCGCCACGCTGATGACCTATCAGGCGGCGGATCTGGCGGCGTGCGCCCGCGCGCACGGCTACGCGCCCGAACTGTTCGCCGACGCGTGGGCGGCGCTGGAGCCGCTGGAACGGGATGGCTTGGTGAAGCGCCACGGCTGGCGGGTGACGCTGGCGCCCGACGCCTGGCCGTGGACACGTGTCGTGTGCAGCGCCTTCGACCCCTACTTCGCCCCGGCGCACGGGCACAGCCGCGCCGTATGACCCAGCGACCCCGGGGGCGTGACCTGCCGCGCTCAAGCCGGTCCAGCCGCGCCGACAAAAACCGTATACGACCGGCTACGGAGATGAGCCGATTGCGGCTCAGGCACGGCAGGGGGTGGTATTATTCCTGCGCCTCTCCTGTGGCAGCGGAACGCGTCCACCCCCAGTCGTCGGCCAGTACGTAAAGGGCCGGGATCAGCACCAGCACAAGAACGGTGATGGCAAGCAACCCGAAAACCACGGACACGACCAAGGGCTTGATGGCATCCGCCTGGGTGCTGGTTTCCAAGAGCAGCGGCAACAAGCCGGCGATGGTCGTGGACGAGGTGATCAGGATCGCCCGGAAACGCTGGCGACTGGCTTGACCCGCGGCTTGCGCGGCATTCGCGCCGCGAGCCCGGTTCCGCTTGATGAACTGAATCAAGAGAATCGCGTCGTTGACCGCGATGCCCGCGAGGCCGGCTGCACCGATCAGCGACGGCATGGACAGATAGTATCCCATCAGGACGTGACCCCAGACAGCACCGATCAGGGTCAATGGAATCGCCAGGATCACGATCAGCGGTTCAATGTAGCTGCGGAACTGGAACGAGAGGATCACGTAAATCCCCACGAGGCCAATCAGCAGCCCACGGCCGATGGATCCGCCGGTCTCCGCGGAACGAGCGACCTGGCCCTCGAAAGCCACATCGAGCCCGGGGTGGCGCGCGCGAAAATCCGCCAACCAGCCACTGCGCAGATCGCCGACGATGGCCTGCCCGCTGCTCTGCCGGGCGTCGACGTTGGCCTCGATCGTCACGGTGCGCCGGCCGTCAATCCGGTTAATACGCGCCCACCCGCGCTCTTCGCGGATGTCCGCCACCTCGCTCAGGGGCACCCGCGCTCCGTCCGGCCCCGTGACGGTCTGATCGGCCAGATCCCCCAGGCTGTCACGATCACTGGCGGGCTCGCGAACCAGCACCTCGACATCGCGCTCGCCCACGCGCTGGGTGTCGGCGATTTGGCCGAGCCATGCCGCGCGCAGCTGATTGCCGACCTCCTCGGCGGTCATGCCCAGACCGTGTGCCCCCGGCGCGAGCGAGAGCGTGCGTTGCGGCTTGCCCGGACGCAGATCGTCCATGACGTTGTAGGTGGCGTCATAGCTCGCGAGACGCGCCGACACGTCGACAGCGGCAGCCTTCAGGTCATCCAGATTGTCGCCGTGCAGGCGTATTTCGATCGGCGTGCCCGCCGGGCCAAAACCGGGTTCCTGGATAACGAGGCTGTGGATGCCAGCGATGCTACCGATCTCTTCGCGCCAGGCTTGGGTCAGCTTGTCCAGGCTGGTCGTGCGCTTCTCGGCCGTGAGCAGGTCCACAATGACCGTGGCCACGTGCGCCCCGGCCTCCCCGGCGCTGGGGTTGTGATTGAACCGCGTTTGGATTGCGTCCACCAAGCGCGCCTGATCGGGCTGATCCGGTGTCAGGCGGTCATCGATGCGGCGGATGGCTCCTTCAATGCGCCCGGCCACTGTCTCGGTGCGGGCGAGGGGCGTGCCCTGAGGCATCAGGATGCGAGCTTCCAGCACATCGCCTTCGACGTCCGGCATGGCCTCGCGGCCGAGGTGTCCGCCGGCGAGGAAGCCGGCGGAACCGAGCAGGACCACCAGAACAAGTGCCAGCACGGGATAGCGCCACCCGACAGCCCGATCGGCGGACCTGCCCACGCCTTCCCGCGCGGTGGCGAACGCGCGCTCGAAGGCTTGGTGGAAGCGCGAGGTGGTGTCGGCGCGCAGCGTGTCGACGCTCGCCTTGAGATGATGCGGCAGGATCCAGAAGGCTTCGATCAGGCTCACCGCCAGCGCGGCGATCAGAACCACCGGCAGAACTTCCAGGACGGCCCCCAGCTCGCCGGCAAGAAACGACAGGGGCGCGAACACCACCACGGTGGTCAGGAAGGAGGACAGGACGCCGGGGAGGACCTGGCGTGTGCCTTGGGTGACCGCCGCCAGGGCGGAGGTCTGGTGCGCGGACTGGACGGCGACGTTGTCGACGATGACCACCGCGTCGTCCATCACGATGCCAATGGCCATCAGCAGGGCCACCAGCGTGATCATGTTCAGGCTCAGGCCCGTCAGCGCCATGACGGCGAATGCGCCCATGAACGCCGCCGGCAGGCCGAGCACCGCCCAGAACGCCAGCCGCGGCCGGAAGAACAGGCTCATCACCGCCATCACCAGGGCGAGGCCGAGCACGCCGTTTTCCACCAGCATCCAGAGCCGATCGCGGACGATGCTGGTCGCATCCTGGGTCACGGACAGGCGCATCCCGTCGCCGAACCGGGCGCGCTCTTCCTCGATCAAGCCCGTCAGCCGCTCCATCGCGTGAAGGGAGTCGGCCCCGAGCGTCTTCTTGACCTCCAGCACCACGGCCCGCTCACCGTTGAAGCGGATTTTTTCCTCTTCCTTTTCGCCGATCCGCTCCAGCTGCGCGATGTCGCCGAGCGCCAGTTCCCCGCCCGCCGCGTCTGAAACCACGACCAGATTTTCGAGGTCGCGCAGTGAGCGCCGCTGGTCGGTGAAACGCACCTGAATGTCGCGCTCCGGCGTCTCCAGGGTGCCCAGCGGCATGTCCACGTTCTGGCTTGCAACACGGGCAGCCAAGTCCCGGGCCGACAGCCCGTACTGGCCGAGCACGTCGCGGGGGACGGTCACCTGCCATTGGCGTTGGGAGATGCCGTTGATGGCCACATCCGCCATGCCGGGCAGCGCCATGATGCGCTCTTCCAGGCGGTAGGCGTAGGTTTCCAGCTGATCGGTCGGCATGTCGCCGGTGACGGCGACGGCGGCGACCAGGTCGCTGCGGTGCAGTTCGCGCACGACTGGCGGTTCCGCCCGCTCGGGGAAGTCGGTGATCGCGCCGACCTCCGTCTCGACCTCATTGAGAAAGCGGATCGCATCGCCGCCAGCCTGCATGGTCGCGACGGCCGTGGCCCGATTGTCCCGGGCCGTGCAGACGATCTCGTCGAGGTGCTCGACCCCCTTCATGGCGTCGTGGAGGCGTTGGCAGATCTCGTCCTCCACATCCGCGGCGGTGGCGCCGCGATATTGGACCTCGACGCGTACTTCCACGGGGCGGTAATCGGGAAACGTCTCGCGCTTGAGGTCGGGAACGGCGAACAGGCCCGTTGCCAGGATCACGAGCAAGAGCAGGTTCGCCGCTGTGGGATGACCGGCGAACCAGCGGATCATTGGCTGCTCCCGCGCGCCCGTGCCCGAAGATCCGTTTGCAGATCTTCATCCTGTCGGGGTGAGACCGTCATGCCCTCGATCGCCGGCACGGGGTCATCGACGATGATCCGATCGCCGGGAGAAAGCCCCTTGGCGATCACGGCCAGGTCATCCTGTTCGAACGCCACTTCGACCGGCTGCCGCGCCAGGGTGTTCTCCTTGGTAACCCGGTACACCTCGCCAGCGTGGACGGCGCTGGCCGGCACCACCAATCGCGGCTCCGGGCTTGGCGCCTGCAAGCGCACACGCACATACATACCGGGTTGGAGCGCTGGTTGCTCGGGTGGGTTCGCCTTCGTGTACGGCTCGTCGACCGTGATCACCACGCGCACGGTTCGCGTTGCCGGGTCCAGCCCGCTGGCAATCCGGGTCACGCGCCCTGACCACCGGACGTCCCGCACGCCGGCCAGTACCACCGCCGCATCCATCCTGGAAAAGTCGACGCGCTCGTGGATGTTCAAGCGCTGCGGGGATTGCGAGGATTGCGCCACCGCCCCGATCACCCGGCGCAGCATCGGGAGCGGAATGTGGGCTTCAACCTCCGCGGCCTCGACACTGTCCGCGCGGAAAAGAACCTCGCCCGCCGACACCCGGTCATGCATTTCGACGTCCACGTCGCTGACGCGCAGGTCGTACGGCGCTTCGAAGCGCGTATCCTCGAGATCCTCGTGGGCTTGGTCGAACTGCGCCTTCGCTTGTTTTCGCCGTGCCGCCAACTGTTTGCGGCGGCTGGGAATCAGGGAAAGCTCGTTTTTCAATTCGGCGACCGTTTTGCGCTGCGCGATTGTCGCGCGGCGCTGTTCATCCCGCCGAGACCGGGAAATCCGGTCGCTTTCAGCCAGTGCTTCCGCCCGTTTCAGCTCCTTTTCACTGAGCGCCAGACGCTCACGCGCCATCTCCAGCAGGCGCCGGGTGTTATCCGCTTCGATATCGAGCTGCCGGTGCTCAGCTCACACGGAGGCTTGCTCCGCCTCGGCCTCGGCGATGGCGAGGCGGTAGCGGGTGTCGTCCAAGGCAAGCAGCCGCGCGCCTTCAGGGAGGATGTTCCCGCTTTCGAGATCCGGGTGACGCTCCACCACGCGCCCGCCAACGTTGGCGGTGGCCCGCCATGTCTCGGCGGCACGCGCGGTCCCATGGCCACGCGCCTCCAGCCACAGGTCGAGTGGTTGAACCGCGATAACCGAGAGCGTGGGTGCCCGCCTTCCGGTTTCTCCCTGCGTCGGTGTCTGGCGATTGGCCAGGAGCACCGCGATCAGACCCACACCGATGACGAGGCCAACGAGCAACCAGCCCCATCGCCGTAGGGACGCCACGCGGCTGGTCATGGCGATCCGGCCTCCGGACTCGTGGTCGGTTGCACCCTATCCGCGCTGGATCGCGGGCTTCTCGCACGAGCCCCGCAAATCATGGGGTCCAGGGAGAAATTCATGAAGCAGCCCCGTCAAAGGGTTCGTCCAATCAAAACTACCTGAAATGGCCCACTTCACCTATCGCGACATATGGTCCTGGTTGGCGTCGTGACCTGGACGGCGAGACGCCATCATTCAGAGAACCCGGGAAAGCGGGTGGGCGCGCACCTTCGCCGGCAGCGTCCGGTCCACGGGTTGCGGCTCGGGCTCAGACAGGACAGGCGACGCCACCGGTTCGGGATGCGCCGTGGCGTAGGCATGCGCAGGGATGATTCGGCTGAGGATCTTCGCGGGCTGGTGCGGAACTGCCGGAATTCACGACAGTGCGCACGGCTGCTGGTGCTCGCGGGGGTGGCCGAACGGCACAGTCGGGGAGAAGCAGCTCGACCGGGCGGCTGGCACGTCACGCCGGCACAGCGACCCAAAACAGCCTCATGGCCTGTCCCGGCACGCTTCGGTCCATCACCTGCCCTGACTGGGCTGCGATCGATATTTTGGTCGTCGCTGGAGTTGATCTCTGGAAGATTTTGGTGGAGCCGACGGGACTTGAACCCGTGACCTCTACAATGCCATCAACGGTTCGCGGTTCAAAACCCGCAGTAAAGGCAAAGCGAAAGCCGCGTATCCTATAGCTTCTTCCGGTTTTTGCACGCCATTGCACCCCACGGTGCCGGGCCATTGTAAGTCTATCGCGATACCTGTCGCACAAGCGGGCTCCGAGACGCCGCCTCGCATCGGGCCCGTGTGGCTATGCCTTCCTTTGATGTGACGGATAGGGGGCAGGATAGCCGCTGAAACAATACGTTCTGTTTCACACCCTCAGCCTTCCGAGGCGATATATTTCTGTACCGGTAATTCGAATCGCACGAACGAGGTATGGTTGGCAGGCGCAATCACCATAAGTGACGAAACCCAGTCCCCAAGCGCACGACAGTCCGAAGCGGATCTGGCTGCGCTGAGTTAAGGCTCAGCGCAGCCGCCATTCGCGAGCGAGCCGGTCGATCAAATCGGTCTGCCTGCGCTGCAGGACATCCGGATCCCATTCCGTCTCCGAGAGTACCTGGGAGGTTAGTGCGAAGTGGGCGATGCCTCGCTTCTTAAAATATTCTTCCTTCTTGCGGGCAAAATCGTAGTTTTGTGCCTGCGTGTTTTTCTGCCGGGACAGCAGAACAAGGTTGGCGAGGCGATGCGTCCAGGTGTCCCGGATCTCGGGATCCGGGAAACTATCAAGCCACTCGGAACCTTGGGCGGGCTGCCGCGGCAGGACGTGCTCGACGCTGATGACCTTGTGGTCGTAGCGCGCACCCGCGTCCGACATCAGGCTGTCGAGGCGCAGAAGCAGCGGCAGACGGACGCGTGTCTGGAGGTAGATCGGGCCATCGAGCCCCTGCAAGACCGCCTTACATTCCTGGTCGGTCAACTGCAGCGGGGAGTCCTGCGCGAAGAGGTCCGCGTCCTGCTCGATCGCCGAGATCAGCTGCGCATAACGGTAGATCCGGTCGTTGATATTGGCGCGTAGGAGGAATAGCCCGTAAGCTAGGCGCTCGAGATCTTGGACGAACCGCGCGATTTGCGCCGGATTGTTGCGATGCCGGTTAAAAAACAGGATCGCTGGCGGGATCCAGTCGTAATTGTCTAGCCGAGTGAGGTGCTCCAGGTATGCGTTGATCCACTCCGCTTGGTGCGTACTTTCGAACGTCGCGTCGGAGATATCTTGGTAGGTGTTGGCATACGGGGCCAGCACGTTTTCGATGAATTCCGGCCCGTCGACCTGCTTGAGCACGCCTTCCCTAAACTCCTGGCTTAGAGATGCGCGGGCTTTGGTCTTAGTGTAGATCATCCGGATGTGACTGAAGAGATCCCGGAATCGGTCTCGGCCGAGGCTCTCCTCGATGTCTTCCCAGATCAGCGTGTAGCGGTCGCGACGCTCCTCTGGGATTTTGCCAATGATATTGGACTTGAGGATGTCCGTGGGCGACAGATCGAGACCCCGATCGTTCATAACCGAAAAGATGCGATAGGCGCTCTCGTGATCGGCGGCCGTCACCACGACTAGGTAGCACTGTTGGATCAAAAAGGTGGCGAGCCGACGCCGCGATTCCGGCGTCATCGCCTCCAGTTTCTGGTACACGAGCCGGCAGTTCAGCAGCATGTTCTCCTGCGGGTCAGACAGGCCGACGGGGTCGCGTAGCACGAACGCGCTCATCTGCTCAGAGTCCTGAATGTTCGCGCGAAAGAAATCCCGGTCGCGCGGGCGCGGTGAGAGGCGATAACAGGCCGGAGCGCCGGAAAAGATATTGCCGTGCTCGCGGATATAGACATCGAGGTGCTGTTTTTCCTCAGTGGAATTTGAAAGCTCCCGCAGGGCACACAGCAAAATCGTCAGAGTCATCAGTCGTTGCTGACCGTCTACCACCTCCGACGGAGAACGATGCTGTTCCTTGATTAGAACGATGCTGCCTAGAAAATAGGCTGGGGTCGGCTCCATTCGATCGCCGTCCCCCATCGCCTGGATCAGGTCGTCCAGCAACTCGCCGGTTTCCTCCGTGGTCCAGGCATAGGGGCGCTGGTAGTCGGGGATCTGGAACAGGAAGGTGTCCTTGAAGACCTCCGCGAGGTTGTGTTCCTTCGCCTCGATCATCTTCTGCATGTGTGCGATGCTCCGTAGCGCTCTGACCAATAGGATTTAAGGGGTTTCTAAGAATTGAGCGCTTTCTGGAATTCAGTCGTTGACGGGCTTTGCCCCGCGCCTCTGACATCTTCCGGGTTCGGGAACAATGGCGAACCCGGCGACCAGAGTTCGAGACTCTCCGCGTGTTCCTCGAAGTGTTCGGGGTCTGTCGTTACGCGAACCGATTTCGTCATGCCGGGCCGCAGGAGAGCGCAATCTTTCGGGCCGAGCTTTTCGACCTGATCGCCCTGCGGCATGATGTCGGCGCGTTGAAGAATCTGGGCCAATTCTTGGAGGCCGTACGGCGGGTCGGGTCGCCGTTTCTCTTCGATGCTGCCTTCGGTGATCTTGTCCAGGTCGAAGCCGCTCTCCTCGGCTTCGGCAGCCTCGCCGCGGAGGTCTTCGACCAGCTCCTCCGTATCCTTCTGGCGGTCCGAGGTCTGGGATAGTGCGACCCCCTCGATCGCTTTGGGCAGCTTCGAGAGGATCGGCTGGAGTCTGCCAACGAACGTCTCGAACAGATTGAGGCGTTCGCGGAGCGCAAGGTAGACATCGGTCTCCACCGTGTCCTGATAGTGGAGGTTCATCACCTTGATCGTGCCGTGTTGCTGCCCGACGCGGTCGATGCGACCGATGCGCTGCTCGACGCGCATCGGGTTCCAGGGCATGTCGTAATTCACGATTGCCCCGCAGAACTGGAAATTCAGCCCTTCCGCGGCCGCATCCGTGCAGACGAGAACATCCGCGTCGCGTTTGCGAAACCGCGCCTTAATGTCGTCGCGGCTGATCCGATCCCAACTGCCCGAGCGGAGAACCTCACCGCCCCGGCCCGAGTAGCACATGACCTTTAGGTCGCTGTCCTTCGCCAAAAAATCACGTAAGAAATCCATGGTGTCGGTGAACTGCGTAAACACCATGACCTGGCCATAGCCCTCATCGCGCAACTTACCGACCGCTTCTTTCAGCCGTTTGGCCTTGGTGTCCGGCGGCAGTCGCCGCACGTCCTCGAGAAGCGCCTCCAGATCGCCTTTCTCCTCGATCTTGAGCGCGTCCCGCTCATACTCTTCCGCCTGCTCGCTGTCGGAAACCTCTGCCGCGACATCGTCGTCCGGAAGGTCCTCCTCGATATCGGCGCTTTCGAAGAGGTCGCCTGCGCTCCCTGTAAGGGCTGCAAGGCGCATTTCGAGGGTGTGTTGCAACGCGTAGAAGCTGCTCGCCAGCCGGCGCCGGTAGATCGTCATGACGAAGCCGATCGCCGTGCGGCGTTCCTGCGAGGCGTTGTTGTAAGTTGAGGTGATGTACTCCTCGACGCGCTCGTAGACCTCACGCTCCGACTGGGTCAGCGTGACGAAGGTATCGTCGACGCTGCGATCAGCGATGGGCGTGGTGATTTTGCCGGCTTCATAATAGCGTTTGAGCAGGTTGCGCGTGTGCCGCGAAATGAGGCGCTTGACCGGTGTGTTCAGCTTCAGCAACCGTTGCGCTGCTTTACGCTCATCGGTCTCCAGCATCTTAAGCGGAATCGTGCTCTCTTCGCGCAGCGCTCTGAGAATCCGCTTCAATTTGATGTTGCCTTTGACGTTTGCGGCTTGTTTCGCCTCCTCCTGGTCCACCGGCCCCCAGGTGGCTTCGACGGCGCGGAACATGCGCGCCATGAAGGCCATTTCGTGCTCCGATGGGTTCGGCTTGCCCACGGCTTCGAAGTACTGCTGGAACGCGTCGAGGTTCCAGTCAGACGGGAGCCCCAGCAGGTCGAGTAGATCCCACACCTCGACCGGGCTCACCTGCATGGGGGTCGCTGTGAGCAGAACCAAGCCGTCTGTCTGGCCCTTGAGCCGTCGGAGAAGACGCAGGAGCTGGTTCGGCCGGTCATCGGTGCCCGTTCCGCCAGCCCGCCGTCGGGCGTGGTGCGCTTCGTCGACGATTACCAGATCCCACGGCCGCGCATCGTTGAGCAGATCCTGGGCTCGGTCCGTCCGCCGCATGAGGTGGCTGGATGTGATCACGCAGGGCGCGTGTTCGTGCCAATCGTGCCTTCCCACCTTCTGGACCGGATTGGGCCCGAGTGCCGGTGAAGGCGCCCAGTTCAGCTGCTTGCCGTCGTAGATCGGCCAGTTCAGGTTGAACTTCTCGCGCAGTTCGATCTGCCACTGCCGCACGACGGACTTGGGCGCCATGATCAGGACGCGGTGCGCCCGACCGCTCATCCATGCCTGCCGGAGCAACAACCCTGCCTGGATCGTTTTACCGAGGCCCACCTCGTCCGCGATGAGCAACCGCGACGGCCAGTGCAGGTACATGCGCTCAAAGGCGCGCACTTGGTGTGGCCATGGGTCGATCGTCGACGTGGCTTCACCAACACGCTCACCGCCATTGGCGAAGGTGGGCGCGTGCGCGAGGAACGACCAGACGATCTGGCGTGGATGCGCAGCCGGTTCCGGAGCGGCTTCAGGAGCAGGTGACGCGGGTGTCGTCTCGACCGGTTTGCTGGGCGTGCCGTCCGTGGCCCGTTTCAGGCGGACGGGGAGCGTGTCGTCCTCTGGCGCATACCGGAGCAAATCCTCTCGCAAAGCCTGCGGCACGTCGATCGTGATGGCGGACGGCGACTTGTCCACCCAAAGCGCCTGGAACTCGCGTTCCTCGGCGTCGACGTGCGCATCGCCCCCGCCCCAGCTCTTGAAGACGTGGAAGGTGTCGACGTTGTGGCGCCAGCCGTTGAGCGTCTCGTTGATGCTGCCGTTGAAGGCGAGCCGGTCGCCGACCTTGTCCTCGATGATCCCCGCCTTGGGGTGAAAGAGCGCCGTGTCCGCCAGCGGGCGCCGAGCTCCGTCGCAGGGCACCGCAACCTTCACTTCCAGGTACCCCTGGGCGACCATCCAGGCGAGAAGCTCCAGGGCTTCGCGCTGGTCGCTGTCCTCGGCGTCGAGCGGTGCTTTCCGGAATCCCGCCTCCAGCGTCTCGCGCAGCGACTCCCCCTGCGCAATCGCTTCGGCCTCTTCATGACCGAGCGTATGGCCCACAACCATACGCATGCGGCCATTGTTGAGGATGAGGCCCTCCACGCCGCGCGCGGCCACGGACAAGGCCGTGGCCGAGAAGTATCCGGTGACGCGGTCATAGCGCTGGGCGCATCCGAGCACCGGGATATAGAAGGTCGAAACCAGGTCGCCGTGGCTCGGCGAGTAGTAGGGGGCCCAGGCGTGATCGGCCAGCCGGCTCACGCCGTCTCCTCCTTCAGCAGGCTGAGGGTATAGGGTTCGTCCACCTGGTCCGTGAACGCCAGGCGGCGCAGGTTTTCCAGGGCTTCGAAGTCCGACGAGGCCGGTTCGGCCGCGTCGGGGGGCGCGATCCCCGTGTAGGCTTTCGATGGCGGGAGCACCTCGAGCACCGCTTCGAGCGCGGTCAGGAAGTTCGGGTCCGTGGAAAGACCGGCCGTGTCCAGCATCTCCTGAGCCGCGCCGACGGTGCGCGTGCGCGCGATATGGGCGGCATGGTGCAACGCGTCGAGCATGGACTCGCTGCCGTCCGCCGCGCCAATGGCGCCCTTCGCGGTGCGCTTGCTGGAATCCCAGAGCAGGATGTCGCTCTGCTTCTTTTCCGCAACGCGGTTCACGACATCCTTGTCCATGTCGAGCCCGACGACGCGAGCCAGGCGCAGGGCTTCGTCGAAGGGCGCCCGCGGCGCTTCGAACGCGTCCCAGGCGAGCACGAACCACTCCGTGAGCCGATCCAGCTCGCCGCGGCGCTGCACGTTGGTGAGCTGTTGCAGGCGCCAGCCCTTCACCTCACGGCGCGCTGCCTGGAGCGCGTCATCCGGCGTTGCCGCATAGGGATCGAACTCGTCCGGGAACATTTCCGTCTGTGGTGTCCGGCGCCGGTTCTGCGGCCGTTCCTTTGGTGTGCCGCGTTTGACCGGCCAGTGCCGCGAGAAGACCTCCAGCGCCGGGCCGAACGCGGAGAGATAGCGGTCCACGCCGCGGATGCCGGCCGCCTCGAAGTCCGCGATGCGCGAGCGCACCGCCTTGCGCAGTTGTGGCTCCAGATCCTCCCAATAGACGGGCTCGTCTTCCTCGGCGGCGGTCCGGGGACGGCAGACGAGAAAGATCGTGCTGTTCGCGGCGGACTTGTCCTTGATGTGCATGGAGCCTTCGGCTTCGGTGTTCACCGGCCAGCTCGCCGTGATGATGAAGCCGGCCTCCATCAGCCCCGACGTCAGCGCATCCCAGGCGTGCGTGCCCTTGTGCGTGAACATCAGGGTCATGATGCCGTCGGGCTTCAGCACGCGCCGGCATTCGGCGAAGATTCCGGCCATCCGGTCACGATAGTCACGGTAGGCGAGATCCTTCGCGCCCTTCTGTCCCTTGAAGCGGGCCGGATTGGCGACCGCCTCGTGTTCCTTGTCCGTCAACGGCCGGCGGAACAGCTCCGGATAGAGATAACCGGCAGTCCGTTTGAGCCAGACGTAGAAGAAGTCCGACAACTCGCCGTACATGACGTTGTCGTAGTACGGCGGGTCCATGACGACGACGTCGATGCTCTCGTCGTCCAGATGGTCGAGATTTTCGCCCGGCTTGCATGTTATTTTTGCAGATCTACCCGACTCATCATCGTTTTTATTTCTTTTCATGTACTCGATATTTAATAGATTCTCGTCGCGCCCGTTGGCGCCTACTAGACGCACTAAATCCTCTATACATTTACGGGTGTGATTTGTAGACCATTCCAGACCACGCCCGACAATCGCGGGTGCCATTTCGGCATACGACCACTTGAATGAGAAATCATGGCGGTCGAAGGTATTAACCATAATCTCACGATTTACGTGCCAACGGCACATGCGCGAGTTATAATCACGCAGCTTGTCGAGAGCGAGGCTCAAATAACCGAATGCTGCTTTTGTTGCCTCACTCAATTCACCCTTGGCCTGCTCTTCTTCCAGCAGTTCGCGGAAAACTTCCACGCTGTAGCCGTGCCCCAGAAGTTGGCGCGGACCGAAGAGGTCGCGCCACCGCGGCATGCCGTACTGAATGGGGCGATCGTCGTTGATGTCGTCCGGAATCCGCTCCGTCGGGATGATGTCGAGCGCTTCCCACTCTGGGATCTTCTCGGCGAGGTGCTCGCGGATCTCCGCAACGTTGTCGTCTTCCGGACGCGGGGCGCGATAGCCGCGCACCCACTTTTCCCGTTTCTTGCCGGTCTTGGTCTGCGTATACGTGCGCTGCTTGTAGACGATGGCGAAGAGCTGATCGCCCATCTGCCCGGCCTGGGCCTGGCGCTTGATCTCGTCCCCATCCACGACACGGCCGCAATCCGGATAGGGACAGGTCGCGTCGCCCTTGGCGACGGTGCCCGCGGACTGCCTTTTCGTGCTGTCGACGATCTCGAACGAACATTCACGCTGCCCTGCCGTCGTGCTGGGATGTAGCCGAACACCTGTGCCGTCGGGCGCCAATCGCCAGTTCGGGGAGAGTGGAATGATACCATCGCAATATGGACACTGTATTGTACGTGACCATAAAAATCCGTTTACATCAATATCTTTATCTCCTTCAGTGAAAATATTTCTTAGTCGTTGCTCACATCGTTTACGGAATTCGCGACATATCCGATCATATTCATTAAAAACAGTTATTCCATTGACGATTGGCGCATTTAGTGTAAGTTCAGTGATAAAGCTTGCTACAGAATTCAAATCATTACCAAAAACTTCGAAGCCCAGACGGACTCCCTCGAAAGGGATACTCCCGCCGCCACAGGTAGGATCCAGCACTTTAATGTCATGCAAACTGTCCACATTCATTAATCCTCTTACCCATTCAAGATCCCTTACAGAGGGAGAATAGCGAAATGCTCTTGCATAACCATAGGGATTTGTGCCTAGGTCTTCTCCTGTTCTCTTCGCCACCTCAATATGCTTTTTTACCTGAACAGGATCGCCGTGAATGCCCAGAGCTCTAAGGAATAATTTTTCATCGGATTCTTGAGGTAGAATGGATGCTAAGATTGCGGCACGAGATGTCACAAGAGGGCGTCGTGCCCACCACACATGTAACGAATTGTTCGGTGGTAAGGCGTTGCCAGCCATTGAAAACCGACGCTCTCGCAAACTTTCTTCACTTAATGTCGAAATCGGTAGCCGCTCTTCGATGAGCCGACGCGTCATGAAATCAGCCTTTCTGTTTCGGATCGATCAAAAGAAAACGAAGGGCGGTCAATACGCGGCGCGGGTTCTTGCGGTGCATGGCCATGCCCAGCCAGTAGCCAGCTTCCTCGCGCCCCATCGCCTCGATGCCGTCGGCAACCATGCGCATGTTATCGCGCGAGCGCATGGGCGCGAGCACGCGGAAGAGCAAGCCGAGCCGAAGGGCCAATTCCTCATCGACCGGGAAGACGCGACGCTCTTCCAGCGGGAGCCCCCCGAGCGAAATGTTCGCGGCCTTGAGCTTCTTCATCACTCGGTGCTCGACCAAGGACAGGTTCCGCCCCTTGAGACCCGCAACGTAGCGGGGCTCGCTGCGTTGCGGCGAATTGGGCGAACGCCCCTGCCAGATCTCCAGGGCGAGGCCGTGCTTCGGATCGCGGCGCGCCCGCAGTTCGTAGACGGGGGCGGTGCTTGGCTCACGGACCACGGAAACACTCACGCTGCATCTCCCTGAGCTGTACCGGCCGAAGCTGTCGCCCGGACGAAGGCCGCCCCCGTGCCAAAGCGCCCGAGCTTGTCCGTGATTTTCTGCGGTTCCGTCCCGCTCGGGTCGAGACCTTCGGTGAAGGTCAACTGGATCGCCACGCTCATGTCCTTGTCCGCGGCCGCGCGAAGCTGGGGTTCGAGGAAGTCTTTGACCGGCGCCGCATCATCCCCTGGTCCCTCGAAGCGCAGGCTCAGCATGCTTCCCTGCTCGGTCTCGTACTCACCCTCGACCCAGGCGTACTTTGTCGCCTTCGGAATGGTGCCGGTGATGCCGAGAACCCGGAAGCCATCCGCCGGGTCGAACAGCTTGAGGTGAAGCGTTCCGATGGTGTCGAAGTTGGCGCTTCGCGCCTTGTCCCAAAGCTCGCCCAGGGCCTGCTTCAATGGTCCCTCGGCTGTGACCTCGCGGTCGCGGTCGCGGTCGCGGTCCGCGTTCGCCGGCTCGCCGCCGTCTTCCCGAAAGCCGCCCGGCACGCCGCCGCCAGAGTCCGGTCCTGTGCCACCGATCCCACCGTCCTGCGGCCCGGGAACTGGTTCGGAACCGTCGTCAATTGTTCTCGGTGAGCCACCGGTCGATTCCGGCTGCGCACCGGGCTTCGGCTCGGGCTTGGGCCAGATTTCGTGCTCGCGCGCGTATTGCGCGGTGTAGACGAAGCTCTGCTCGTCGATCTTGACGGTCGCCTCCGGCTGCCCCTTGGCCCAGATCAGCTCGCCGCTCTGATAGATGTAGTGGCCGTCCTCCACGCCCTGCCGGATGGCGCGGATGAAGGCGTCGTCCTTGACCAGGATGGGCAATGCGGGATCGCGGCGGAACTCAGCACGCAGCGCCGCCGTGGAAATCTGGCCCTTCTTCAGCGGTGTCTTGTCCCGGATGAAGGTCGGGTTGTCGGGGTCGTCCTCGGGCAGGCGCAGTTTCTTCCCCTCGCGCAACACTTGGACGATGTGCTTTTGCCCCTCGCCCGGCGTCTGCGAGGCGGTGTGGACCTCGATCGCCGAATGCGACAGGTCGAGCTCGCTGCCGTCGATGCGGTCTTTCGACGGATAGAGCACGTGCCGGTAACACTGCTGGATCGCCGTGGCGAGTTCCTGCTCGGACCGCCGGCTCTTCTCCCGCATCTGGTCCTGCTGGTGCTCGGCCAATTCATTCAGGCGCGCTGGATGCAGGAGATCCTTCAGCGCCAGGTGATAGACCACCTTGCGCCGCATCTCCGCCTGGCGCTGCCGATCCGCCAGCAGGAACACGAGGTTGTTCCGGTTCTTCCGGAGGTCGCCGCCGGCGCCGTGGGTGCGATAGATGCGCTCGACCAGCTCGGGGATCTCGACCCGGTCGGAGGCCACCTCCGCGGCACCGTGGTGCATGATGGCGAGATAGGGATGACCGCCGCCATCGTCGTCCGGAACCTCGTACGGTCCTCCGGGGAAAGGGATGGCGTTGAAAGTCTTCCCCTTGGCGAAGATCTCTTTCACGCGGTCGTTGAGATGACTCCCGGCCTCAGTCGGATCGACCTGCCCCTCCTGGCGCCGAATGATCTGCGTGAGATTCGCTTCCGCCTGGAAGCGCAGGGGCGCGCTCGGTCGATCATCGAGGTAGGCTGATTCCTCCTGAAACCGCGTGACCGCGTCGTCGATAAAGCTCACCTCACTCGCGGGCGACAGGATCGCGTAGCGGATCTCCTCCCTGGAGGCGCCTTTGAGTTGCTCGTTGAAGGCCAGGGAGTGGAGAAAGATCGTTCGCCCCACGTGCGAGCCATAGGCCGCCAGGCCGGCATAGTGTTTCGCATCCAGTTGTTGGGCGAGCGCCGGTTGCTCGCCCTCGACCGCGGCCACGTCGCTGCGCAGGGCGGGGAGGAACTGGCCAAGCCCGAGGCGTGTCGTGATCTCCTTGCGGATGGGATCGAAGCCCGGATCGATGTGATGGAGGTGCAGGGCGTGCGCGTCCTTCGGCTGCTGTTGCCAAAGCCGACGGATGCTCTGGCCCAGTATCCGCAGCATCCCGCGCACGCGCTGAAAGTTGTTGAGCGTCGCCGTCTTGTTGCGCAGTGTCTCGATGAGTTCGGGGTGAAACGGATAGCCGGACGCGAAGGCGTTGACGCGTTGTTCGCCGAGGCTGTCCTCGGGCAGCCATTCGCGATTCCGGGTCCAGAGATCACGATAGGATGCCACAACTTCGGCAGCTTTGTTTTCATCGACGCGCTCGAAAAGCCGGCGCACGAGCACACGGACGGTTTCGTCCTCTTCGGTGGGGTCGAGCAGCGTCGCCTTCCGCGCGGAGACGGCTTCGGCCTCCGCCATGGCGTCCGCGATGTACTGGTTCTCTTCCCGGTAGGCATCCGTGGCGACGCGCTGCTTGCCGACGGCGAGCGTGTAGACGACGGCTGCTTGGGGGGCGCTTTCCACGGCCTTGAAGAGGGCGGTGAGAAAGGCCGTCAACTGTCCGCCGGCGTCACGCGCCGAGCCTTGCGCGAGCTTGCGCAGGTAGACGGATAGCTCGTCGATCAGAATCAGCGTGGGCTCATCGCCGAAGAGCTGTTGGATGGTTTCGGCCCCCGGCGCCCCGCGCGACTCGTCGCTGCGGCGGACGAGTTCATATCCTTCCGCACCGGCCAGGAAGTACGCAATCTCGCCCCAGGGCGTGTAGGCACGAATGCCGTCCTCGAGGGGCCGGCCATTGTTCGGATCCGCGTTCTCGCCGTCGAACGCGGCGACGCGCACGTGACCGCGGGGGATGTGTTCGGTCGGCAGAAACTCGTCGGCGTTGGTCACCCCCTGAAGGCCATTCGCCGCATGCGCGAGCGCGATCAGGGCGTGCGTTTTACCGCCACCGTAGTTCGTATCCAGGCGGAAAATAGGTGAAATGCTTTCGCCGCTACCGGCCAGTCGCGAACAGACGCTCTTCAGGAGTGTCTTAAGACCTTCCGTTGGATAGGTCTGTGCAAAAAATT
Organism: uncultured Limimonas sp.; assembly: GCA_913055855.1. Taxonomy (GTDB): domain Bacteria; phylum Pseudomonadota; class Alphaproteobacteria; order Kiloniellales; family Rhodovibrionaceae; genus CAJXKW01. The sequence continues at coordinate 13,288 of CAJXKW010000015.1, read as the reverse complement.
GCTTCGGCTCGCGATATTCGTTGGGCGCTGTACCTTTGAGAACGGATGCCAAGTCCGCGGCGAAATCCGATTCGGTGAACGAGCCATCAGTAACGTCTCGCCTTGGAACGCAGGCGTCAAAAATCGTCGGACAATTCATATTACCACCTCACATGGAAAACGCGGCCGAAAGGCGCAGTCATATCTGTCACTACCCAAGATGTCCTAACGCATACAGAACAACCCTAGCGCGTCGCCGATTGCTCGCGCACACTGCCAAATAACCACGTTGGTATGCCAGCGTTGGATCAGGGGTTGGGTTTCCAAACCCAGGTCTGATCCACGCCCATAAAGCGCCCCGGATGCCGCGCCATGTGCCGCCACACGGAAGTCTATCTGGGCTCTCCTCGCGATTTGGTACGTTTCCTGGGATGCCACCACGCGGGCTGCCTGGATGTCGTCGATCTCGAGCCGCCGCTCCCGCGCGCCCAGGGCAAAGCGCGGCAGCTCGAGGTGCTGGCTGCGGCGGCGGCAAGGTAGATCGCCGGCCGATTAAGATCGCTGGCCACGCGGGCGGTTGCGGGCCACCGGCATGCCGATACCTGTCCCCGTCGGGAGGACAGGATGGAGAACAAAACACCAACACTGGCGCCCGTGCCGGCGATCGCGGCGCACTGGCGCGTCCGGACGGAGACGGCCCGGCGCGTCCTGGCCGCGCACGGCGTGCCCACGATCGTCCGCGAGGGTCGCCGCTACGCGGCCTGGGCGGACGTGCTCACGATCGAGGGCGTGCCCGGTGACACGAGCGACATTCCCGTCCGGGAGCCGCTTTTGACCCGCGACGACGTCGCCGAGCGATACGGCGTCTCACCCCGGACGGCGCGGCGGTGGCTCAGTCTGGGGCACCTCCCCGCGATCCGGCTCGGGCCGCGGATCCTCCGGGCCCGGCGCGCCGATCTCGATGCCGACGACGCCCGGAGGCTCGAGGCGGCATGAGTGGCCAGAAAACAGAAAAATGGCCAGTAGTACCCGTCGATATTCCAAAAACGGAAAATCGAACACCATGTTACATGCCGGTTATGGGTGCGGACGATTTGACGTATGGCCAATATGGAACCACATGACCGGCAACGGGGGCGCAAAACGCCCAAGACTGGTGGGAGACACACATGACGACGACATGCCACAGCCTAGAGGACGTCCGGCGTCATCTGGGAGACCTCGGCTACGCCGGCCGGACACGCAACGACGTCGAGCGCGCGATCCGGCGCGCCGAGTGCCTGTACGCGGCGCCGCTCGAGCGCATCCCCGTCGACCTCGACAGCTTCGACGCGAGGTGGCGCGGACGCACGGACGGGCTCGTCCTGGGCTTCCGCAGCCAGCCTGGATTTGAGCGCTGGCGCTCGAAGGTTCGCGGCGCGATGAAGCGCGCGCTCGGCCTCAAGCACATCCCTGAAGCCGATGCCGGGACGCCGGATCCGTGGCAGGTCGTCCGCGAGCACGTCGCCGCGAACCTGGGCAACTACCAAGAGCTAACGCTCGACGTCCTGGCCGGCCGCGCACGCCTCTCGGGCCGCGCACCACACGAGATCGACGGGGCCTGGGCGGCGGCCGAGCACGCCCACCTGCGCTACGAGCGGCGCAAGGCGTTTCGGCGTGGGCTCCGGCTCTGCAACGACCTCGTCGAGGCGCGCGCGACGAACGGGCTCGCAGATCACCTGCCGGCGACCCCGGTCCCGGAACCCGCAACGGCGTCGCCGCGCGGCCTGTGCGGCCTCGGGCTGCCGCCGTCCTTCTTCGATGACCTTGCGGCGTGCCGGGACTGGTACGTGAGCAAAGACCAGGATCCGGCCTTTGTGCGTGCTCGGGGGGTCGATCCTAAGAAGGCGCGGTCGTGGCGGAGCTATGAAGCGGCCGTGTCGTGGCTCGTGCGCGAGCTGGTCGACGGCGGCCACCACGGTCCCGACGAGATCGTCGACCTGGCGAGCGTGTGCCGGTACCAGCCGCTCCTCGACGCGGCCATCGCCTTCTCCGAGCGCCGCGAAGCCGGGGACACGGGCCTCTCACGAGACTCTTCGACCCTGCACACGCGCGTCGCCCGGATCTCCTACATCGCCGAGCATTGGGTCGCTGTCGCGCCTGCGGAGCGCGACAAGCTCCGCCGCCTCCGCCGCTCCCACGGTGTGACGACGGCCAATGTCGGTCGGATCTCGCGAGCTCGCGAGGAATGGCTCCGGCGCCTGCTCGACGAGCGCGGACGCGCGCTTCGCGCCACGCTGCTCCGGGCGCCGGACACCCTCATGGGCTGGGCCGACACCCGCCTCGCGGAGTGGGAGTCGCTCTCGCGCCGCGAGCGGATGCGGTGCCTGCGCTACGCCACCGCCGCGACGCAGACGGCTTTGCTGCTGCGCACGATGGCGCTGCGGTCCAACAACCTGCGAGAACTCACGTACCGGGGAGACGAGGCGACGTTGATCCCGCCGAGCCGGCACCGCAGCGCCCGGATCGAAATCCCCGGCGCGCAGGTCAAGAATGGGCGCGATCTCGCGGCGCCGGTGGCCCGCTCGGCGTGGCCCATCGTCCGGCGCTGGCTGGAGGTGTACCGACCGCTCCTCGTCGACGCGCACCCCTACGGGCATGGCGCCGCCGACAGCGCCTTCGTCTTTCCCGGGACGGGCCCGACGGCCGCGATGGCACGCTCGACGTTCGCCAAGGCGTTCGCGGAAGGCGTCGGCGATCTCGGCCTCGGCATCACCCCGCACCTGTGCCGGCACGCCATCGCCACCCTCATCGTCAACGAGGACCGCTCCAACGTGGGCCTCGTGGCGGACTGGCTCGGCGACAAGCCGGAGACGGTGGAGAAGGCCTATCTCTTCACGGATCGCCAGCGCGCGGCCGAGTCCGGCCAGCGCGAGATTCAAAGGCTCACGCGCCGGGTCAGCCGGAGGGCGGCGTGATGGAAGACGTGACCAAGCTTCTCGACGGGGCGCACTGGCCCGACGGCTTCGCGCTCACCGCCTTCGCCGCGCTGTCGGACGGGCGGCTCGACCCACCGGCCGTGCGGCGGCTCGACGAATTTCTGCGCCACGTCGCCGCGCGCGGCGGCGATCCGACTGCTCCGACGGCGGCTGACTGGCGCACGTGGGGGTCGCGCGCCCGGATCGAAAAGACCTGCCGCGCCCTGGAAGCGGTGGCGCCGGCGGCCACGCATGCCGCGCGCTCCGTCCTCCGCGAGCGCCGGAGCGCGGAATGGCGACAGCGCCACCCGGTCCCGTCCGGCTCGGCGGCGGGCCCGGCGCGGCGGGTGTCGCTTTCCGAAGCGGCCTGGCCGCGTGCATGGCGCCGGGCGGTCCATCGGCTTCGGCGGCGCGCCGGGGCGCGCCAGCTCAACCTCGTAACGGGGGACGAGGGTGAGGTCGTCTCCCCCAAGGTTCTGCGCAGCCTGACGAACACCGTCGCGGAATTCGCACGTGTCGCCGCTGATGCCGACCTGGGGGAGGCCGTGTCGCACCCCCTGATCGATCGTTGGCTCGCGGGGCTCGAGGCCCGCGGCGTCCGGGCGGTCACCAAGGCGATCCGGCTCAAGGAGGTTCGGATCTTCGCGGCGGAGATCGGGGCGGACGCGGCCGTCGTCGATTATGTGCGCGCGCTCGCTGCCGCGTTCGCGCGTGAGGCGAATGGGCATCGCTCGCGGAAAGCGGCGACGTTTTTCGCACTGGATTTCGGCCTGGGCGAGGTCTTCGAGCGCGCTCGGACGTGCCGGCAGCGGGCAGCGGAGATCCCACCCTGGCGGGATGAAGCGCTGCACGCCCGGCTCGACGCCGCGCTGCTCGGCCTTTCCGTCGCCGCGCCGCTGCGGTGCGGCGACCTGCACCGCCTGCGGATCGGCCGCGAGCTCGACCGCACGACGGAGGGCTGGCGCTTGGCGATCGATCAGGAAAAGACCGGCACGATCTACGAGCTGCGTCGGCTGTGGCCCGAGGTCGGCGAGATGCTCGATTGCCTCGTCCTCGGCGGGCGCGACGAGAGCCACCTCTGGCCTCGCCTCGGGGCACTCAGCGGGCGAGCGCTCTTCGCGTGGGACGACGATCACGCGGAGCCGGTCGACGACGGGTGGCCCACGCAGGTCTGGCGCCGGCACCTCGGCGTCGGCGTTCACATCGTGCGCTCGCTCTGGGCGACCCACTACGCGGAGGAAGCACCAGCTGAGTCCTGGGCGGCGAGCGATCTGCTCGGCCACCGCTCCGGCCGCGCGCGCGAGGCCTACGAAATCCGCGTCCGGCGCCAGCGGGGCGCGGTGCGCACCCAGGAGCTCATCGAAGGACTGCTCGATGGGACATAAAGAACCCGTCCCCAAAAGGCCGCGGGACGAGAGAGGTTAACCACCGACGCAGGGAGGCGTGACGACGGCCACGAAGCGCACCGACACCCAAACATAGAGAGCCCCGGCCGCGGGACGGCCGGGGGTGCCCGACAACGCCGGACGCTCTCCAAACACTGCACTCGAAAGATCGTTCGGAAACGCCAGTCGGTCAAGCGGAAAAGCCACTTTTCCGAACACCCCCGCTGCGTGCCCGCGGCCGCCACCACGACACAAGGGAGGCGGCATGCCGCGTGCACCCGCGGAGAAGGACGGGTCTGCCCTGGCTCAGGGCCTGGCGGACCACATTCAGGCGCTCACCGCGGACCTACTCGGGGCGCCAATCAGAAAAGATGACGGCGAGTGGACCTTCGGGCGCGAGCATGGCGCCCTCAGGGTGACGGTCACCGGTCCGAACCGGGGCACCTGGTGCGACGTCGCGCAGGGCGACAGCGGCGGGCCGCTCGCGCTCGTCCGCCACTGTCGCGGCGTCAGCCACGCCGAGGCCCGGGACTGGGCCCGCGCGTGGCTCGATGGCGCAGCCGTCCGGACGCCCGCCCGGCGGGTCGTTCCGCCCGACACCGGCGATAAGGTCGAACCGGCGCAGCACAGCGCCGAGGCCCAGGCGATCGCCCACGAGGCCGTCGCCGCAGCCGAGATCCGCACAGCCGATCGACCAGCGCCGCGCTACGGCGCGCCGACGCACGACCTCCACGACGCCCGCACCCAGGCGCGCCGTGCCGTCGAGGCCTGGGTGAGCGAAGCCTACCGCTACACCGCGAGCGAGCGCGCCGCTCCGCCCGAGCACCTCGTCCGCATCACGGCCGGCGGCGGCAAGTCCCGCATCGTGCGCGCCGTCCTCACGCGGCGCCTCAGCCACTTCCGCTTCCACGCGCGACATCAGGGGAACGCCGCAGCGCGCGCGATGACGGGCGGGATCGTCGCCGTCCCCACGCACGAGCTCGCGCAGGAAACCGCGAGCGCGCTCCACGCTCAGGGTGTTTCCGCGGTTGTTTGGCGCGGCCGCGAGCACGTGGATGCGGACGGACATCCGGCGTGCGGCAACCTCGAGGCCGTCGCCGACGCCCAGGCGGCCCACACGCCGATCGAGAGCAGCGCCTGCCGTCGGCGCCTCGGCGACGGCGAGGTCCTCGAGTGCCCGCTTTACCAGCACTGTGCCTACCAACTGCAAAAACCGGCTGCGCAGGCAGCGGAGGTCGTCGTCCTCACGCACGCCTCGCTCTGCCACGAACCCCCGGCGGCGCTGGGCGGCCGGGCGTGGCTGGTGATCGACGAGTCCTTCGCCGACGGCGCGTCCCGCGGCGGCCCCGGCGCCGCTCTGACGCTCGACGCCCTCGCAGAAGCCCCCGCCCCGGGACTGGCGCCGGCCGCCCACGACCGGCTCGCGCGGCTCCGGCGCCGAGCGGCCGCCGCGCTGGCGGACGCGCCGGACGGGCCGGTGGCAACGCGCGTCCTGGAGGACGGCGGCATCGCCGCCGCCGATTGCCGCGACGCCGCGGGACTTGAATACGACCTCAAGGTCGAGCCCGATCTCTACCCCGGGCAGGCCGCCCGGGACCGTGCCCCCGCCGTGCAGCAGGCGGCGACGCACAACCGCCTCGTCGACCGGCGCGCACGCGTGTGGAAGCTCCTCGCCGACGCGCTCGAGCGCGGTCTCCCTGCCGCGGGCGGCGTCGAGCTCGGGCGCCACGAGACCGCGGCCGGCGACGCGCGCGCGGTGATCCCGCGCTGGCACACGACGATCCGTACGGGCTGGCCCAAGGCGGTCCTCTACCTCGATGCCACCCCGCGCCCGGCGATTGCGCGCCGGCACCTTCCCCGGCTTGAAACCGTCGCCGAACTGGAGGTTGATGCGCCCCATCTGCGCGTCGTCCAGATCCCGGACGCGCCGCACACCCGGCGCAAACTGGATCCCGGCGCCCAGAACCGCCGGCGGGACCAGAAGCGCACCGAGCGGCATTTGCGCGACCTCCACGCCTACGTGCAGCGAAAGGCGCGGGAACACGATGGCGGTCAGGTCCTCGTGGTCGCCCAGGAGCGGGTCGAGGCGGCACTCGCGGCGTACCGCTTCCGGCCGAACGTGGAGTTGCGCCATTTCAACGCGCTGCGCGGCCTCAACGCCTACAGCGCCCACGCTTGCCTGATCGTGATCGGCCGCCCCCTGCCCGCAGCCCCCGCAATCGAAGCCGAAGCGGCCGCGCTCACCAACGAAGCGCCGGTCGCGCGGCCTGAAGCCGGGTGGTGGTACGACCGCGTGCGCGCGGGCGTCCGGCGCCGCGACGGCGGGATGGATGCGCTCACGACCCCGATCCATCCGGACCCCTTCTGCGAGCAGCTCCGACGGCAGGTGTGCGAAGACGAACTCGTGCAGGTGATCGGCCGCCTTCGCGGGATCAATCGGGGCCCTGACGAGCCGGCCGAGGTCGTGCTGCTCAACGACATCGTCCTCCCGGTGACGCTCGACGCCATCCAAAGCTGGGAGACGGCCGCCCCGGATCCGCTCGATCTTCAACTCGCCCACGGCGTCGCCGTGGCCAATGCGAGCCATGCGGCCCGCCTCCGGCCGGATCTCTGGCCCTCCGCCGAGGCCGCGCGCAAAGCGGTCGCGAGGAGCCGGACACACCGCACTCATGATTCCCAAGAGCGAGATGTCCGCTTCCTCGGCGCCCTGACCGGCACGTATCAGCGCGATACGGGGGGGGCGAAGGCCGTGAGCTTCGTCTTCGATCCGACGCTGGTCGCCGAGCCAGCGGCCGCGATTGAGGCCGCCGTGGGGGATCTTGCCTTCTGCGACTACGATGTGGAGGCTTCCGCGCGTCGTCGGATGCTGCCTCCGTCGCGTTCGGGGGCAACTACCTCCTATACGACCGAAGCTGGGCATCTATCCGAGGCTTCAGACACATGCGCCGGTGGCGCGAAGGAGGACACTATCGCATGGTCCGGCGATCTCGTCCCGGACGAATGGTTCTAGTGGTTCAGCCGAATCGGAAGGTACCGAGCGAAGTCCGGATTTTTCCCCAAAAACCGCCAGCATAGGGGCATATCGGTTCGGCGGGAGGTGATCCGAAGCGGACGGTCGAAACCGTCGTTGGTTTGCGTGCCGGGGGACCAGGACCCGCAGAAGCCTCGAAAATCGCCGGAACCCGCGCTTTTCGCTCCCAGTAGGCTGAACTCTGTGATGCATCGATGTGAGACGGTCAAGCCATACCTAGCTTGTTATCGGAGCTTCTCAATCTGGGCGAGCAGTCGCGTCGCATACGCTTGGCCAGCATCCCAGACCCAAGAGCGGCGCACCACCGTGCACCACGCCGCGAAGCACGTCGCGATGAAGATGGCGGCCGCAACCTTATCAGCGGGCGGCGTGGCGCCGCCCATGTGCTGGGTAATAAGATCTGCGGTTGTCGCTACAGCCAAGGCCCCCGTTGTGGCGCGCCCATAGTGACGTAGCCCGAAAATATTTCGCCGAATGCCATAGCTCACGTTCTCTTTGAATACGAGATGGTCCCCGCGCGTTTGTTCCAGGAGCCAACGGACGCCAGTATCATATTGGTGATCCGCCTCTTCTGGATCTCGTTGTTCTTCGTCCTTTGACGGAATTCGAACCGCCGGGACTCTCTTGTTCAGAAACGCGTGGTACTTTCTCTTGGTGCCGGCCGGTACCGTAGTGTCACGATGGCGGAGAAGGATGGTGGTGGGCATCCCGCCCCAGGTCCGGATCAATTTACGCTGAGCCTGTCTTCCTCGGTAACGGGCAAGGTGCGCGAGGAACAGCAGGAGCCCGCAGGCGGCGGCCACGCTGAAAAGCGCAGCCGCCTCGGAGTAAACCTTGGGAAACCAGACCGCCACGACGACCACGAGAGGAAACAGCGTAAGAAGGGCAGGGGTCAGTCGCGCTCTCAGACCGTAGGTGTCGAAGTGAGCGGCCCAGTCCATCTCACTTGTCCACCTGGTTGTAGAACGGGTACGGGTCGGACGCTGACCAACCATCCCTGGATTCGGTGTTGAACTGGTGCCACAGCTTCGAGCCCTTGGTTCCGACGACCTTGCCGCCACGTCGGATAAATGCATTCACCACTTGGCGGCGCGGATGCTCTTCGGAGGACTCGCCTGCTGAAGCGACGGCGGTGAAAGACGGATCGGTCCCTTGCGGCTTGGTCTCTCCCAGGAACCGGTCGAGGAGCGAGGGCGTTACGTTTCGCCGACTACCATGATGGGGCACCTGCATCATGCTCAGCTTCAGGTTACCGTTGTTGGCTCCAGCGGTGTCCGCGGCTTCTTCCAGCGCTGCGCGCCCGGCGTCACCGGTGAACAACACCTTACGGTCAGCGACATGGCCAATTTGGACAACGCTGCTTTCGTTCGTGGCTGATGTCTCGCCGTCTTCGGAGAGCGTCTCGACGTTCCAACTCTCCATCAGCCAGGTAGTCGCGGAGCGTACGAGCTCGGCCACGCCCCCAAACAGACCCGGTTCCTGTTCGGCGCGGAACTTAGCCTGCGGGGTGCGGCTGAATTCGGGGACGAGGTCCAGGTATCGGTCGAAGGAGGGCGCCAACACCTGAAACTCGCCGATCTGGGCGCCACGAAACGGCGCCTCCATCGGTATCCCACGTTGGATGGCGATCTCTTCCAACCGGGCGACGTTCGGCAAGTCCGCACGCAGCCGCTTTGCAAGGCCGTCTGGAGTCCAGTTGCCGTTCTGGAAACGATGGACGAGGTCGTCGACATACAGCCACGGACGGTGAAGCCAGAGCACACCGACCTCAAAGCTCTCCACTACGTGGATGAGGCCCGAGCTATGGTCGTCGTCCGGATGTGTCAGGACCACATGGTCCATGAACGACGGCGAGCCGTAATTTGCATTGATGTGTTCAACGAGAGCTTCGCCGCTGTCCTTGGTGCCCCCATCAACCACATGGATGCACCAGTTTCCCTCATATCCATAACGGAGGCAGATCGCGTCCCCGCTTTTGCTGCCGTTACCGACGGGCATGAAATCGATCTCATAAGAGGTCATGCGTGTCTCCAGTTTGGAGTTCGTTGGTCTCGGAGATCGCCTTGACCCGGATCGCTCAGAGGGGTAGTTGAGAGGGTGTGTGAGACCGGATACCGGCGATCTGCTGGTTTCGGCGGCCCAGGGGGAGGGTCTCCCTGGGCCTTTCTTATTTTGTATACCTCTGTTTGGCTTTCTCTAGTTGGGGTTGTGTCATCCTCCATTTTCTTTGTCCAGTAGGCTGATAAATGCGCCGTTCAGCCTTAAACTTATTCATGTATGCGCGAAACGTACCGTATTGTACGTCTGGATATACTCTGTTTATTCGTTTCCAAAGATTAAGAGTCGCTTCTCCGTTATTACTGTCTTGCAGTAAAATTTTCTCTACGTGACTCCACACTTTATGTCTTCTGGCGTTCTTTGCATTCGAGGACTCTCCAGAAGCGATCTCCGCTTCTAAGATCTCGATCTTTCGATCGGTATCGTCGATCTCGCGTTTCGTTTTCTCAAGTGTGAGTGAGAGTCGGGCCTTCTCATCTCTTAGAGATTGCAGTTCTTGTCTGCGGCGGTCGTTGCTATCCATGGGGAGAAGATGACGATTGTTGAGATGCCTTGCAATAGGTTGCAAAATTTACGTATTAAATAAAATGTCTAACAAAAACCGGTAGTTATGGGTGTTGCATAAAGCTTAAAAATATGATACACAACAGAATGTTAACACATTCTGTTGTGTAAATCTCAACAAAAGCTCGAAAATCCGGCGAGATCGTGGTTATGGGTTTGCCGGGTAGGGTTCAGATTCTCCGTTCCTATTCGCGCCGACCGTTTGCGTGGCCTGCTGTGCAACGTAGCAACGTACCGACTACCAATTCGCGCGTGAGCTGGGGCCCTGCGTCCCCGATCCCGCGATTTCCGTTCTTGGTCCATCCCGGCTAATACCACGGGCGTGGGACGGGTCAGGGGCACGTTGAATGGCAGTCGACGTGGGATGCATAGGTTTGGGTTGAGCCCCCAGCTGATACTGCGGTCTTGGCAGGGTTGGGGAAAGCAATAAGCGGTCGATGACGCTTGAACGTCGCGCACAACACAGTCGAAGGCGGCACGGTCCACTCCAGGGATCCCGATAGGAATGACGACGCCGGGGTCACCGAGATCTTGGTCACGTGGCCGAAGGGACTGGCGGCTCCCTCTATTTTGGTCAAAAGCCCCGTCTACAGGGAGCTGCCGCGTCCTCGCCGAGTTGCAGCGGCATGAGCTGCATAGGCGGCCATGCTCGGATTGCGGTGCCAGACCAGTGCCCGCATCAGCTGCGGCAGGCTGCACCACGCGTCGCCGGGATCGCTGTAGGGCTCGGGCAGGATCGCCACGTGGTCCGCCATGATGCAGGCAGCGACGGTGCCCGCGTCGCCGAGCCGGCGCAGTGGCCACCGGGCCATGTCCGGGACGAGCTCCATGTGCGCCAATGCCACGAGCTCCTCCGCCCAGTCAGGGGGATCGTACTGGTCGGCCATTGGCTTGCCCCTTCAGCAAACGCGATCGCAACACCCATCGTTTAAGGATGGCGTGCGCGAGCGCGCGTTTCTTCGGCAGTCGATCCACGTCAATTACACGGGGCTGTTCTCCGCGGCCACGCGCACGGGCTCGCGGTCGCCGTCTCCGTCCGGGTCGAACGCGTTGAGCCGGTCGAACTCGCGCCGCGGCAGCGTGAGGACGATCGTCACGGTGCCGTCCGCACATTCCTCCAGGAGATCCCCGTGGGTAACCGCGTGATGCAGCACCGTCCGGGCGTAGCCCTCAGGCTCCTGCACCGGGTCGGGTCCGTGCGACGGTGCCTGCGCCGACGTACGCGCGTCTACGTCCCCAACTGCACGGTCGGAGGCGCCCGCGGCCGGGCGGGTTCGATCTCGGGTCATGTTGCCTCGCATGGCACTGTGTGCTCCGATATGATCACACTGTACCGCGATGTCGGTTCCGAGTCAATTATTCGTACCGAGAAAAGATACGGAAGGTGCTATGAACGCTACACAATGTCGTATGGCCAGGGCAGGCCTCCGGTGGGGCGTGCGCGATCTCGCCCGCTACGCGGGCGTCGCCGCATCCACGGTCCAGCGGATCGAGCGCGACGAGGACGTCCGTGTGTCGCGCTACCACACCGTCAAAGCGACCTTGGAGCGGGCGGGGATCGAGTTCACGGACGGCGAAGCCCCGGGCGTGCGGCTGTGGTGTGCATGAGGGCCGCGCGCTTCGGGCGGCGAGACCGTGCCGGCCTGGCCAACGTCCGCACCGCCGCAGGCGTGGGGAAAGACCCTATCGGCATAACCTCACAATTTTGTGATCGAGCGCCGAGGTCCGCGTTCCGAGGACGGCAACACCTCCGCTGGTGCGGCCGGCAGGCGATGCCGGCGAGCCTCGTCACGGAAGCGGATGCGCCTGATCCGGATGGCTGTCGATCTCGACCCATCTGCGGTGACCACCAATCCCCTCGGCCTCGCCACGGAGGCGGAGGTGGCTGCTGCGCTAGGTGTTTCGAGGCGCATGATAGGCCGGTACTGTCAGGAGGGTTGGCTCGGCCGCTACGTCCTTCCGGACGGGACACGGCGCATCGGCATTGACCAACTTTCCCAGTTTCTGGAACAGATGCGGAGGGAGCCATGGGACGGCACCGAACAGAAAACGGCGCCCCGAAGCTCGTCACCCGGCCAGAAAGCCCCTACTACCACATCGCATGGTACGATCCCGTCCGCCGCAAGGTGCGACGCAAAAGCACCGGAACAAGCTCCCTGGCGGAAGCAGAGGAACAGCTCCGCGTCTTCCTCCACGGAGACGGAGCAGAAGATAAAAGTGCGCAGCCCGAAGCCGACGGTGACCATACCGTCGTAAGCGTCGTTCAAGCGTTCTACGACCAGTACGCCTGGAAGCAATCGCAGGCTCCGGCGGTTCGCGCAGCGATCAAACATTTCAGCAGGTTCTTCGACGAAACCCGCATCTGTGACCTCCCGCGACCCGGCGATCAGCGCGGCGACACGATGGAGGACGTCGTCGAAGCCTACGCCGAGTGGCGGGCGAGCGACGGGGTGTCGATCTTCACCATCAATCGCGAACTCGCGACGCTTCGCACCGCCTGCAATGCCCTGCGTCGTGGGCAGCCCGATGTCATCGTTCCAGAGGTACCCTATCTTGAAGAACCCGAGATCGAGCCGAACTGGATCACGCAGGAAGAGTTTCAAAACCTGGTGGCCGCAGCGACGTATCGGCATACCCGAACGTTCATCGAGTTGCTGATTGCCACGGCCGCCCGGCCCGGCGCGATTTTCGAGATGCGCTGGTCGCAGATCGATTTCCGCTCGCGGCGGATCAACCTCAATCCTGTCGGTCGGGTTCAAACGTCCAAGGGGCGCCCGCGCATCCAGATGACGGACCGGATCTACACCTACCTGAGCGCGCTCCGCGCCGAGGAGCCGACGTCTACCCACGTCCTTGAGATGGACGGGAAGCCGGTGGTCTCGAATCTCAAGCGCTCCTTCCGCAGCGCCGTGAAGGATGCGGGGCTCGATCCGAAGGTCGTGACGCCGAAAACCCTGCGCCACACCGCCGCGTCCTGGATGGTCCAGGACGGCATGTCCTTAAAGAAAGTCGCCGAATTCCTGGGGCACGGTTCGACGCGCATGGTGGAGAAGCACTACGGCCACCTCCACCCCGACTATCAGCGAGAGGCCGTGGCCGTCCTCGAGAACCGCCTTCAGGACGCACCCGGCGTGCCGAGCGTCCCGGAAGCGCGCCACAAGAACGGCGTTGCACGCCAAAAACGCGCCACCGACAGCGAGGTTTCGAGTAGGAATTCCGATAAGTCCGCGAAAAACCTGGTGGAGCCGACGGGACTTGAACCCGTGACCTCTACAATGCCATTGTAGCGCTCTCCCAGCTGAGCTACGGCCCCA
>CAJXKW010000014.1 GCA_913055855.1 uncultured Limimonas sp. | reverse complement strand
CCCCAACGTCCGCCAATAGCGATCGGTTCATCCCCGCGCACGCGGGGAACACGTTTCAAACGAGCCAAATGATCTGAGTGCCGTCGGTTCATCCCCGCGCACGCGGGGAACACGTTTTACGATGTCTTGCTCGTCGCTCATGCCGCGGTTCATCCCCGCGCACGCGGGGAACACACCGTTCTTCACGATCACGTCGGCAAAGGCGCCGGTTCATCCCCGCGCACGCGGGGAACACTCTAACGAGCCCGGCAAGAGCGAGGTCTACAGCGGTTCATCCCCGCGCACGCGGGGAACACTTCGTCGAGACGCTGTCTGGCCTTTGACCACCCGGTTCATCCCCGCGCACGCGGGGAACACCGTGCGCGTCGCGCTCCGCCAGTTCGCGCGCGCGGTTCATCCCCGCGCACGCGGGGAACACAGCCGGAGCCGCGCGAGGTCTCCGGCCTCACCCGGTTCATCCCCGCGCACGCGGGGAACACTAGATCGTCCAGCCGTGCTCGAATCGGGGCGACGGTTCATCCCCGCGCACGCGGGGAACACGTCGAGGGCGCGCTGCCCGCCCGGACGGAGCACGGTTCATCCCCGCGCACGCGGGGAACACCGACAAGCTGAGCCCGTGCTTGTGACGGTTGTCGGTTCATCCCCGCGCACGCGGGGAACACGCGCTGCGCCCGGCCGAGGGTAAGGACCACGCCGGTTCATCCCCGCGCACGCGGGGAACACGCGACCAGCCAGGACGGCGGCCAGGACGGTGGCCAGGGCGCGCAGGGTTCATCCCCGCGCACGCGGGGAACACCGGCTGCTCGCCGGTGAAGCGGGCGGCAAGGGCGGTTCATCCCCGCGCACGCGGGGAACACTTCCAATCGGGATTAGAGAACGTCGCCGAGTTCGGTTCATCCCCGCGCACGCGGGGAACACGCCCTGCCGCAGCCGTTCAATTTCGTAGGCAGCGGTTCATCCCCGCGCACGCGGGGAACACACTGACCTGATGTGTCGCGTCCAGGACCAATACGGTTCATCCCCGCGCACGCGGGGAACACCTTTGGTACAATGACGAAGTAGAAGCGGGGAACGGTTCATCCCCGCGCACGCGGGGAACACATTCTCAGCCAAGGATCGGGAGCCGCTGGCGGCGGTTCATCCCCGCGCACGCGGGGAACACTGTTCTCACAGGTCCCTGATCCTAGCGGGAAATTTCGGCCGGGTCCAGGCCACCACCGCTGGCCGGGGTGGTGTCGGGATCGCGCTCGGGGTGGAAGGCGATCAGCGAAAGGCCGTCCCAGTCCTCCGGCATCCGGCGGTTCGTCCCCGCCGTGCGCACGGCGAAGCCGTCCTCGCGCTTGCTCTCCGGGGCGATCATCACCGCATCCCCGTCGCCGAGGTTGTCGGTCACCGTCTGCCAAAGCCGTTCGCGGTTGCGCCGCGACAGGTTGCCCAGGTACACGCCCGCGCGCACCTCCAGCAGCCACAGCGCCAGGCGCCCGCGCACGGCCGGCGGCACGTTGTTAACCACGATGACCAGCATCGCCCTCGTTCTCCGGCTCGTCGAACGCCACGGGTTGCGCCTCCGGTTGCGCCGGCGGGGGCGGCGCACCCTCGACCGTGAGCACGTCCTCGACCAGCGGCACCAGCCGCTTGAGCAGGCGCTGATCGCGGAAGATGTCGCGGCAGGCGATGCGCGTCTCGCGCTCGGGGTTCGCCGGCTTGCGCGCGGCCACCTTGAACGCCGCCGGCACGACCGTGTCGAATTTCACGATATCCGCAACGTCGAAGACGAAGGAGCGCGCCTTGCCGGTGTGCAGGAAACCGATCGCCGGCGCATAGCCCGCCGCCAGGATCGCCGCCTCGCACAGGCCGTAGAGCGAGGCCGTCGCCGCGCTCAGGCACAGATTGGGCAGGTCGCCGGCCTTGCCGGTTTGTGGATCGTAGCTGCGCCGGGTCCACTTCACCCCCGCCTCGTTGGCGAGGGTCTGGTACAGCCGCTTGACCCGCGCCGCCTCAAGCCCGCGGAGCTGGTCCACGCTGCGCCGGGCGGGCGGGTCCTCGCCGAAGCGCAGGCTGTACATCTTGCGCACCACCTTCAGGCGCAGGTTGTCGTCCAGCGCCAGACGCGCCTGGTGGAGCAGGCGGTCGGAACGCCCGCCGCCGGGCTGTCCGGCGGCATACAGACGGACCCCGCCCTCGCCGGACCAGATCAGCAGGGTGCCCGTGCGCGCGGCGAGCTTGACCGCCTCGTGGGTGATTCGTGTGCCCGGCTCCAGCAGGATGGTGGTGATGTTGCCCACCGGGATCTGCCGGCGCACCTCGTCCTCGCCCACGGCGACGAAGGCGCCGTCGAGGACGTCCAGCCGGCAGCGGCGGACGGTCGCAAACGACATCCGGTCCTTGATGGCGATGGGGCGTGCCGGTTCCAGCCCCGGGCCCTCGGTGAAGGCGACCGTCTCGTCCGCGCGCGCATCGCCGCCGCTCGTCATGGCCGCGTCTCCTATGCGGACGCCCGCGCGATCAGCATCATGCCGCAGCCGTACGCCTTGCCCTTGCCGACGCCGGCGGGCAGGGCGGCCGTCAGCGCCTGGGGATCGACCACCCGGGCCGTGCCCGTCAGGTCGAGCACGCTCAGCGTGAACGGCTTGCGCCGGCCCGGCTTGAACACGGATTCCGTGCGATAGGCCTGGGCCGCGATGCTGTCCGCGTCCAGCTCGATACCCAGCGCGGGCGCGCGCCGGGCGAGCCAGGCGTGCCCGACGGTCTGCGCCACGTCGAGCCGGTCCGGATCGGGCTGGCCGGCCGCGCGCGCCGCCTCGCGCTCGCGCCAGAAGGTGTCGTAGACCGCGTCGATCCGGCGGTTGCCCTGCTGCTTGACGGGGTTGGCGCGCAGGCTGAAGCGGATGCGGTCGCCCGGGAAGAGCTGCGGCGTGAACGGCTTGTGGTCCACGTGCCAGATCCGCCGCGCGTCCCCGTGCGGCGGCCGCGGGGCATAGGCCATGACCACGGGGCGGTCGCCCTCGCTGTCCATGCGGAAGACGAAGTCGCGCTCGCGCTCGGCCGTGTCGCCGAACAGCGTCCACACCAGGTCGTGCCGCCGGCCGGGCGCCAGGGTCTCGTCCGCCACCAGCTTCACCAGCGCGCCGTCGGAGCCGCCCGCGTCCCGGCGCAGGCGCGCGCGGATCAGATAGGTCATGGCGCCGCGTCCTCGGCTGTCTCCGGGGCTTCGGGATTGGGGATCTGCGCGCTGCGCTCCTCGCGCCGGGCGAAGCGGCGCAGCGCGCGCGAGAGCGGCTCGTCCGCGACCTCGCGGCGCGCCGTGCCCGCGCTTTCCGGATCTGGGGCGCCCGGGAAGCCCGGCTCCCAGGCGAGCGTCACGGGCTCGCGCGCCAGGCGCCGGGCCAAACCGGCGAAACCCTGCGGGTAGCGCCCCCGGCAGCATGCCGCCGGCAGCGCGGGGTAGGCGCGCAACAGGCCGTCCACGTCGGCGTCGTCGAGCAGCGCCGGATCGGGCGGCAGCGCCAGGGGACAGTCGCGCCGGCCCAGATAGAGGTCGAACACCGGCCGACTGAGCGCCGCCGCCAGCGTATCGGGCGGGTACGCCGCGTCCGGGCGCGGCGCCAGGAACACCCGCCACAGGCCGTCCTGGCGATAGTCGCGCCAAGTCTGCATGGTGTGCACTTTCGCCCCGGTCGCCAGGGCGTGCTTGCGGCTGACGAACCCGGCCTTGCGCTGGGCCCGGTCGGGCTCGATCGTCTGCACCGTGCGGTAGTCGCGCAGCACCCGCCGCGCGCCCTGTGCCGCCACGGCGAGGCGGAAGCTCGCGGCGAGCGCGGCGTGCGCGTCCTCGTCCGTGCGCGTCAGGCCCAGGGCGGCGCCCAGGATGCCCACCACGGCGCTGCGCCCGGGATGGTCGGCGCTGGGCCGGTCGGTCTCGCCGGCCTCGCCGGTGCCCCAGGCGGCCAGCGGGCCGTAGAGGCGGAACGCCAGCACGCTCATCCCGGCCTCACGCCGCGTCCTGGCTGAGCGCGATGCAGTCCTGGAGCGTGCCCGTCCGGTCGGGCACGTTCATGGTCCGGCTGGCGATGTCGTCGCCGTACGCCGCGGCGAAGGCCTCGGCCGTGCCCTCCAGCTCCGCGATGGCGCGCGTGAGCATCGGCTGCTCGCTGGTCTCGCGCGGCTGCATCGGGGTGAGGAACGCGGCGGCCAGGCTGCGCGGCGTCGCCGTCCCGCGCTCCACGCGCAGATAGCTCGCCCGCGCGCGGGTGCCGAAGGGCTTTTGCTTGCCGATGGGCGCGACCGTGGCGAGCCCCTGGATGAACGCGGCCAGCGCCTGGTCCGCCAGCGCCCGGTCGCCGTCCAGGTTCTGGATCAGCAGGTCCTTGTTCACGTTGGCGTAGCCGTAGAACAGCCCCGTGAGGAAGCCCTGCTCGCCGATGAAGGCCGAGCCGGCGTCCTCTTGCCGGTCGTTCAGGTCGTCCACGGCGACGTAGTAGTCCACGTCCGTGTCCGCGCGATCGACGGTGAAGGGATGCGCCACCTCGGCCGCCGCGTTCAGGCGCATCTCCGGCCGGTCGGCGAACATCCGGCCGAACAGCGCGATGTCCGTGGCCCGGACGGCATTCTGGATGAGGCCCTTGGCGGCTTCCCCGGCGTCGTCTTCGGACAGCTCATCCTTGGCATAGCGCCGCGCGACGTCGAGCGCGCCGCGTTCCTCTTCCGGGTCGATGAACGCGAGCTGCTCGATCTCGGTGCGTTCCGGCTCGCGCGCGTTGGCGGATTTGATCCGCCCGAACATCTGCGCGACCGTTCGCGCGGCGGCGACGGCCGTCTCTTCTTTGAATTCTTCTTCTTGCAACCGTTCCTTGATCCGCGTGCCCAGCATCTGGGTGCGCGTGCCCACGCGGTGCTCGACGCCCTCGGTGAATTCGTCCGAGGTGCGGATGGCGCGCTTGAGCGCGGCGGAGGAGATGCGTCCGCGGGGCACGCCGCCGAAGGTCATGGTCTTGGGCCGGCCCGTGTCGTCGCGCACCAGGCACGACGCCGGGTAGGCGGTGAGGAAGTGGATCTGCACGAAGTCGCTCATGGCGGCTCGGGTCTCCTTGCTGCCGGGGCGGGGGCTCACGCGGCGGCCGCGTCGCTGCCGGACGTGGCCGGATGCGGCCCGGTGGCGGCGACGGCGAAATAGGCGAAGCTCAGCGCGCGGCGCGTCTCGTCGTTCCAGTGCGCCACGGCCTGGGCGAGCTGGGGCAGGTTCACGCCGTTGTGCTGGAACACCGGGAGCAGGCGCTGCCACACCCCCAGCGCCGCGTCGGGGTCGGCCGTGCGCACCAGCCGCCAGGCGCGCAGCGAACTGACCTCGGCGTCCTTGACCGCGTCGTTGTCGATCTGCGCCGCCGGGCCGAGCATGTGCCAGGCGAGGCTCTTGTCCCGGTTCCGCGCCGGCGCCTCGCGGTCCACCGGGGCGGCCAGGATCGCCACGCGCGCCAGCGCCGCGACGGTTCCGCGGTCGGCCAACGCGGCCGCGCGCGTCGCCGCGTCCGGGTACAGGAAATCGACAATGCGCACGAAGCCGGGCAGGAACAGCGCATCCCCGGGCGTGCGGCAGCGCTTGAGCTGGGCGCGCAGGGCGCGGCGCGGGCCGATGGGCTCGCCCCGGGCGCCCTCGGTCGTGGTCGCCGTCAGCCAGGCGTGCCAGTCCAGCAGCGCGCGCCCCATACGCGGCAGGCCGTCGCCGTAGGCGGGGCGGTCGAAGGCCGTGGTCTTGACGAACTGTGGGGTCGGATCGGGCCGGTTCATGCCGCTTCGGCCTCCAGAAGCTTGGCGTCCACGCCGCGCTTGGCCTCCTTGGTGGTGATGCCGGCGAGCTTCACCCGGGCGCGGCTGATGTCGAGGGCGTGCGCGCCGTCCAGGCCGGGCGCGCAGACCGCGTCGAAAATGTCGAGGGCGGTGGCGCGCAGCGTCCCCTGAAACCGCTGGCGCTCGCGCTGGCGCTCGGGCGTCGCGAGGGCGGCGGCGACGTCGTCCGCATCCGCCAGGGCCTCGGCCAGATCGGCGACGTGGCGGTCGAACGGGGCCTGGGTGCGCTGCCAGAACGCGGCCTGGTGTTCGCGGCCCCAGTCGCGCGGCAGGTCGCCCGCCGCGGCCGGGCCGTACAGCCCCTGGCGCAGGCAGGTGCCCAGGGCACGCACCATGGTCTCGCCCACCTCGACGATCTCGGCGAGGTAGCCCTCGAACAGCGCGATGGCGTCGGGGTCGTCGCTGGGCAGGGCGCGGAAGGTGAACGGGAGGTCGACGGTTCCCCCGACCTTGGCCTGCTGGACGAACTGCAACCCGAAGCAGCGGACCGGAATGGTCTGCCAGCCCAGGTTCCGCGCCCGGCCGTCGCGCCAGGTGCGCACGATCTCGGCGGGCAGCGTGCCGGTTTCGTCGCCCTTCAGATTGTCGCCGAAAAGCCCGCTGCGCTCGCGCCAGGCCGTGTCCTTGGCGACGGACATGGCGCGCCGCGGCAGGCCCTGGATCACGCCCTTCTCCTTCTGGAAGTAATACGGCGTCAGCGGGTGGCGCCAGGTGGATTTCTCGTAGTTGGCGCCGCCGCTCGCCTCGATCACGCCGTCGATGATGGAGCCGTTCGTCTCGCCGGTTATGCCGCAGGGATTGTCCGTGCTCGCCGGCTTGGGCTCGGGCAGGAGCAGCCGCCGCGGCGTGGCGAAATACACCGTCTCGGCCGCCGCATTGGCGCTCGTGTAGTGCCCGGAAAACGGGTTCAGCCAGGGCAGCTTCCGGCCCTGCGCGGTTTCGTCCGTGCCCAGTTCGCGGAAACGCGCGCGCGGCAGGAGGTTACACACGACGGTTTCGTACAGGGACCGGCCGGCGATCCAGGTGCGCAGTGGCCCGCCCGCGCTGATCGAGGTCTTGTACCCGGCGCCGCCGCCGGAACAATGCGCCTGCATGAAGGCCAGCCCGAGCATCGCCGTCTCAAGATTCACACCCTCAAGGTAGGGCCAAATGCTCCGCTTGAACGCGTTCGGCTTGGCGTCGGGCGTGTACGGGAAGAGCCGCGTGACCGCAGAGGGTTTCTTCCCGGAAAGCGACGGATCCTGGAACGCCGGCGCGTCGCCGTAGAGGTCGAAGCCGTCGGCCGCCGCAGCGAGGGTGTCGTGCAGGCTTTCGACGCTCGGCCGTTCGCCGCGGATGAGCTTGAGCACGCCGCGCTCGCTCTCCGGCGCCACGGCGTACTGGAACAGCGCGATCAACAGCTCCGTGGCGAAGGCGTCGAGCAGCGGCAGCCCCGTGGCAAAGGCGACCGGCTCCGCCTCGCCCGTGGCGGCGATCTCCGCCGGGGCGACGTAGGCCAGGTTGCCATCCGCGCGCCGCACCCGCAGGTAGGGCGAGGTGAGGTAATTAAGCGTCATGGATGCCTGTATACACGAACATTTGGAGTCGCCGAAAGGGGTTTCTTACCCCTTTTGCCGCCAGATCGCGATGGCGAGCGCGACCTGGGCCAGCGCCAGAACCCGGATGGCGCTGGCGAGGTCGGCGCCCGGCGCGCGGCCGGGCGGCCGATACCCCGCGGACGCGCTTTTGACGCGACCGACCGGCGCTGTCACAGTCCCTGCGAACGGGTGGGACGTGCGGAAGGTTTCGCATGGAAACACGTGGTGGCTTTCGCCCGGCTGGAATCTGACGGCGTTTTCAGAGGGTTACAGCCACAGTGTTCCCCGCATGCGCGGGGATGAACCGCGGTCGTTCAGGAGCGCGAGCGTGCGCGCCTGGTGTTCCCCGCATGCGCGGGGATGAACCGGCGCATGGCAGTTGATCTGGGACTGTGTGTGAGTGTTCCCCGCATGCGCGGGGATGAACCGGCTATTCTGGACGAGTGCCCGCGGACAGGTCGGTGTTCCCCGCATGCGCGGGGATGAACCGTGGCGGAGATGGGCTACGACCCGATTGAGGCGGTGTTCCCCGCATGCGCGGGGATGAACCGGGGGCGTCGACCATCTCGTAGTCCAAAAACACGTGTTCCCCGCATGCGCGGGGATGAACCGTGAGCGGCACTGAGAGCTTTTCGGGCTTTGATGTGTTCCCCGCATGCGCGGGGATGAACCGGCCGCCTCCACGTCGTCCGCCAGGATGGCGCAGTGTTCCCCGCATGCGCGGGGATGAACCGATAGCTGTGAGATCGCCCGCGCCGGCCTCCAAGTGTTCCCCGCATGCGCGGGGATGAACCGCCGGACCATTCGCCGAGCCGGTCTGGGACCCCGTGTTCCCCGCATGCGCGGGGATGAACCGTTGTTCTGGAGCGTGCGCTCGGCGTTGGAGATGTGTTCCCCGCATGCGCGGGGATGAACCGGTTGACCGGCGCACGTTGCTCGCTCTGCGCGCGTGTTCCCCGCATGCGCGGGGATGAACCGACCGACGCGGGCACAGCGGTTCCGCCGGGCGCGTGTTCCCCGCATGCGCGGGGATGAACCGTCGATTGCGCCGTCCGACGGCGAGACGAGGGAGTGTTCCCCGCATGCGCGGGGATGAACCGCTCTCGGAGGCCCGGCAGGCCGCCGGGCTCGAGTGTTCCCCGCATGCGCGGGGATGAACCGCACGCACGCAGATTGAGGCGCTGGATGAAAAGGTGTTCCCCGCATGCGCGGGGATGAACCGTCGTAGTCGCGTACCGGAACAGCGGCAATAGCGTGTTCCCCGCATGCGCGGGGATGAACCGGTCGAGCAGCGCGAGGACAAGCGCCCGCAGCTGTGTTCCCCGCATGCGCGGGGATGAACCGGGGGCGTCGACCATCTCGTAGTCCAAAAACACGTGTTCCCCGCATGCGCGGGGATGAACCGAAGCTCCAGGGGACGCTTGAGTGCAAGACGGAGTGTTCCCCGCATGCGCGGGGATGAACCGCGGCCGATCCGGCCGAGGTCGAGCGCGCGCGCGTGTTCCCCGCATGCGCGGGGATGAACCGACAGCCCCCGTCAGGCACCGCTTGACGACTGGGTGTTCCCCGCATGCGCGGGGATGAACCGTGTTTATTCCAGGGGCCGGCCATCTTCGAGGTGTGTTCCCCGCATGCGCGGGGATGAACCGTTGGCGCTGCCCCTCCAGCGTCAGGTCGCCGTGTGTTCCCCGCATGCGCGGGGATGAACCGGTGCCGGTGGTGCGGGAGCGGCTGCTGTTGGCGTGTTCCCCGCATGCGCGGGGATGAACCGGCCGGCAGTCGGATCGTCGGCACGGTGGCGGAGTGTTCCCCGCATGCGCGGGGATGAACCGACCACGGGCGAAGGCGAGTTGGACGCGCAAAGGTGTTCCCCGCATGCGCGGGGATGAACCGCACGAGAAGCAAATCAACTCCAACAGCCGGAGGTGTTCCCCGCATGCGCGGGGATGAACCGTCCGGGTGCTGGTTCACGCGGCCGTCGGGGAAGTGTTCCCCGCATGCGCGGGGATGAACCGTCGTGGCGCACCCGTCGAGCAGCGTGGCGCAAGTGTTCCCCGCATGCGCGGGGATGAACCGCTGCCGGAAGCCGAGCGGTTTGAGGAATGGGTGTGTTCCCCGCATGCGCGGGGATGAACCGCGTCGTTTCGATAGATTAGGCCCACGTCTGACGTGTTCCCCGCATGCGCGGGGATGAACCGTTGTCGGATATTCGCCCCTGTCAGCGGCGCACGTGTTCCCCGCATGCGCGGGGATGAACCGCGCAGACGCCCGCGCGTCAGGGCAACAACGGCGTGTTCCCCGCATGCGCGGGGATGAACCGTCATCCGCGTTGTCCGGCACACCCCGGTCTACGTGTTCCCCGCATGCGCGGGGATGAACCAACAAGGTGTTCGCAAGGGAAGGCAGCGCGAACGTGTTCCCCGCATGCGCGGGGATGAACCGATCGCTATTCGCGGACGTCGGTGCCGGATTGGCCGTCGCGTCACGTCTAGCGGTACGCTGGCGCGTACCGCCGCGCCTGCTCTCGCCGAGCAGGCGCGTCCCCGCGTGCGCGGGGATGAACCGTGCACAGCAACGGCAGCGTCATCTCGCGTAGCACCGCGGCGGCGATCGTTTCGGCGATCGTCTTGGCCGTCATGGCGAGCGGGCGTTTTGGCTGACGCATCGTGGGGCGGCCGGCCGCCCGCCGCCCCGAAATACCGGCCGCGGTCCCGGACCACGGCCGGCGCTTCGCCGGCGTTGTCGCGATCGGTGCCGCGTTCGCGCGCGCCTACTGCCCGCCGCCCAGGGCGTGCACGTAAACCGCCAGCATCTTCACCGTCTCGGGGTCGAGCCGCTCGCCCCAGGCGGGCATCTTGCCGTGCTTCGGGTTGGCGACCTGGGAGGCGATCTCCGACTTCTCCCCGCCGTAGAGCCAGATCGCGTCGCGCAGGTTGGGCGCGCCCAGCATCGGATTGCCCTTCGCGTCGGCACCGTGACAGGCGACGCAGTTCTGCTGATAGACCGTCTCGCCCGCGGCTACGGCCGCGGAATCGTCCACCTCGTTGGAGAGCGAATACACGTACGTCGCAACCTGGTCGATCTGGTCGCGCTGCAGGATGTTGCCGAACGTGGGCATCATCGACGCCCGGCTGCTGCCATGGTCGTTGCGCACACCGTACTGGATCGTCTTGTGGATCTGCTCGATCGAGCCGCCCCAGATCCACGCGTCGTCGGCCAGCGTGGGATAGCCACCGGGCCGGCCCGCACCGCCCTGGCCGTGGCAGGGCGCGCAGTTGTCCGCGAACGCGGACTCGCCCCCCGCCATGGCGAAGTTCAGCAGGTCCTTGTCCTTGGAGATCTCGGCAAGCTCGGTGGTCTCGATCGCCTCGACATACTCGCGCTGCGCCGCGTTGGCCTCCTGGATCTCGGCACGCAGCTCCGACCGGCGGTCCCAGCCCAGCAGACCCTCGGTGTAGCCGTTCAGCGTCGGGATGGCCGGATACAGGATCATGTAGACCACCGAGAACGCGATGCAGGCGTAGAAGACATACACCCACCACTTGGGCAGTGGCGTGTTCAGCTCCTTGATGCCGTCCCACTCGTGACCCGTGGTTTCCTGGCCGGTCAGGTGGTCCTTTTCGCCTTTGGTTGGCATCCCTGTGCTACTCCTCCTGGTCCGTGCCGGAACCGTTGTCCTCGAGCGGGATGCGGCCGTGCCGCTCCAGTTCACCCTTGCGCCCAGGCCAGAACACCCAGACCGCGATGCCGACGAAAAGCAGCATCAGCCAAAGAACCCAGAGCTGGCGCAGCCAGAACGCAAGCTCGCGAAGTGCTTCCATGAAAGCGCGTCCACCTGCCTAGTGTGCGATGCGATCCGGATGGATCGCTGAATCGCACGCGATTCTTTGAAGATGGGGCAAGATTCGGCGACCAGGTGGCCCAACCTGATCGCATCTTGCCCTAGCGCCGGAGTTGCTCCCGGCTGACCTCGTCGAAGTCGACCATCTGGCCAAGGATCTGGAGGTAGGCCACCAGCGCGTCCATCTCGGTGAGCACCTGCGGCTTGCCGTCGAAGTCCGCCACCTCGGCCTTGGGATACCGTTCCAGCAGCCCCGCGTGCTCGGCGTTCGGGTTCGCCTGTGCGCGCAGGTCGGCCGGCGCATTGGCGATCTGCGCATCGGTATAGGGTACGCCCACGTCGACGTTGGTCTCCAGGTGCGCCTTGATCTCGTCGGCCATGTTCAGCGGCGTGTCCGCGAGGAAGGCGTACGGCGGCATGATCGACTCGGGCACCACGGACTGCGGGTCCTTCAGGTGCGCGACGTGCCAGTCGTTGGAGTACTTGCCGCCCACCCGCGCCAGGTCCGGGCCGGTGCGCTTGGACCCCCACTGGAACGGATGGTCGTACTTGCTCTCCGCCGCCAGGGAGTAGTGGCCGTAGCGCTCCACCTCGTCGCGGAAGGTGCGGATCTGCTGGCTGTGGCAGACGTAGCAGCCCTCGCGGATGTAGATGTTGCGCCCGGCCAGCTCGAGCGGCGAGTACGGGCGGACGCCCTTCACCGGCTCGATAGTGCTGTTGATGGTGAAGGTCGGCACGATCTCCACGATGCCGCCGATGGAGACCGTGATCAGGACCAGGACGGTGAGAAGCGTGATGTTCTTCTCGATCCGCTTGTGCCACTGCATGGCCGCTACGCCTCCTTATTCGGCCGGCCGCGCCGCGGCGGCCGGGGCCGCGGCGACTTCCGTGGACTCCTCGCGGATGTCGCCCCGGATGGTGCGCGCGAGGTTGTAGACCATGATCAGCGCGCCCAGCAGGAAGAACACGCCGCCCAGCGCGCGGATCACGTAGAACGGGTGCATCGCCTCCACGGTCTCGACGAAAGAGTATTGCAGGAAGCCCAGGCGGTCGTAGGCGCGCCACATCAGGCCCTGCATGATCCCCGAGACCCACATCGAGGTGATGTAGAGGACGATCCCCAGGGTGGCGATCCAGAAGTGTACGCTCACCAGCTTGAGCGAATACAGCCGCTGCCGGTGCCACAGGTGCGGGACCAGGAAGTACAGCGCGCCGAAGGAGACGAACGCCACCCAGCCGAGCGCGCCCGAGTGGACGTGCCCGATGGTCCAGTCGGTATAGTGGGACAGGGCGTTCACCGGCTTGATCGACATCACCGGCCCCTCGAACGTGCTCATGCCGTAGAAGGCCACGGAGACCACGAGAAAGCGCAGGACCGGGTCGGTGCGCAGCTTATCCCAGGCGCCGGACAGGGTCATGATCCCGTTGATCATGCCGCCCCACGAGGGCATCCACAGCATCACCGAGAACACCATGCCCAGGGTCTGCGTCCAGTCGGGCAGCGAGGTGTAGTGCAGGTGGTGCGGGCCAGCCCAGATGTAGAGGAAGATCAGGGCCCAGAAGTGGATGATCGAGAGCCGGTACGAGTACACCGGGCGTTCGGCGCGTTTGGGGATGTAGTAGTACATCATCCCCAGGAAGCCGGCCGTGAGGAAGAAGCCAACGGCGTTGTGCCCGTACCACCACTGCGTGATCGCGTCCTGGACACCGCCGAACAGCGAATAGCTCTTGGCGCCGAACAAGCTCACCGGGACGGCCAGGTTGTTGACGATGTGGAGCATCGCGATGGTCACGATGAACGCCAGGAAGAACCAGTTCGCCACGTAGATGTGCGGCTCCCGGCGCTTCATGATCGTGCCCACGTACACGACCAGGTAGGCGACCCAGACGATCGCCAGCCAGATGTCGGCGTACCACTCCGGCTCGGCGTACTCGCGCGACTGGGTGATGCCGAAGACGTAGCCCAGCCCCGCCATGATGAGGAACGCCTGGTAGCCCAGGAACAGGAACATCGCCATTTCGTCGCCGCCGAACAGGCGCGCACGGCAGGTTCGCTGGACCACGTGCAGCGAGGTCGCAAGCAGGGCGTTGCCGCCGAAGCCGAAGATGGCGGCCGAGGTGTGCAGCGGCCGTAGGCGGCCGAAATTGGTCTCCGCCCAGCCGAAATTCAGCTCCGGATAGGCGAGCTGGAACGCGATGAAGACGCCGGCGGAGAAGGCGACAATGCCCCAGACCATCGTCGCGATCACGAACAGCCGCACGACGTCTTCGTTGTAGATCACCCGCGGCGGCGCCGTGTTCGCGGTGGGCGCCGTGGCGGCGGCGGTTTGAGCCATAACCGGGTATCCCCTCGTCAAGCGATCCGATGGCCGCGGTGCTGGTCGGGGTCTCGCCGTCCGCAAACCCGGCCTGCCGCATCCGCCCGCCTTGGGCGCCGGGCATGCCAGGAGACTGGGCCGATGAACGGGATGCGCAATGGGCACAACGACACGTCGGCGAACGAAACTCCGCTCAGCACTCTCGAATTGGAATAAAGCCGGTTTGCACCGGCCTCGTTCAACCCTGATGTCGCGCGGCAGTATGCCGCAGCCCGAAAAGCTATGCTAGGATCGTCTTGACAAACCGGCCGGCGCGGCCGGGAAAACCGCGTTCCGGGGAGCGACGACGATCATGAGCCACGCAGTTACGGTTTTCAGCGGTCCCACACCCTATGTCCATCGGGTTCCAGTGGACCGCCCGTGGATCTGGCTCCGCCGCGGCTGGAACGACCTCCGCCGCGCGCCCACGGCAAGCCTGGCCTACGGCCTCGTCTTCAGCCTGATCAGCTTCGTCATCATCGGCGGGCTCTGGCTGACCGATCTGATCTACCTGATCCTGCCCCTCTCGGCGGGGTTCATGCTGATGGGGCCGGTGCTCGCGGTGGGTCTCTATGAGATCAGCCGGCGGCTCGCCGCGAACGAACCGGTCACGATCGCTGGCGCGGTCTACGCCCTGCAGCGCAACGCCAGCCAGATCACCCTCATGGGGGTGGCGCTGATGCTGTTCCTGCTCGCGTGGATCCGCCTGGCGACGCTGATCTTCGCCCTGTTTTTCGGCTATTCGACGCTGGGGCTGGACAACTTCGTGGCGGAAGTCTTCTTCAGCGCGGAATCCATCCCCTTCGTCCTGACCGGCACGATCACCGGCGGCATTCTGGCCGCCCTGGTGTTTGCCATCTCGGCCGTATCCATTCCCATGCTGCTCGACCGGCCGGACGTGAACGTGGCCGTCGCCGTGGTCACCAGCATCAACGCGGTGCGCATCAACGCCCTGCCCATGGCGGTATGGGCGGCGCTGATCGTGCTCTTCACCGCCGCCGGCCTGGTCACCGCGTATCTCGGCCTGATCGTGGCGCTGCCGCTGATCGGGCACGCCACCTGGCACGCCTACAAGGACGTCATCAGCTTCGACGAGGGGTGAGACAACCGGGCGAAGCGCGCGGCGAGGAGCATCGCGACCACGCCGAGCCCCACGGCGAGCCCGGCCCACACCCCCTCGCCGCCGTAGCCCAGGCGGATGCCCAGGAGCCAGCCCGTGCCGATGCCACCGCCCCAGTAGCCCAGGAGGGCAAACGCCAGGGGCACGCGCGTATCGGTCAGGCCGCGCAGGGCGTTGATGCCGATCACCTGCGCCCCGTCGGCAAGCTGGAAGACGGCCGCAAGCACCAGAAGGTCCCGGGCGATGGCGACCACCTCGGCGTTGCCCGGGCGCTGAACGGGGAGGAACAGCGCGATCAACGTATCGGGGATCGCCAGCAGGATCACCGTCGCCACCGCCATCACCGCAATGCCGAGGCCGTAGGCGACCACGCCGGCCCGCCGCACCGCCGCGGCGTCGTGGGCCCCGTGCGCCTGGCCCACGCGCACCGTGGCGGACAGCCCGATGCCGAGCGGGATCATGAAGATCACCGCGGCGATCTGCAGCGCGATTCCGTGCGCGGCCAGCGGTTCGGGCCCCAGCCAGCCCATCATGATGGTCGAGGCGGTGAAGATCCCCGCCTCGCAGATCAGCGTCAGCGCCATGGGCACACCCACCGCGAACAGCCGGCGCAAACGCGCCCGGTCGGGACGCCACAACCGGGCGAACACATGATACCGCCGCAGCCGCCGGTGGCGTGCGATCAGCAGCGCCAGCGCTCCCGCCATGCCCAGGTTGACGAAACTGCTCGCCAGGCCCGCGCCCACCAGTTCCAGCCGGGGAAATCCCAGCGCGCCGAAGATGAGCAGCCCGTTCAGACCGGCATTGGCGGCGACTCCGCCCAGCATGACCCAGAGCGCCAGCCCCGGCCGGTCCAGCGCGGCGACGAAGCCGCGCAACGCCATGAATGCCAGCGCGCCCGGGACCATCCCCAGGGCCGCGACGAGGTAACCGCCCGCCCGGTCCGCCGAGTCGGGCGCCTGCCCGAGCGCCACGAGGATCTGCGCGCCCGCGGCGAACGCCGCCATCACCGGCAGCGCGGTCAGGGCCGCCGCCCAGAGCCCCTGGCGCACGTAGCGGCGCATGCCGCGGACGTCGCGCGCGCCCTTCGCCTGCGCCACCAGCGGCTGCACCGCCGTGACCACGCCGAAGCCAAAAAGCAGGACGAAAAACGCGTAGTGCGCGCCCAGCGTCCCTGCGGCCAGGGCCTCGGGCCCGAGCCGGCCGAGCATCATGACGTCCGTGGTCTCGATGGCGATCTCGCCCAGTTGCGTCGCCGCCAGGGGTGCGGCCAGCCGGACCTGGGCACCGGCCTCGGCGCGCACGGCATCCCAGGGCGGTGCTGCGGCGCGGCGCGACGCGGCCGGCTCAGCCGGCATCGCGTTCAGCCATCACCAGGAATTCCACATTGCCCTCCGGCCCCGCGACGGGACTCCGGCCCAGCCCGCGCACCGCCCAGCCGGCCTGCGCGTCTAGCCAGTCCCGGATACGCGCGCACACCGCCTCGTGCAGGGCGGGATCGCGCACCACCCCGCCCTTGCCCACCTGGCCGCGGCCGACCTCGAACTGCGGCTTGATCAGCGCGACCAGGCGCGCGCCCGGCCCGGCCAGCGCCAGGGGCGCGGGCAGCAGCGTCTCCAGGCCGATGAAGCTGGCGTCGCAGACGAGAAGGTCGAGCGGCTCGGGGACCTGCTCGGCCGTGAGATAGCGCGCGTTGGTGCGCTCCAGCACCACGACGCGTGGGTCCTGCCGAAGCGACCAGGCGAGCTGGCCGTGCCCGACGTCCACGGCGTAGACCCGCGCCGCGCCGCGCTGGAGCAGGACGTCCGTGAAGCCGCCCGTGCTCGCGCCCAGGTCCGCGGCGACGGCCCCGGTCGGATCGACGCCGAAGGTCTCCAGGGCGCCCGCGAGCTTGCATCCGCCCCGGCTGACCCAGGGATGGTCGCGGCCCTTGAGGGTGAGTTGGACGTCCCCCGCGAGCTGTTCACCGGCTTTGGCGACCCGGCGCGTGCCCGCGTAGACCTCGCCCGCCATGATCAGCGCCTGCGCCCGCGCCCGGCTGGCCGCCAGGCCGCGCGCCACCACGAGCTGATCCGCGCGCTGTTTGGGGGCTCTGGCCATCGTCCTTTGGCGTGCCGTTTTCCCGTCGCGTACGCCGCGAACGCCCACCGGGCGGGCGCGCTGACACCGCGCTCAGCCGCCACGCGCCCCCGCTCTCGGCCGAGGGTCACGGGCACTGCACTCGCCGCCGGCAGCGACCGACTCCGGATCCGGCTGACCCGACAGCACGGCGGGATCGGGTGGCGCCACTTGACCGGATCTTCCGCTAGGATTCCCGCTCCACCACGAAGCGCGCCATCTGGCGCAGAAGGTCGGCCTTTTCGCCGAACATCTCCAGATGCCGCATGGCCGAGGATGTCAGGCTGTCGGCTTTCGCGCGCGCCTTCTTGCGCCCCAGCAGGCTCAGGAAGGTCGCCTTCTCCGCCTCGGCGTCGCGCCCCGTGGGCTTGCCGAGTTGGGCGGCGTCGCCCTCGGCGTCGAGCAGGTCGTCGGCAACCTGGAACGCCAGCCCGAGGTCGGCGGCGTAGGCGCGCAGGGCCTCGCGCGCGTCCCTGGACGCCCCGCCCAGGATGGCGCCGGCCTGGCAGGCGTAGTCGATGAGCGCGCCCGTCTTGAGGCTTTGCAGCTCGGACACGCCGTCCAGGTCGAGGTCGTTGCGCTCGCGCGAGATGTCGATCATCTGGCCGCCCACCATGCCGTTCGATCCCGCCGCCTGGGCGAGCCCGGCGGTGAGTTCGGCGCGCACGCCCGGATCACTGTGCGTGTCCGGGTGCGCCAGCACCGCGAACGCCTCGGTCAGCAGCCCGTCGCCGGCGAGGATGGCGGTGGGCGTGTCGTACTGCTTGTGCACCGTGGGCTGGCCGCGACGCAGCTCGCTGTCGTCCATGGCGGGCAGATCGTCGTGGACCAGCGAGTAGCAATGGACCATTTCCACCGCCGCCGCCACGCGCAGCGCGCGCGGATCGCGCACGTCGAACAGGCGCGCGGTGGCCACCACGAGGAAGGGGCGCATGCGCTTGCCCCCGCCCAGACAGGCGTAGCGCATGGCGTCCACCACCCGGCCGCGCGGTCCCGCCACACGCGGCAAAAGCGAGTCGAGCTGACGCGTCACGGCCGCGGCCGTGTTCGCCATCGCGTCCTGGAGATCCGTCACCTGTTCCCCCCTGGTCGCCAGCTTTCGGGCATGCCCCTGTTCAGGATTCCTCGACATCCAGCGGCTGTGTGCCGGTCGGCGTGCCGTCCTGGCCCAGGCGGATCGTCTCGATCTTCGCCTCCGCCTCGCGAAGCTTCTTCTCGCAGTGCGCCTTGAGCTTCGCCCCGCGCTCGTAGGCCTGTATCGCCTCGTCGAGCTTCGTCTCGCCCTGCTCCAGGCGCTCGACGATGTGGCGCAGCTCCGCCAGCGCATCCTCGAAGCTCAGGTTCTCGATTTCCGGCGGGCTGGTGCCGCCGCTCGCCTCGGCCATCCCGGCCTCCTCGCTGCCTGTCATGCCCGTCGCAGCCGTGTACGGGCGGGACGTATGCCGGGAATGGCCGGGCGGTTCAAGGCATGCCCATCAGAGCGCGCACATGCGCGGCCGTGCTGGTGCCCATGGACTCCATCTCATAGCCGCCCTCGAGCACAGAGACCACCCCGGCGCCGCACGCGCTGCGCGCCACCTTCATGATCTCGGCGGTGACCCAGTGGAAATCCGACTCGTGCAGCCGCAGCGACGCCAGCGGGTCCTTCTCGTGGGCGTCGAAGCCGGCGGAAATGAGCACCAGCTCGGGCTGGAACTTGGCGAGCTGGGGCAGCACGACGTCGCTTACGGCCTGGCGGAACTCATCGCTGCCCTGCATGGGCTGCAGGGGCACGTTCACGATGTTGTTGTTCACGCCGCGCTCGTCCATGCGGCCGGAGCCCGGGTAGAGCGGCATCTGGTGCGTCGAGGCGAGCCACATGTCCGGGTCGTGCCAGAACAGGTCCTGCGTGCCGTTGCCGTGGTGGACGTCGAAATCGACGACGGCGATGCGGTGCAGACGGTGTTTGTCGCGCGCATGAAAGGCGCCGATGGCGACATTGTTGAACAGGCAGAAGCCCATCGCCCGGGTGCGCTCGGCGTGGTGACCCGGCGGCCGCACGGCGCAGAAGGCATTGTCGCATTCGCCCGTAACCACGGCGTCCACGGCCGCGCAGACCCCGCCCACGGCGCGCAGCGCGGACTCCCGCGAGCCCGCGGAGACGCAGGTATCCGTGTCGATCTGGCGCATGCCCTCCTTGGGAACCGTGCCCAGGATGCCCTCGATGTGC
The DNA here is from genome assembly GCA_913055855.1 of uncultured Limimonas sp. Lineage (GTDB taxonomy): Bacteria > Pseudomonadota > Alphaproteobacteria > Kiloniellales > Rhodovibrionaceae > CAJXKW01. The sequence goes on along the minus strand of CAJXKW010000014.1, from coordinate 17,682 downwards.
GCGTGCGGGTGCGCCAGCTCCAGCCGGTCGAGTTCGGCCAGCGGGGCCTCGTGCTTCTCCAGCGCCGCGAAGGTCTCGCCCTCCAGCGCCGTCAGCACGGCCTTGAGCCGCGCCGGATGCTCGGGATGCATCCGCCCCGGGTCGTGGTGAAAGCAATCGGTATGCGTGTAGAGCCGCGTCGTCATCGCGCGCCGTACCTCCCCTTGAAAACGGCCGTGCTCCGCCCAGCGGATGTGTTTGTCCGTATTTACGGAAATGCTAACATTTTTTCCGCGGCATGTCCCGTCGTGCGACGCCGTGCGGCGGTCGGTCAGCCGGTTTTGTGCAGGCGGATGGTGTAGACGCCGTCCGCCTCGTCCTGGGCGCCGAGGGTATGCCCGGTGGTCTCGCAGAAGGCCCGGAAGTCCGCGGGCGCGCTGGGGTCTGTCGCCTCGACGACGAGTTCGCCGCCGGGAGGCACGTCCTTCATGGCCTTGCGCGCGCGCAACACGGGAAGCGGGCACTTCAGGCCCTTGGCGTCGAGGTGGTGGGACTCGCTCATGGCGCCTCCCCGGCCGTGGCCGGTGTAGGTGGTGGACGCTAACGCGCGATCAGCTTGACGCGGCAGCATTTGCACTGTAGCTCACCGTATGATTGGGTCAATAAACGATGGTCCAGTGTAGAATCGACATGGTCGGCACGGGCGTGGATCGCTATACCCAGATGGAGTCCGCCGCGCAGGAGGCGAGCGCGCTGCTGCGCGCGATGAGCAACGAGCGGCGGCTGGTCATCCTTTGCCATCTCGCCAAGGGTGAACATTCGGTGGGCCGGCTCTGCGAACTCATCGGCATGAGTCAGTCCGCGCTGTCCCAGCACCTGGCGAAGCTTCGCCACGACGATCTGGTCACCACGCGCCGCGAGGCCCAGACGATCTATTACGCCCTGAACGGCGAGGCGGTGACGCGTGTCCTGGACACCCTGCACGATCTGTACTGTCCGGAGGATACGCTGGACCGCGAGCCGGCCCCGGCGGCGGCACCCCCTTGCTCAACCGGATAAGGACGCCCGCATGACCCGATCCGTCTTCGCCGCCCCCGCGCTCGCCATGGCCCTCGCGCTGAGTCCCGTCCCCGCCGCTGCGGGCGAGGTCGCCGAGGGCCTCGTCCGGATGCCGAGCGCGCACAGTGTCGAGACCACGCTGGACCGGCTGGCGCGGCTGTTGAAGGACAAGGGCCTGACCGTCTTCACCCGCGTCAATCACGCCGCCAACGCGGCCGGCGCCGGTCTGGAGATGCGCGACGCCCAGGTCCTGATCTTCGGCAATCCCAAACTGGGTACGCCGCTGATGAAGGCCGCCCCGACCGCGGCCATCGACTTGCCGCAGAAGGCCCTGGCGTACGAGGACGACGCGGGCCGCGTCTGGCTCGCCTACACCGATCCGGAATACCTGGCGGCGCGCCACGGCATCACCGGCCGCGACGCGGTCCTGGACCGGATTGCCAAGGCGCTGGACACCTTCGCCACGAAGGCCACCCAGTAAACCGCGGCCCGGTCCGCGCGGCACACCGCCGAATCGCGTGGGCACCGCATCAGGTTCGCCGGCGACCGCCGACGGGTTCAGCGGCGCCGGCCCACCAGCGCCGTCGCGGCAAGGAGCGCCCAGCCGACGATATAGGCCACGCCGCCCACGGGCACCACGCCGATCACCGCGCGCCAGCCGGTGAGCGCGGCAACATAGAGCCCGCCCGAGAACAGGACTGCGCCGGTCAGAAAAGCCCAGCCCGTGGCGACGGGAAGCCACCCCTGCCAGCGCGTGTGCACCCAGGCCACCGCAACCAGCGCCAGGGCATGCACCATGGCATAGCGTGCACCGGTGGTGAGCCAGTCGATCCGGGGCCCGGGCAATTCGCCCTCGAGCACATGCGCCGCCACCGCCCCGAAAACCACCGCGATACCGCCATTGAGCGCGCCCAGCGCCAGCCACGCGCGTTCGGGACCACGATCCGCGAGCATCCGCACAACCTCCTTTCCGGCCTTGCCTTGATCGCTGAAAACCGTTTCAAAAGAGTTAGTTACGCCTTAACGATCTTATTCCTGACTGAATTTCATTTGAAATCATAATAGACTATCCTTTGCATTGCGGCAAACGGGTTCTAGTTTTCGATTTACACCCGGGGCTAAGATACACTAGAACGGAGATGCAGACCGCGGGTTGTACGAGGGAGCGGGGGCCAAAGGCCAACGCAAGAACCAAGCAGGAGTGGATGGTGGACATGAAGCCGAACCCGATCGACGTTCATGTTGGTCAGCGTCTCCGGCAACGCCGGGTCCTTGCGGGCCTGAGTCAGGAGAAGCTCGCCCGCATGGTGGGCATCACCTTTCAGCAGGTCCAGAAGTACGAACGCGGTGCCAACCGGATCGTCGCCAGCCGGCTTTATCAACTCGCCAACGTGCTGGACGTGCCGGTGAGCTATTTCTTTGAGGAGATCTCCGAGGAAGCGGCCAACGACGATGCCGAGCCGCAGGAAAGCCTCGTCGGCGCGGATGCGCTCAGCCACGACATCATGGCCGAGCGCGAGACCCTCGAACTCGTGCGTATCTATTACAGCATCGAAAACGAACAGGTCCGGCGGCGTGCGTTCGACCTGCTGCGGGCGCTGAGCAACCGGAACGCCCCCAGCATCGACGACATCGAGGACAACCGCGCAGCCGGCTCGATGTAGCGCCGCACCGAGAAGCGGCTCTTTCTGCCTGAGGGCTCCCGCGCTAACTTACGGTGCGGGAGCTTTTTCTTGCGCGGGGCCGGTCATGGGCGACTCGCCGCACACCGCAGACGGCCGCCAAAGCGAAAGCGCCGACGACCCGCGCTTCGTCGCCGACGCGGCGGCGATGGCCGAGGCCATCGCCGGGGTTCGCCGGAACGACGCCGCGAGCGTGCGCGTGCTCAGCGACCGCGGCCGGGCATGGCTGCGCGAGGCCGCGGCCGGCCTGGATTTCCGTCCCTGCCGGCCGGTCGTCGGGACGGGCGACAAGGCGGTCACCCAGACCTTCGAGATCTGCACGACGCCGCCGTGGCACGGGCCCTTCGGCGAGACGGCGCGGGTGCTGAGCGACTTGGTCAACGCCGGTCTGGCGTGCATGGCCGAGCGGCCGTGCGCGAACATCGCCTTCAACGAAGCGATGGTGCAACGCTATCCGCCCTCGCCCTGCGGAATCTCCCCGCACCGCGACCACATTCGCTACACCGCTCTCATCGGCATCCTCGTGGTCGACGGCGCGGGCGCGTTCCATATCTGCGACGACCGGGCCGGAAACAACGCCCGCCCCATCCCGGCGCCGCCCGGCAGCTTCCTGCTCATGCGCGCACCCGGCTTCGACGCCAGCCGTTACCGGCCGTTCCACACAGTCGGCGCGGTCACGCAGACGCGGCTCATCGCGGGCTATCGCCAGGACACCCGCCCCGGCGAGCCGGATTGACGCGCCCACGGCCGGGACTGGCTGACCTGCACGTCCCGTGCTACGTCCGCGCCTACCCCGTTCCCCGAGACGTATGCCACCATGCGCACCGAGGACTTCGACTTCGAGCTGCCGCGCGAATGCATCGCCGACCGCCCGGCCCGGCCGCGCGATTCCGCGCGTCTGCTGCACGTGGGCGCGGGACTGGCGGACCGGACCGTGCGCGACCTGCCGGAGCTGATGGCGCCGGGCGACGTCATGGTTTTCAACGACACCCGGGTCATCCCGGCGCGCCTGTGGGGCACGCGCGGCCGGGCGAAGGTCGAGGTCACCCTGCACAAACCCGAGGCCGGTGACGCCGCGACCTGGCGCGCCTTTGCCAAGCCGGCGAAAAAGCTCCGCCCCGGCGAGACGGTGGCGTTCGGCGATGCGCTGACCGCACGCGTGACGGCCAAGCACGACGGCGGCGAGGTGGTGCTGGCGTTCGATTGCGGCGCCGGGGAGCTGCTCGCCGCGCTGGAGCGCGTGGGGGCCATGCCGCTGCCGCCCTACATCGCCGGCGCGCGCACGCCGGACCGCCGCGACCACAGCGACTATCAGACCGTCTACGCCCGCACGCCGGGCGCGGTCGCGGCGCCCACGGCCGGCCTGCACTTCACGCCCGAGCTGCTGAGCCGCCTGGATGCGCGCGGGCTACGCCGGGTGCCCGTGACGCTGCACGTGGGCGCGGGCACCTTTCTCCCGGTCAAGACCGCGGATCCCCGCACCCATCCCATGCACAGCGAGTACGGCGAGATCCCCGCGGCCACGGCCGACGCGGTTAACGCCGCGCGCGCCGCGGGCGGGCGCGTGGTCGCCGTGGGCACCACCGCCCTGCGCCTGCTGGAAACCGCGGCGGATGCGCAGGGGACGCTGCATCCCTTTGCCGGCGAGACGGACATCTTCATTCTGCCCGGCTACACGTTCCGCATCACCGACCGTCTGATGACCAACTTCCACCTGCCCAGGTCCACCCTGTTCATGCTCGTCTGCGCCTTTTCCGGCACCGCGCGCATGCAGCGCGCCTACGCCCACGCTCGCGATACCGGCTACCGGTTCTATTCTTACGGTGACGCCTGCCTCCTGGAACGCGCGGACCGGCTGCCGGCGGAGGGCCCGGCATGAAAACCGCGCCAGGTTTCGGCTACACCCTCCTCGCCCGGGACGGCATGGCCCGGCGCGGCCGGCTCGCGACCGCCCACGGCACCGTCGAGACTCCGGCGTTCATGCCCGTTGGCACGGCGGCCACGGTCAAGGGCATGCGCCCGGCGGAGGTGCGCGCCACGGGCGCGGAAATGGTGCTCGGCAACACGTACCACCTGATGCTCCGCCCGGGCGCCGAGCTGATCGCCGAGCTGGGCGGGCTGCACCGCTTCATGGCGTGGCCGGGGCCGATCCTCACGGACAGCGGCGGCTATCAGGTGATGTCCCTGGCGACACTGCGCCGGCTCGACGAGCGCGGGGTGACCTTCACCTCGCACCTGGACGGCAGCCGGCACGAACTCACGCCGGAGCGTGCGGTCGAGATCCAGGACCTTCTGGACGCCGACATCGCCATGCAGCTTGATGAGTGTCCGGCCGCGGGCCGACCGGAAGCGGAGGTCGCCGGGTCCATGCGCCTGTCGCTGCGCTGGGCCGAGCGCTGCCGGGCCGCGTTCCGCGACCGGCCCGGCTACGCCCTTTTCGGCATCGTCCAGGGCGGCGTGCACGATCACCTGCGCCGGGAATCGGCGCGCGCGCTGGCGGCCATGGACTTCCCCGGGTACGCCGTGGGCGGCCTCGCCGTGGGCGAGGGTCAGGCAGCGATGTTCGACGTGCTCGACGTGACCACGCCCGAGCTACCCGAACAGAGGCCGCGGTACCTCATGGGCGTGGGCCGGCCCGAGGACATGATCGGCGCCGTGCGGCGCGGCATCGACATGTTCGACTGCGTGTTGCCCACGCGCTCCGGGCGCACGGCACAGGCGTTTACCCACCGCGGGACGGTCAACCTGCGCAACGCCCGGCACAAGCGCGACCCGGCACCGCTCGACCGGTACTGCGCCTGCCCCACCTGTACGAAGTACACGCGCGCCTATCTGCACCATCTGTTCAAGGCCGAGGAGATGCTGGGTCCCATGCTGGTCACGCAGCACAACCTGACCTTCTACCAGGGGCTGATGGCCGGGCTGCGCCGGGCTATATCCGAAGGGGGAATGGCGGACTTCGCCGAGGCGATGACGGCGGCACTCGCGGACCGCGCCGCGCCGCCCTGGACCGGGGCACAGGACGAACCGACGGAGACACGGCCATGAGCGAGGACGACGGGCGCAGCCTGACCCAGCTCGGCGCGGAGACGCCCGTACCGGCCTCGCCGGACGCGGCGCTGCTGGAACGGGCGCCCAACCCGCACCCGGACGAGGTCTATCTGGTGCGCTTCACCTGCCCGGAGTTCACTTCGCTGTGCCCGATGACCGGGCAGCCGGACTTCGCCCACTTCGTGATCGACTACGTCCCGGGCCGCCACATCGTGGAGAGCAAGTCGCTCAAGCTGTACCTGCACAGCTTCCGCAACCACTGCGGATTCCACGAGGATGTCACGCTGACCATCGTCAAGCGCCTGCGCGCGGAGATCGCGCCGCAGTGGCTGCGCATCGGCGGCTACTGGTATCCGCGCGGGGGCATCCCCATCGACATCTTCCACCAGACGGGACCGCCGCCCGAGGGCCTGTGGCTGCCCGACCAGGGCGTGCAGCCCTACCGCGGGCGCGGCTGACGCGCTGGCCTTGGGCGGTGCCGCGACGACGCGTAGGCTCCCGGCATGACCGGCCCTTCCGCCTCCCCCGACGAAACGCGCGAGCCCAAGGCCGCGATCCGCACGCATGCGCTCGATCTGGGCTTCGACGCCGTGGGCTTTGCCGAGGCGGAGATGCACGAGGCGGCCCAGGTGGGCTTGCTCAGCTACATCGACCGGGGCTACCACGGCGATATGGGCTGGCTCGCCGACACGGCGGAGCGCCGCCGCCATCCCCGGGCGCTGTGGGGGGAGGCGCGCAGCGTCGTGGTCCTGGCACTGAACTACGGGCCTGGCCGCGACCCGCTGGCCATGCTCGACCGGCCCGAGCGGGGCACCATTTCGGTCTACGCCCAGAACCGCGACTACCACGACCTGGTCAAGAAGCGGCTCAAGCACCTCGCCCGCTGGATGGCCCAGGAACTGGGCGCGCAGGTCAAGGTCTTCGTGGACACCGCACCGGTCATGGAGAAACCGCTGGCCCAGCGCGCCGGTCTGGGCTGGCAGGGCAAGCACACCAACCTGCTGGCGCGGGACTGGGGGAACTGGCTGTTCCTGGGCGAGGTGTTCACCGACCTGGATCTCGCGCCGGATGCTTCCGAGACGGACCACTGTGGAAGCTGCCGCGCCTGTCTGGACGCCTGCCCCACCAACGCCTTTCCCGCGCCGTATCAGCTCGATGCGCGGCGCTGCATCAGCTACCTCACCATCGAGCACAAGGGGCCCATCCCGCGGGAATTCCGCGCCGCAATGGGAAACCGGATCTACGGCTGCGACGACTGCCTGGCCGTGTGCCCGTGGAACAAGTTCGCTCAGCGCAGCGCGGAAACCGCATTTCACCCGCGCCTGGAGCTGACCGCCCCGCGCCTGGCCGACCTCGTCGGGCTCGACGACGCCGGCTTCCGACAGGTGTTCACCGCCAGCCCCATCAAGCGCCTGGGCCGCGACCGGCTGGTGCGCAACGTCCTGGTCGCCATCGGGAACAGCGGCGACCCCGATTTCCTACCCTTGGTGCGCGCGCGCCTGGACGACCACGCCGGCGTGGTGCGCGCCATGGCCGTGTGGGCGCTCGCGCGGGTGGCGTCTGCGGAAACCCTGCACGCGGAAGCCGCGGCCCGCCGACCGGTGGAGGCGGACGGCGACGTGCTGGCCGAATGGGCCGCGGAGCTGGATACACCTCAGCCAGACTCGCCGCCCGCATCAGAATCGGCGCCGTCCGCCGATTCCGGCCGCAGGCAGCGGTAGACCGCGCGCGACGGTTGGAGCAACGGGCACGCGTTGAACACCGTGTCGCTACCCAGGTAGCGCAGCCCTGCGCCTTTGGGACACAACGCGCGCGCCGCCGCATCCACGGCCTCGCGGCTCGACCAGAGGCGGCCGTAGCAGACCTGGACGACCACGTTTTCGGGCTGCCCGGCCCATGGGTTGCCCGCGTCGCGTCCGGGCAGCTCGACCGAGCCGGCCGGGGGCGCCTCGCGCTCGAACCGGTCGAACGCGGATTCCGGCACGGCCGCGCGCTGGCCGTCCGTGTAGCTGCGGTCCTGCGCCGCCTGCCCCGGGACCCAGGGCGCGGTGGCGTCGAAGGGCTGGGGCGCGCAGCCGACGGCCGGCAGCAACACGGCCAGAAGGGCCGCCGCCCGCACGTTGCAGCGCGCCCGGTCGGTGTCATATCCCATACCTGCCGTGTAGCAGGCGCACGCCGGGCACGCGAGCCCACCGCCACCACGAACGAGGTCGCCGCATGTCGCCGTCCCGCCCCGTCGCCCTCGTAACCGGCGGTGCCCAGGGGATCGGCCTGGCCATCGCACAGACGCTTCTGGACCGCGGCTGGGCCGTGGTCGCCGGCGACGCGGACACCGACGCCGCCGATGCCGCGGCGCAGGCCCTGGCGCAGCACGGCCCCGTGCACGTCGAACCCCTCGACGTCGGCGATCCCGGCGCGGTCGCACGGGTGATTGCGGATGCGGCCCGGACCTTTGGCCGGCTGGACGGGCTGGTGAACAACGCCGGAATCATGGCGCACGCACCGCCGGAGGAACTCGACATGGCGAGCTGGGAGCGCGTGCTGCGCACCAACCTGACCGGCGCCATGGCGTGCGCTCAGGCCGCGATTCCGCACCTGCGCGCGGCCGGCGGTGCCATCGTCAACATCGCCTCCACGCGCGCCCTGATGTCGGAGCCCGAGACGGAAGCCTATGCCGCATCCAAGGGCGGGCTCGTGGCGCTGACACACGCGCTGGCCGTCTCGCTCGGCCCCGAGATCCGCGTCAACGCGGTCAGCCCGGGCTGGATCGACGTCTCGCGCTGGGGGAATCCGCCGGGTGCCCGGGCACCGGAGACGTTGTCCGCCGAGGACCACGCGCAACACCCCGTCGGCCGCGTGGGCGACCCACGCGATGTGGCTTCGATCGTTGCCTGGCTGCTCAGCGACGCCGCCGGGTTCGTCACCGGCGAGAACATCGTGGTCGACGGCGGCATGACCCGCAAGATGATCTATGCCTGACGGCGCTGTATTTCGGGCACGCGCGTACAGCCGCCGCGTCTTTACCCGAAGTTAAACCGTGCGCGGCTTACCTGAATGCTGCGTGCCTAGCGTGAGCGAGCCCCAACCATGGATGACAGCCGGGACGCACCGGCCGGAATGAGCTGGAACCGGATCGAGCGCTCGGAGCTCGCCAAGGTGCTCCGCGAGCACGCGCGTTTCCTCGAGCGCAAGCCCGGCGGCCGGCGCGCCATGCTGGCGTTCCACGACCTGAGCAACTACGACCTCAGCGGCCAGGATCTCTCCGAGGCCGACCTGACCGGGGCGCGCCTGCGCCGCGCCCGGCTTGCGTGGGCCACGCTGCGCGCGACCAACCTCTTCGGCGCGGACCTGCGCATGGCGAACCTCCAGCACGCCAACCTCACGCGTGCGGACCTGCGCGGGACCTCGCTGCGCGGGGCGAACATCTCGGACTGCAACATGACCGACGCGGACATCCGCGAGGCCCAGCTCGCCCGCTACGACACCAGCGGCGATCTGCACGGCATGGAATTCGAGACCCTGCCCTCGGAGATGTCCACGCTGATCGCGCGCCGCGCCAATCTCTCGCACGCCCAGCTATCGCGCGCCCTGGCCGTGCGGACTGATTTCACCGACGCCATTCTGGACAACAGCAATCTGCGCAAGGCGGACCTGCGCAACTGCGTCATGGTCGGTGCGTCGCTGGACGGAACGGATCTGAGCCAAGCGAACCTTTCCAGTTGCACCATGACCGGTGCCGTGATGACAAGCACCAAGGTCAAGGGCGCGCGCTTTCAGGACGCCGACATCCGCGGGGCGATGCTCGACGACGCGGTAGCCGACGCGCCCGAGCTGTTCGACGCCAAGCGCGCCGTCGGGCGCGATGTGAGCGAGGAGATCGGCGACATCCTGCGCGAGCACGCCACCTGGGTGCAGTCCAACAGCCGTTCGGGCACGCGGGCGAATCTCTCCGACGCGCTGCTCAACGGCTTCCGGCGCCCCGGCGCCGTGCTCACCGCGGCGGTCATGGAACGCGTCACCCTGCGCGGGGCGGATCTGCGCGGGGCGGAAATCGCCATGGGCGCACTCGCCTTTGCGGACCTGCGCGAGGCCGACCTCACCCATGCCGATCTGCGCGGCATCGACCTCTCGCGCGCCCTCGCCGACCGGGGCAACCTGAAGGGCGCGCGCATCAGCCCCGTCGAGAACGTTGCCGGGTCCGGGCAGACCTGGGTGAGCAATCTGGAGCGTGCCAAGCTGCGCGGCGTCGATCTCAGCGGCGCCGATCTGCGCAAGGTTTCCGCAGTCGGCGCGGATTTCCGCGAAGCCAATCTGAATGGTGCCGATCTGCGCGAGGCGGATCTGCGCGACGCTTTCCTGGACGACGCCGATCTCACCGACGCCCGGATGGACGGCGCCACTCGGGATACCACCGCGTAGCCTGGGGCCCTCCCCCGTTTTTGCCGTAATCAAAATCGCCCGCCGCATTCAACGGCTTACATAGGCCTTGCAGCACTTGCAGGGCTGATATCCGCGAGTCGGGCGTTCCCAATGACACAAATTTGGCCAAAATTGGACCGGTCGCGCCCGGCGCACCGGCACGTAGCGGCCACGCTGGGCCGGCGCCGGCCAGGCACAGACCACGCGTCTGGCGGCAGGGATTTCAAAGGGGGAAAGCATGCGGATATCGCAGATGCGCCGCGCTGCCCGGGCCATCCGCCGCTGCGCGCTTCTGCTGGCGACGCCGATCGGGTTCATCCTCGGCGCGGCGCCAGCCGCAGCTCAAGACTCCCCCGATGTGCGCGCGGAGCTGCGCTGTCTCGCGCTGAACATCTATTTCGAGGCGCGCGGCGAGCCCGACCGGGGCAAGATCGCCGTGGGTCAGGTTGTGATGAACCGGGTCCATGCGGCCCGCTATCCCGACTCGATCTGCGGCGTGGTCAAACAGGGCGGCGCGGATCGCCTGCACCAGTGCCAGTTCAGTTGGTGGTGCGACGGGCGCAGCGACATTCCGCGCGACCGGGATGCGTGGGCGCATAGCAAGGCCCTGGCCCAGCAGATCTATTGGGGCCTGGCCGTGGATCCCACCGGCGGTGCGCTATGGTACCACGCACGCTACGTGGCACCCGAATGGCGCACCCGTTTCGCCCGCGGCCCCGTCATTGGCGAACACATCTTCTACCTGCCCACCCGCCGTGTTGCCGCCGCCGAAGTTGCGCCGGGCGCGGTGCGGATGGATTGAAGGGGCGGACCACCGTTTTCAGTGGTTCGGATTGTCCCGGGAAACATTCGATATTGATGGTAGCGGGGGAGGGATTTGAACCCCCGACGCCGGGATTATGATTCCCGCGCTCTAACCACTGAGCTACCCCGCCACGCAGCCGGCGCGGGCATCGCCCTGCCGGTGCGAGCGATATAGATGCCCGCGGCTGCGCCTGTCAAGCGCAGGCCTGGTGCCGGAAATCCGCGGCCGCGTCCGTGCCGGCCCGAGCCTCGGTGGCGGCGATCCAGCCGCCGCCCAGCACGCGCGTGCCATCGTAGCACACCGCCGCCTGCCCGGGGGAGATGCCATACTGCGGCGCATCCGGAACCACGCATGCCGGCCCGTCGCCCTGCCCCGGCAAAACCGTCGCCGATACAGGCGCCATCGCCGAGCGCAGCTTTACGCTCACGCGCCGGCCGGCCGCCGGCAGGGGCCGCGTGTCCAGCCAGTTCACCCCGCGCAGGTGGATGACGTCACACGCCAGCGCCCGGCGCGGACCGACCACCACGCGCCGCGTCTCGGGCTCCAGGCGCACCACGTACATGCGCTCGGCCGTGCCGCCGAGGTTGAGACCGCGCCGCTGGCCCACGGTGAAGTGAATGATACCCTGGTGCGTGCCCAGCACATTGCCCGCGAGGTCGACGATTTCGCCGGGTTCCAGCGCGCCCGGGCGCAGCTTGGCCACGACCTCGGTGTAATCGCCCTGGGGAACGAAGCAGATGTCCTGGCTGTCCGGCTTGCTCGCCACGTTCAAGCCCAGCTCGCCGGCGAGTTCGCGCGTCGCCGCCTTGGGCTGCCCGCCCAGCGGAAAGCGCAGGAAAGCGAGCTGCTCGCGCGTCGTGGCAAACAGGAAGTAGCTCTGGTCGCGCGTCTCGTCGACGGCGCGGTGCAGTTCGGGACCGTCGGGGCCCAGCTCGCGGCGGATATAGTGACCCGTGGCCAGGCAGTCCGCGTCCAGATCGCGGGCCGTCTCCAGCAGGTCGCGGAACTTCACCGTCTGGTTGCAGCGTACACAGGGAATGGGAGTCTCCCCGCGCGCATAGCTGTCGGCGAAGTCCTCGATGACGTCGCGCCGGAACCGGTCCTCGTACCCCAGGACGTAGTGCGGCATGTCCAGCCGGTCGGCGACCCGCCGGGCGTCGTAGATGTCCTGCCCCGCGCAGCACGCCCCGCTCTTGTGGACGGCCGCCCCGTGGTCGTAGAGCTGCAGGGTCGCGCCCACGACGTCGTACCCCTCGCGACGCAGCAGCGCCGCGGTGACGGAACTGTCCACCCCGCCCGACATGGCGACGACCACACGCGTCGCACCGGGCGCCTTGTCGATACCCAGGCTGTTCATGGCACCTCCGGGATATACGACTGCGACCTTGCGACGCAAGGCGCTCACGCGGCGGCCTTGAGCCGCTCGACGGCCCGGCGCAGGGGCGCGTCGTCCTGGTGCAGGCCCAGGGGCGTGGAAAAGTGCCCGCGATTGGCGACGAAGAGGTTGGCCCGCGGCACGCCCCAGCGCCGGGACAACGCCAGGCCGCCCTTGTAGGGCGTGACGCTGTCGTGACTCCCCAGCAGCATGATCAGGTCCGCCGGGTCCATGACCGGATCGCCCTGCGGCTCCAGCAGGCCGCGCCAGCGCGCCAGGGAATCGTGGTCCCAGCCGGCGCGGTGCAGCGCATCGCTCACGCCCAGCCCCTTGGCAAAGGCGCCCTCATAGGACACCGCCATCATGTCGCCGCTGGTGCATACGAGGAACATCACCTCGGGCTGCAGCTCGGCCGGCCAGTGCCGGGCCGCCGTCCCCACGATCTGCGCCGTCAGCGCGCCCAGGCTCAGACCGCCGATCGCCACGGGACCGCGGCTGGTCGCACGCGCCCACTGGATGAGCTGCGCCGCTTCCGTCACCCAGGCCTGGATGAGGTCGATGTAGCCCTTGGGCGCGAATGCCAGCGCCGGCTCGCCGCCGTGGTACCCGGGCCGCATGCGCCGGCCGTGCCACGGCCCCTCGGGACGGATGACCCGGATCCCGTCGCTCGCCGCGAGCGCGTTCACCGGATCCGCCTGGGCGCGCCACATTTCCATCTCCATGCCGATGCCGTGGAGATAGATCAGCGTCGGCGGATCCGTGGCCGCCGTGGGCGTGTAGACGCGGGCGCGGGCCGTGTCGCCCAGAAGCGACGGCCATTCCAGCCAGCTCACCCGGCCGTAGTCGCTCACGATGGCATGGCTCTGGCGCAGGTTGGCCCGCGCCGGCGGCGGAAACGCCCTGGCCGGACTTCCCAGCCGGTGGCCGTGCGCCTGCGTCAGCGTCGCCTCGTCGGCGATGTCGAAGGCCACGCGCGGCAGCTTCCGCGCCAGCCGCAGCGGCGCGGCGTAAGCGCGCGTGACCATGAGCGCCTGGGCAGCGCGCTCGCGTTCCGCCTCGGCTTCGGACAGCGTACGCGCATCCGGCGCCATGTCGGCGAAATACAGATCGCGCCACGCCCGCGTCGCTTCGTGAAAACGGGTGTCCGCGCGCGCCACGGCGTCCAGCAGCGTGTCGATGATCACCTTGGGCGGCCGGTTCACCGGGCACTGCGCCAGGAACGCCTCGCGCGAGCCCTGCGCCCCCCGCGCCGCCGCCCAGGCGCGCGAGAGGGGAAAGAACACACGCGTAACCCAGCGGATGGTGACCCGGTCGAACCACGGGCGCAGAATGTACTGCCCCGGCCGGCCGCTGAGGATCGTCATGTCGCGCGGCGGCGGCAGGGTCTCGGCGTCGACCTCGCGCACCCCCCGCCCGGAAAGCGTCTTTGTCATGGCCATGGAGCCTCGCACGTTCCGGGGGCAAAGAGAAGCGCGCCGTGCGCCGCACGGATGCGCGTCGAGGCCCCGATGTGCCAGGCTCGCTGCCCGCCTGCGCCGCGCTTGACAGGTGTGCGCATCCTGGGACTGTCATCCGTGCCACCGGCGAACGAGGGAGATCGGCCGGGCATGATCTGGGAAGCCGCGTTTATCTGGCGCGCGCTGCTTGCGGGCGTGGGCGTCGCCCTGGCCGCGGGCCCGCTGGGCTGCTTCGTGGTCTGGCGGCGCATGGCGTACTTCGGCACGAGCCTGGCGCATACCGCGTTCCTGGGCATCGCGTTGGGCATCGCGCTGGGCGTGGCGCCCATGTTCGGCATCGCGGTCTCCGCCATCGTGGTGGCGCTGCTTCTGATTGCGCTGCAGCACCAGAACCTTCTCGCCGACGACACGCTGCTCGGGATCCTGGCGCACGGCGGCATGGCGCTGGGGCTGGTCGCGCTGAGCTTCATGGAAGGCATGCGCGTCGACCTGCTCACCTATCTCTTTGGCGACGTGCTCGCGGTCTCCTGGGCCGATCTGGCCTGGATCTACGCCGCCAGCGCGGCCAGTTTGGCGGTGCTGGCGCTGCTCTGGCGGCGCCTGCTGCTCATCTCGGTCCACGCCGAGCTGGCGGCGGCGGAGGGGATCGCTGTCCTGCCCATCCGGCTGGTGTTCATGATCCTGTTGGCGATCCTCATCGCCATCGCCATGAAGGTCGTGGGCATCCTGCTTATTACCTCGCTGCTGATCATCCCGGCGGCAACCGCCCGCCGTTTCGCCGCGACGCCGGAGCGCATGGCGGTTCTCGCCTCGGCCCTGGGGGTAGCCGCCGTCGTGGGCGGACTCGCGGCATCCATCGCGGCGGACACGCCGTCTGGCCCGTCGGTGGTGACGGCCGCCGCGGTGCTGTTCGCGCTGAGCAGTATCGCCGGCGGCTGGCTCGTGCCGGGCCGTTCGCGCCGCGGCCGTGCACCCGCGGGCGATTGACGCGGCGGGGCAAAACCGGCAGGAACGCGCGCACGACGGGCCGCGGGCGCGCCAGCCGCGCCGCGGTCCAGGCTCCCAGAGGCAAGGACCCGTCACAATGGACGAGCATCAGCAGCGCGACGTCGCCGCCAAGAAGATCCTGACCGCGATGCAGGAGGCCATCGACGAGGGCGCGAGCGCGGAGGTGGTCAAGCTGGTCACCCTGTCCGCCGCCGTGACCAACTTCGTCAACGATTACGGCGAGGACGCCACCGCCGGCATCCTCGAAACCCTGCCCGAAAAGGTGCGCAACGGCGCGTTCAGCCAGCGCAGCGCCGAGGGCGACGGCGGGGCCGACACCGGCGGCGCCGACGACGCCTGACGCCTCTACCGCTTCTTTTTTCACCGCCAGGCCAGCACAGCCGGCTGGTGCCACGTCCGGCGGCCATTCGCCGCCGGGCGCGATGCACCGCCGGCTTTGTTGTGTTCGCGCCCGGGATCCCGCCCAGGGGAGGCAGCGGTATACGTTTTGCGCAGATCGGGATTGCGCTCACTGCAATTTTTTGCCAACCTGTCGGTACGACACTAAAACATTGTCCATTTGCGACACGCCGGTCCGGCGGCCAGCGTCGCTGTCGGCGGCCGCGGCCCTGCGGGATCCCGATCCATCAATAATGACGAACACGGAGGCGCACGCGATGACGCATCCTTTTCACGCCAGTTTCATGCGCGGCCTGGCGGTTTCTGCGGGCCTGGCGGCCGCGGCGCCCGCGGCGATGGCCGCGGATAAGCCGGGCGAGGGCGTAACCGTCGAGATGCCCAGGCCGGCCTGGGACACCGGATGGTTCCAGGTCGAGGTCTACAAGGAAATGATGCGCGAACTCGGCTATCGCTTCGAGACCTCGCCGACGCTTGACAACCCGGTGTTCTACAGCGCCGTGGGCCAGGGCGACGTGGACCTCTGGGTCAACGGCTGGTTCCCGAACCACAACAGCTATACGGACACGTTCCAGCCGGGCGCCAAGAAGGTCGGCTACGTCGCCGAGGGCGGCGCGCTCCAGGGCTATCTGATCTCCAAGAGATACGCCGAAGAATACGACATCACCCACCTCACCGACTTCAAGCGGGATGAGGTCAAGGCGGCGTTCGACACGGACGGCGACGGCAAGGCCGAGTTGGCCGCATGCCCGCCGGGCTGGGGCTGCGAGAACGTCATCCGCCACCACCTGGACGCCTACGGCCTGCGCGCCCACGTCGATCCGATCAAGGCCAGCTATTCGGCGAGCATGGCCGACATGGTGGCCAAGCATAAGAACGGCGAGCCGGTGTTCTTCTACACCTGGACCCCCAACTGGACCGTGGGGATCCTCAAGCCCGGCAAAGACGTGGTCTGGGTGACCGTGGAGGACACGCGGCATCCCAACGACCTGGCGCCGTCGCAGACCACAGTCCGTGGACTGGCCTCCTGCACCCAGGATCCGTGCAACCTTGGCTGGGGCATCAGCGATATCCGCCCGGTCGCCAACAAGGAATTCCTGGCCGACAACCCGGCGGTGGCGAAGCTGCTCGCTGTCGCGCGCATCCCGATCCGGGACATCCACGCCCAGAACGCCAAGATGTTCCGGGGCGAAGACAGCCAGGAAGACCTGGTGCGCCACGCAGAAAACTGGATCGCGGACAACCGCGACCAAGTCGACCGCTGGCTGAAGCAGGCCCGCGCGGCCGCCGAGACAAGCTAACCACGCCCCGCGACGGCGCCGCATCGATCTCCGACGGGCCGGTGCCCAGCTCTGGGTGCCGGCCCGTTGTCCTTGCCGGCGCCGGCGCGGCCGTTACAGATATGCGCCCGGCTTGGGCAAGGCGTACTCGGTAAGCGCCTGCGTCAGGAACGTGTAGGCCTCGTCCACGGAATCCGTGATCTTGACCAGCTCGACGTCGCGCGCGTCGATGGTGCCGTAGCGCACCAGCGCGTCGAAGTTCACCACGCTCTTCCAGAAGTCCGAGCCGAACAGGACAATGGGCATGTGCTTGCGGATCTTCTCCGTCTGCAGGAGCGTGAGCATCTCGAACAGCTCGTCCAGCGTGCCGAAGCCGCCGGGGAAGAACACAATGCCCTTGGCGAGATAGGTGAACCAGAACTTGCGCATGAAGAAATAGTGGAACTCGAAGCCGAGTTCGCGCGTGACGTACGGGTTCTCGTGCTGCTCCTGCGGCAGGGAGATGGACAGGCCGATGTTCATCCCCCGCGCCTCGGAGGCGCCACGGTTCGCCGCCTCCATCACGCCGGGGCCGCCCCCGGTGCAGACCACGAAGCGCTTTTCATTGGCATCGAGCTGCTTCGACCACAGCGTCAGGCGGTACGCCAGATCGCGCGCCGTCTCGTAGTACGTCGACATCTCCAGGTCGTGGCGCGCCGTCTCGACGTCGATCTCGCCCTCGCCCGCCTCGGCCTTGTGCAATGCGGCCTCGGCCTCGTCGCGCGGCTTCAGGCGGGCCGAGCCCATGAACACGATGGTGTCGTCCACCCGGTAGGTCGCGAAACGCTGCTCGGGCTCCATGTACTCCGAGAGGATGCGCAGCGGCCGCGCTTCCTTGCTCTCCAGGAAATCGCGGTTGTTGTAGGCCTTCGTGGGCTGGCGATACCGGTTCGACATGACACTTTCGGTGGGCTGGGATTCCGGGGCGGAAAGCATGCCTGCCGCCGCCCGCACACCGCAAGGCCCCGAAAGACGGCGGCCCGCCGCGACCGGAACGCGCCGCGGCGGGCCGTGAACCCGGTGAGACCGGCCGGCGACGGGCTCAGCCGGCGTTGTCGATCGCCTTGGAGATGAGCTGCGCGGCCTCGTCCGCGTCGCCCCAGCGGCGGACCTCGACCCACTTGCCCTTCTC
>CAJXKW010000013.1 GCA_913055855.1 uncultured Limimonas sp. | reverse complement strand
AGAGGTCGCCCAGCGGCCGGGTGCGGATCGCCGCCTCCGTCGTGGTGCGGCCGCTCACCATGTACTGGCGCTTTTCCGGCGCCATGCGGGCGATGACCTCACCGTCGGACGAAACCGTGAAGTGCCCGCGCAGGGCATCGTAGTTCTTGCCCTCCACCATCTCGGCGCCGCGGAAGGTATAGGTATAGCCGCTGACCTGAACGCTATCCCCCGGCTTCATCGTCTGGATGGATTCCGTCTCCCACAGCGTCGAGCCGGTCATGCCCACGATGGCGACCGCCAAGCCCAGGTGCGCCACGGTCATGCCGTAGCTCGCGCGCGGCAGGCTCTTGGCGCGCCGCCACCAGACCGAGGGGCCGCCGCCCTTGGTAACCCCGACGCGCTCGGCGAACTCGGTGATCACCGCTGCACCCAGCCAGACCGCGAGGGCCAGGCCCAGCACGCCGAAGACGCTCCGTCCCCAGAGGACGAAGCCGAAGATCACCGCGGTCAACACGGTCAGGGCGAACGCCACCTTGAGTCGCATCAGCACGCCCATCAGGTCGCCGCGCTTCCAGGCCAGCATGGGCCCGATGCCCAGCGCGGCGATCATGGGCAGCATCAACGGGATGAAGGTGGCGTTGAAGTACGGCGGGCCGACCGAGACCTTGCCACCGCCCAGCGCCTCCATGAACAGCGGGTACAGCGTGCCCAGGAGCACCGTCGCGGTGGCCGTGGCCAGCAGGAGGTTGTTCAGCACCAATGCGCCCTCGCGGCTGATGGGGGCGAACAGCCCGCCGCCCTTCAGCGTGGGCGCGCGCCAGGCGTACAGGCTCAGGCTGCCGCCCAGCGCGACCACGATCAGGCCCAGGATGAAGATGCCCCGATCCGGGTCGGTGGCGAACGCGTGCACGCTCGTCAGCACGCCGGAGCGCACCAGGAAGGTGCCGATCAGGCTCATGCCGAAGGTGATGATCGCAAGCAGGATGGTCCAGGTCTTGAGCGCATCGCGCTTCTCCACGACAATCGCCGAGTGTAGCAGGGCCGTGCCGGACAGCCACGGAATCAGGGAGGCGTTCTCCACCGGATCCCAGTACCACCAGCCGCCCCAGCCGAGCTCGTAGTACGCCCACCAGCTTCCCAGGGCGATGCCGAAGGTCAGGAAGATCCACGCGAGCAGCGTCCAGGGACGCACCCAGCGCGCCCACGCCGCATCCACGCGGCCCTCGATGAGCGCCGCCACGGCGAAGGAGAACACGATGGAGAAGCCCACGTAGCCGGTGTAGAGCATCGGCGGGTGGAACGCGAGGCCCGGGTCCTGGAGCAGCGGGTTGAGCTGCTGCCCGTTTTCCGGCGGCGGGAAGATGCGCTTGAACGGGTTGGAGGTCACCACCGCGAAGAGCAGGAAGCCGAAGGCGATCATTCCCTGAACTGCAAGCGTGCGCGCCTTCAGCCCGGGCGGCAGGTTGCGCCCAAACGCGGCCACGATCGCCCCGAACAGGGCCAGGATGAGCACCCACAGGACCAAAGAGCCCTCGTGGTTCCCCCACACGCCGCTGATCTTGTAGAGCAGCGGCTGCAACGAGTGCGAGTTCTTCGCCACGTTGAGGACGGTGAAGTCGCTGGTAACGTACGCGTACATCAGGGCCAGAAAGGCGACGACGACCAAGCCGAGCTGTATGTACGCGGCCTGCGAGCCCACGGCCATGAGGCGCGGATACCCCTTGGTTGCGCCCCACATGGGGAGGATCGCCTGAGCCCCGGCGACGAAGAGCGCCAGGATCAGGGCGAAGTGACCCAGTTCGACGATCATGCGCGCGTTCCCGCATTCCCGGATGGCTTGCGGCGGGGGCATGTCACGTCGCGTTGACGTCACCCCACACCGCGGCTTGTCCCGGATATTGTGGTTCAGATAAGATTCTTTGCAAGGTGAGACCCGGAATTCGAATGATGAACGAGCGCGCACAGCCCAGCGAAACCGCGGAATCGCGCGACCATTTGTCCCTCGTCGCGGAGATGACGCGCGATTTCGCGGATAGCCACGACATCGACGCCGCGCTCGAACACGGGCTCGCGGGCATCGCATCGAAACTGGACGCCGAGGGCGCGTCGCTTTTCGTTCTGGAGCACACCACGGGCGAACTGGTCTGCCGCGCTTGTACCGGCCCGGTGGACATCAAGGGCATGCGCCTGCACGGCAGCACCGGCATTGTCGGGCGAACCGTCCGTCACGCCGCCCCGCAGCTCGTCGCGGACACGGACGCCGACCCGGACTTCGGCGCGGAAATCGACCGCGCCACGGGCTTCACCACGCGCTCCATCCTCGCCGCGCCGCTGCGCGTGCAGGCGGAGACCCTGGGCGCCATCGAACTCATCAACAAGCGCGGCGCGGACAGCTTCGACAAGGCCGATGCGCGCTCGCTGGAGGCGCTCGCGGCCGCCGCGGGTCTGGCGCTGATCAACGCGCGCAACGCGGAGGCCATGGCGGCCCAGGCCGCCCTTCAGCGGGAACTCGCCCTCGCCGCGCAGATCCAGAAAAGCTTTCTGCCCGATCCGCGCGAGCCGGGCTTTCCCATCCACGGGCGGAACATACCGGCGCGCGAAGTCTCGGGCGATTTCTTCGACATCGTGGACCTGCCCAGCGGGTGCATCTGGTTCGCCATCGGCGACGTTGCGGGCAAGGGCATCAATGCCGCCCTGATGATGGCGCGCACCACCAGCCTGTTCCGCTACATCGCCAAGACTGCCCAGGATCCGGCAGCCGTGCTCGGGGCGATCAACGCGGAACTCGTGGATACGGCCGCCTTCGGCATGTTCGTCACCATGACCTGCGGTTTCTACGACCCGGGCAGCGGCCGCGTCTGCCTGGCGAACGCGGGTCACGAGCCGGCGCTCCAGGTCCCGGCGGTAGACAACCGGGCGGCCGCGGCCACCCCGGAGCGGTGGCACGGCGCACAGACGCCGCCGCTCGGCCTGGTCGCGGGACTGTTTCGCGAGCCCGCCATCGCCCCCATCGACATCGATCTCACGGGCAGCCGTCTCTATCTGTTTACCGACGGGCTTACGGAGACCCGGAACCGCGGCGACGAATTCCTGGGGGCCGAGGGCGTGGCGCGCCACTTGTACGCGGCGGAGGCGAGCGGCGCATCCGCGCCCCAGATCGTTGACCGCGTGATCGCCGGGATCGCTCCGGCGAACCGCCCGCCCGGCGACGACCTGACCCTGCTGCGCATCGCAGGACCCGGATCATGACGGGCCCGAGCGGCGGGAGGCGCATCGCGGAGCTGCGTGTGCCCGCGCATCCCGACCGGCTGCGGTTGATCCGCGCGCACGTCCAGGAGGCGGGCGCCCTCGCGGGGCTCTCCGAGGATGCCCTGAGCGACCTCGTGTGCGCCGCCGACGAGGCGTGCCAGAACATCATCCGGCACGGCTACGGCGACTCGGCCCGCGGGGACATCGTGGTCGCCATCGCGCGCGCACCGGACGCCGTGGCCCTTACCCTG
Organism: uncultured Limimonas sp.; assembly: GCA_913055855.1. GTDB lineage: Bacteria > Pseudomonadota > Alphaproteobacteria > Kiloniellales > Rhodovibrionaceae > CAJXKW01. The sequence goes on along the minus strand of CAJXKW010000013.1, from coordinate 33,782 downwards.
ACCGACACCGCGCCGCCCATGCCGCGCGACGTGCTCATTCCGCGCACGGCCGAGTGCCCGGAGCGCGGCGGCATGGGCACGCAGGTGATCTGCGCCTGCGTGGACGGCATCGATCTGGCGCACGGCCCGGACGGCCGCGGCAACCGCCTGACCCTGACCAAACGGATGGTCTGAATGAGCAACGCGCTGCCCATCGACCGCGACCAGTACGGCACCGTCGAGATCCTGCGCCCGCGCGGCGAGATCGACCTGAGCGTCTCGCCCAGCTTCCGCCGGGCCCTGCTGGACAGCCTCAACGCCGGGCGGGACGTGATCGTGGACATGACCGGTGTCGCCTACATCGACAGTTCGGGCATCGCCAGCCTTGCGGAGGCGCTGCACCACGCCAAGCGCAATGGGCGCCGTCTCGCGCTCGCGCGGCTCCCCGAGACGGCGATGAAGGTGCTGCGCATCGCACGCCTGGACCAGGTCTTCCCCATCCAGGCCGAGCCCGATCCCGGCTTCGGCGAGTAGCGCGGATATGCGCGCCGCCGAGGGCTCGCCCATAGCCGGCATACCCGGCTTCCTGGCCCGGGTGGGCCGGCACACCGTCGCCGCCGTGCGCGAGACCGGCTATGCCGCCGTGCTCACCGGCGAGGCATTGATGTGGCTCGCGGTGGGCGCACGCCGGCGCCAGCCCGTGCGCGTCAGCGCCATATTCGCCGAGGCCATGGAAACCGGCGTGCGCGCCCTGCCCATCGTGACGGTCCTGGCGCTCACGATCGGTGTTATGCTCGCCGTCCAGGGCATCCACACCCTCGCCCAGTTCGGTGCGGAATCCCAGGTGACGACCGGGATCGCGCTCTCGGTGGTGCGCGAGTTCGCGCCGCTGATCACCGGCATCCTGGTCGCCGGGCGCACGGGCTCGGCGCTCGCCGCGCGCATCGGAACCATGCGCATCAGCCAGGAGATCGACGCGCTGCGGGTGATGGGCATCGCACCCGTGCGCTTCCTGGTCACCCCTGCCCTGGTGGCCATGGTGGTGATGGTGCCCTGCCTGGCGTTCTGGGCGGACGCGGTCGCGCTCCTGGGCGGCGGCCTTTATGTCGGGCTCGAACTGGGGATGTCCTTGAGCGCGTACTTCGACCGCATTTTCGCCGCGCTGACCACGGACGATCTGCTGCACGGCCTGGGCAAGAGCGCCATCTTCGGCCTCCTGATCACCGTCATCGGCGTGGTCAACGGCGCCATGGTGAGCGGCGGCGCCGAGGGCGTGGGCCGGGCGTCGACGCGCGCCGTTGTGCATGCGATCAGCGCGCTGGTGGTGACCGACATGCTGTTCGTGCTGGTGCTCACGCGATGACGCACACGAGCCGGACACCGCGCGCCGACGGGGAAGCAGCGGTCGGCGAGCCGGTGATCACTGTCGAGCACCTGGACACCCACTTCGGCGAGCGGCAGGTCCTGGCGAACGTCGACCTGACCGTCCGCCGGGGCGAGATCCTGGTGATCATGGGCGGTTCGGGCAGCGGCAAGTCCACCCTGCTCAATCATCTGCTCGGGCTGCTCCGCCCCAGCGCGGGCACGGTGCGCATCCTGGGCCATGACATCAACGCGCTCGACCAGGTGTCGCTCACCGACCTGCGCTGCCGTATGGGCGTGGCCTTCCAGGGCGGTGCCCTGTTCTCCTCCATGACCGTGGGCGAGAACATCATGCTGCCGCTGCGCGAGCACACCCGCCTGGACGCGCGCACGATGCGCATCATGGCGCGGCTGAAGATGGAGGTGGTCAACCTCGCCGGCTTCGAGGACCTCATGCCGGCCGAGCTGTCGGGCGGCATGGTCAAGCGCGCCGCCTTCGCTCGCGCCATCGTGATGGACCCGGCGATCCTGTTCTGCGACGAGCCCTCGGCCGGCCTGGATCCGGTCGTCGCCTCCACCATCGACCAGCTCATTCTCGACCTGCGCGCGGCCTTCGGCATGACGATCGTCGTGGTCACCCACGAACTCGAATCCGCTTTCACCATTGCCGACCGGATCTGCGTGCTCGACCAGGGGCGGGTGCGCATCCTGGACACTCCCGAGAATGTCCGGGCCAGCCCCGACGTGCGGGTGCAGGCGCTGCTCAACCGCCGGATCGAGACGCCCGAGGTGGACCCCGAGAGCTATCTCCAGCGCCTGACGGGTGATATCCTCTGAAGCACGCCCAGGGGGCATCGCACCACCCACGGTCAACGGGAGCCGATCGCCATTCGCAGCCACCGGATCAACTACGTTGTCGTGGGCGCGTTCGTGATCGTGGTGGCGGCGGGACTGGTCGCGGCCCTGCTCTTGCTCACCGGCCGCACCGGCGCCACGGACACCTACTACGCCGTCTACGACAACGTCGCCGGCGTGAGCTTCGGCACACCGATACGTTTCGAGGGCTACCAGGTGGGCCAGGTCGAGGGCGTCCAGCCGGTCACGCGCGACGGCGCCGTGCGTTTCCGGGTCGAACTCGGCGTGCGCGAGGGCTTTCCCGTTCCCGCGGACAGCAAGGCCGCAATCGCCTCGGCGGGGCTGCTTTCGGGCAGCGCCATCGCCATCAGCCGCGGTTCGGCGGACACCAACCTCAGCCCAGGCGCCACGCTGGAGACCGCGCCCTCGCGCAGCATCACCGGCGCCGTCTCCGATCTGGCGGGCACGGTGGGGCAGCTTTCCTCGGAAGGCCTGCAGCCGCTGATGAGCAAGCTCACCCGCGCCGCGGACCGTCTCGACGCCCTTCTTAGCGGTCCGGCCCCAAAGATCGCGCGCAACCTGGAACGCGCCAGCGGCACGGTCGCGGAGATGTCCAAGCGCCTGGATCAGGACGCCGCCTCCGCCGAGAACCTGGCGCGCATCCGGCGCACCCTGGAACACATGGAACAGGCGGCGCGAACCCTCGACCGCCAGCTCCTCGGTGCGGACAACGTGCAACGCGTCGACACCACGCTCGGCAACCTCCAGGCTTTCTCCAGCGATGCCCGCGACCTAACGCGGCAACTCCGCGCCACGGGCCGGCGCATGGACAGCCTTGTGACCCGGCTGGACACGCTGACCGAGAAGAACAGCGGCGACGTTTCGGCCAGCGTCCAGGACATGCGCTACACCCTCGCGACGGTTGCGCGGCGCATCGACGCCATCACCTACAACCTGGAAAACACCAGCCGGAACATGCACGAATTCGCCCGGCAGATCCGGCGCAACCCCGGCCTGCTGCTGCGCGGCGGCGGACGCGCGGAGGCGGCGGAATGAACCGGCGCAACGCCCTTGCGGTGCCGGCCGCTGCCGCGCTGCTGGCCGCAGGCGGCTGCGGCACGGAACCGCCGCCGCCCGACAACTTCTACGAACTCACACCGGCCGACTCCGGGCGGCGTTTCGGCGAGCCGCTGCTCGGGGGCACCCTGGTGGTGGAGCGCTTCGCCGCCGACGGCGTCGTCGCCGAACGCCCCCTTCTCTACAAGACGGCCGAGGGCCCGCGGCTGCGCCAGTATACCTACCATTACTGGAGCCAGACGCCGGGGGCCATGCTCCGGGACGCGGCGATCCGGGAATACCGCCGCGCCAACGTGGCCGAGCGGGTGGCCTCACCGGCAGCGCGGCTGCTGCCCGACTACCGCATGACGGGGGCGGTGGAGCGGCTGCACCACCGTCGGCAGGGCGCCGGGTCCGCGGCCGCCATGGCCGTCGAGATCACCATCACCCGGACGCGCGACGGCGAGCCCGTCCTGATGAAGCGCTACACGCGCACGCGCCCGGTCGCGACCGGGCGCGTCAGCGCGGCGGTGCGCGCGTTCCGCACCGCCCTCACCGAGATCCTGGCCCGCTCCATGGACGATCTGGCGGCGCGCTTCCAGCGGTGAACCGCGTGGCGCACCTGTGCCGCGCCCGTGCCGCGCCGGTTGGGCCTCAGCCGTGAATGAAACTGGTCAGCGCCTCGCGCTCGTTCTCCAGCTCCTCGATCCGGGTCTTCACCGCATCCCCGATCGAGATCACACCCACGAGCCGGTCCACGTCCAGGACGGGCATGTGCCGAAAGCGCTTGTCCGTCATCGCGCGCATGACCTCGTTGATGTCCTGTCCCGGCCGGCACGTGGCCACGTCGCGGCTCATCAGGTCGCCCGCGGAGAGATGATCGAGGCCGCGGCCGTTGTCGGCGAGCGCGTAGACGATGTCGCGCTCGGAGAGAATCCCGGCGATGCGGCCATCCGCCTCCAGCACCACGACCGCGCCGATGCCCCGCGCCTTGAGCATCGCCGCAACCGCCGGAATGGCTGTCGCCCGCGTCACGGTCGCGACCTCGCCACCCTTCCGGCGCAGGATTTGGGCCACTTGCATGCGTTACCTCCCGGGTCCACCTTGCGGACCGTTGTGCCCGCCATGGGGCTTTGCGCCGCACCCCCTGCACATCGCGTCCGGGCGTGCGGGCAATTACCGTAACATGCGCGGGGTTGCCCTCAGCGCGGCCGCTTCGGAACGATTCAGGGTTACGACCTACCATGGACGGCGAAACTGGTCTGGCGAGCGAACCGGAGGGGTTCCCACGCGGCGCGTTTTGGGTCATTCTCCCGGGCACTGCACGGCAGCATCGGGTGGGAGGCGTGCGATGGTGATGGACTCCGCATCGACACGGGAACGCGACGCCGACGTGCTCGCGGATGACGAACGCATCCGCATCGACGAACCCGCGCCGTCCGGGTCCGGGGGGCGCGGCCCCTGGGAGCGCCTTCGCGAGGCGGCGCGCAGCGCGCTGAACCAGCGCATGACCATGGAAACCTCGGATCTCGCCCACCGTATCCGCCGGATTCACGATCAAGGCGATATGCAGCCTTAAGCCGATCGGGACGCAGGACAGGACCACCGGCGGGATTTGTTCCCGCCGGCTGGTGGGCTAGTATCACGGGTATGCCCAGCCGTTCCGGTCCGCGCCGCCGCCGTTTTGCCGCCGTGCTGCTCGCACTCGCGGCAGCGTTCGTGCCGTGGCGGGCGGGCGCGGATCCCCAGCCCGCCGCAGGTGGCGCCGACACCGCGCCCGTGGTCGCGGTCGCCCAGATCGACGGCCCCATTGGCCCGGCGACGGCCGGCTACCTCATCGACGAGATCGAACGCGCCAACCGCGAGAACCGCGCGCTCGTCCTCATTGAGATGGACACGCCGGGCGGGCTGAGCGCGAGCATGCGCGAGATCATCTCGGCCATCCTGGCGAGCCGCGTGCCCGTGGCGACCTACGTTTCGCCCGAGGGCGCGCGTGCGGCCAGCGCCGGTACCTACATCCTCTACGCCAGCCACGTTGCCGCGATGGCGCCCGGCACGACGCTGGGCGCGGCCACACCCGTCCAGATGGGCGGCGGGGACGGCTCGCCCCTTCCCGGCGGCGGCAACGGCAACGGCGACAGCGATGGCGGTCAGCCGACGGACACCGGCGCCGACAAGAAAGGCGACGGTGCAAGCGAGGGCAGCGCAACGCAGAACGGCGATGAAGCCGCAGCGGACGATGCGGACGCGCAGGCGCCGGCCACCCCGCAAATGGACGCCAAGAAGGCGAAGGTGCTCAACGACGCCATCGCCTACATTCGCGCGCTCGCGGAGATGCGCGGGCGCAACGCGGACTGGGCGGAAAAGGCGGTGCGTGAGGCCGCGACGCTGACCGTGGACGAAGCGGTGGCACAGAACGTCGTCGATCTGAAGGCGGCGAGCGTGCCCGACCTGCTGAAGAAGATCGACGGCCGCGACGTGACCGTGGGCGAAAACACGGTCACCCTCGCCACCACCGGTGCGAGTGTGGAGGACCGAGGGCCGTCGTGGCGCGACAAGCTGCTCGCCACGATCACCCATCCCAACATCGCGTTCATCCTGATGACGCTGGGCGTCTACGGGCTGATCTTCGAACTTTCCAATCCCGGCGCCGTGGTGCCCGGCGTCCTGGGCGCGATCTTCCTGATGACCGGGCTCTATGCGTTGAACGTGCTGCCCGTGAACTACGCCGGGCTGGCGCTTATCGGCCTGGGGATCGCGTTCATGGTCGCGGAGGCCTTCGTGCCCTCGTTCGGCGCCCTCGGGCTGGGCGGCTTGGGTGCCTTCGCGCTCGGTGCGACGATCCTCTTCGACACCGGATCGCCCGCGTATACCCTGTCGTACTGGGTCATCGCCGCGGTCACCGCAAGCACGGGCGCGGTGCTGGTGCTGCTCATCGGCTATCTCATCCGCGCGCAGCGCCGGCGGATCGCCACGGGGTCCGACGAGCTTCTGGGCGCGCGCGCCGAGGTGGAGAGCTGGGCGAACGGCAAGGGCCGTGTCTGGCTGCACAGCGAGCGCTGGAACGCGCGCGGCCCGACCGATCTCGAAAGCGGACAGGAAGTCGAGGTGCGCGCCCGCAACGGCCTGACCGTGACCGTGGCGCCGGTTGCTGACACGGCACCGTCCAAGACCGCAGGAGATCCCGCATGACCGCCAACCTCGTCGTCATTGCCGTCGTCGCGCTGCTCATCCTGGCCTTCCTCGCCGCGGCGATCACGATTCTGCGCGAGTACGAACGCGGCGTGGTGTTCACGCTCGGCCGCTTCACCGGCGTGCGCGGCCCGGGCTTCCAGATCGTCATCCCCATCATCCAGCAGCTCGTGCGGGTGGACATCCGCACCATTACCGAGGACGTCCCCAGCCAGGACGTGATCAGCCAGGACAACGTCTCGGTGAAGGTCAACGCCGTGCTGTATTTTCGCGTGCTGGAGGCGGACAAGGCGATCATCCAGGTCGCGGACTACCGCCGCGCCACCAGCGAACTCGCCCAGACCACGCTGCGCTCGGTGCTGGGCAAGCACGAGCTGGACGAGATGCTCGCCGAGCGCGACAAGCTCAACCGGGATATCCAGGAGATCCTGGACACGCAGACGGACCAGTGGGGCATCAAGGTCTCCAACGTGGAGATCAAGCACGTCGACATCGACGAAAGCATGGTCCGCGCGATCGCCAAGCAGGCCGAGGCCGAGCGCGTGCGGCGCGCCAAGATCATCAACGCCGAAGGCGAGCAGCAGGCCGCGAAAAAGCTCGTCGAAGCCGCCGGCCTGTTGTCCAAGGAGCCGCAGTCCATGCAACTGCGCTATCTCTCGGCGCTCCAGGATATCGCCGGGGACAAGACCTCCACCATCGTCTTCCCCGTGCCCATCGACACGCTCAAGGATCTGATCCAGGGCTTTCGGACCTCGCCCGGCGGGGGTACGGCGTAGGCCACGCGCCGCGGGATGACCGGGCGACCGGCCTACCCGGCCGCCGGCGCCGCGGCATCGCGCAGATGGCCCGTCTTGATCCACACCTGTGCGCCGTCCGGACCGGCGCTGAACCGGGCGCGATCGCCGTCGGGCAGGCGGAGCCAGTCGTGCAGCCCGAAGGCCGTGCCGCGCTCCCGGAACGCACCGCCCAGCACGAAGAGTTCGGCGCCGCCCTCGGCCGCGACCTCGACATCGGCATCCGGCGCCCAGGTCTCGACCCGAACCTCCTCGCGGGAGTCGCGGAAAAGCGGCCGGACCTGCACGTCGGGCCGATCCGGGTCGGAGTGCGCTTCCACGTCGGCGATGTGCAAACGCACGTGTGCCTGATCCGCCGGATCGAACTGCCAGAGCTTGACGAAAATCGTGCAGCCTTCGTCCGACGCCGGGGTGTGGGACGATTGCGGCGGGTTGCGCACGTAGCTGCCGGCGGGATAGTCGCCGTGCTCGTCCTGGAACACGCCGTCCAGGACGATGAACTCCTCGCCGCCGCCGTGCGTGTGCGCGCTGAAAGCGCTGTTCGGGGCGTAGCGCACGAGGCTCGTGGCGCGCGCGACCTCGTCGCCGATCCGGTCGAGCATGCGCCGCTCGACGCCCGGCATGGGGGACGGCCGCCAGGGCAGCTCGGCCGCGTGCTCGGCGGCGCGCTGGCTAAAGTCGGCGTTGACGTTCATGCACACCTCCCGGACGGCCGTGGCGCCGCCACGCCGCCCCAAGCTTGTGGTCTCGCCGCGATATGGGCCGGCGCGTGGGGGTGATCCAGATGCACCGCGCTCGCGGGCTTCCCTCGCCCGGTCACGGTGTCGTGCGGACCGGCGACTTGCCGGGATGCCGGACCGGTCTTAACCTTGATCCAGCATGACCGCGACGCTCCTCGACCGCCTGTCCGCCCTCGCCGCCTACGGCGACCGCCCGGCCATCCGCAGGTTCGGCGCGGACGGCGGCAGTACGGTCGTGACCTATGCCGAGCTGGACGCGTGGGCGCGCCGGCTGGCCGCGGGGTTGCGCGCGCAGGGCGCGGGCGACGGCGCCTACGTGGGGATCTATGCCCCCAACAGTCCGGACTGGCTCGCCGCACGGCTGGCCATTCTCTTCGCCGGCGGCGTCGGCGTCTCCCTGGACACCGACCTGACGCCCGACGCGCTGGCTCAACAGCTCACTGCGAGCGGGGCGCGCATGGTGTTGACCGTTCGCGCGAACCAGGACGCGCTGGTCCAAGCCGGCCTGGGCGAGCTGGACGTCCGGCTTCTCGACGCGGAGACGAACGACCTGCGCGCCCTCTCCCAACTTGAAGCGGACCCGATCACCGCGTTGCCCGCGCCGGACCCGGACGGCGTGGCGAGTCTGTTCTTCACCTCGGGCACCACGGGGCCGCCCAAGGGCGTGCCGCTGACCCACCGCAATATTGCGCACAACGTGGACGCACTTCGTTCGTTGAACGTCGTCGAACAGGGCGACGGGGTGCTCCTGCCGCTGCCGCTGCACCACTCCTATCCCTTTATCGTGGGCATGCTCACCCCGCTGGCGACCGGTGCGACGATCGTCCTGCCCGCCGGGGTCAGCGGGCCGGAAATTCGCGACGCTCTGGGCCGCGGGCAGGTGCGCGTGGTGGTCGGCGTGCCCCGGCTCTACAGCGCCCTCGCCGAGGGCCTGACCGACCGGCTGCGCCGCGGCGGTGCGTTGGAGAAGGGCATGTATGCCCTGCTCCGCCTCTCGACGGCGCTACGCGCGCGCGTCGGCTGGCGGGTCGGGCGCACGCTGCTCAAGCCGCTGCACGCGCGCCTGGCGCCGGAGCTGGAGACCCTCGCCTCGGGCGGCGCGCGGCTGGACCCGGACGCGGCGCGCACGCTGGAGGGCTTCGGCTGGCAGGTGCTCTCCGGCTACGGCCTGGTCGAGACCGCCTCCATCGCCACCTTCAACCCGCCCGGTCGCAACCGCATCGGCAGCGCCGGCCTGCCCGCGCCGGGCATGGCCATCGACATCGACACGGCCGTGCTCTCCGCCGAGGGCGACACCGGCGCGGGCGACGGCGAGATCCGGCTCAAGGGGGCGAGCGTCTTTCCCGGCTACACCAATCGCCCCGAGGCCAACGCCGAGGCCTTCAGCGGCGACGGCTGGTTCCGCACCGGCGACGTCGGGCACCTGGACCGCGACGGCTATCTCTGGATCACCGGGCGGGCCAAGGAGATGATCGTCCTGCCCGATGGCAAGAACGTCGCGCCCGAGACGGTCGAGGCGGTCTACGCCGAGAGCCCGTACATCCGGGAGATCGCCGTGCTGGAACGCAGCGGCGCCCTTGTCGGGCTCGTGGTGCCCGAGATGGAGGCGCTCCGCGAAGCCAGCGGCAGCGTCGCCGACCTGATCCGCATCTCGCTCGCCGAGCAGGCGCCCCGCCTGCCCGCGTACAAGCGCCTGAGCGACTGGGCGCTGACCCGAGAAACCCTGCCCCGCACCCTTCTGGGCAAGTATCAGCGGCACAAGCTGGCGCCCATCTTCGACCGCGCCGCGCGCGGGGAGCAGGCCGAGGAAGCCGCGGATGCGGGGGACGACGCACTCCGTGCGGACCCGATGGCGGCCGCCGTGCTCGCCTGGCTGCGCGAGCGCTTTCCCGACAAGCCGGTCACGCCGGCGACGAGCCCGCAGCTCGACCTCGGTGTGGACTCGCTCGCGTGGGTGACCATGACCGCGGAGATGGAGGACCGGTTCGGCATCGTGCTCTCGGAAGCGGCGATCGCACGCAGCCTGACCGTGCGCGACCTGCTCCGGGAGGTGACCCAGGCGCCCCGGCGCGCCGAGGGCGCGGGCGCGCGCGGCGAGGAAGATCTGCCGCGCTGGCTGCGCGACGGCCAGACGGCGGGCGAGCGCGCCGCGGCCGCGGTGCTGCACGGCCTGGTCCGGGGCGTTGCGGGGACGCTGTTCCGGCTGCGCGTGCACGGCGTCGACCACCTGCCCGAGCGTGGTCCGGCTGTCATCGCGGCGAACCATCTCAGCGACCTGGACGTGCTCGTGCTGTCCGCTGCCCTGCCCGGCCGCTACCGCCCGCTGGTCGCCTGGGGTGCCGACCGCGGCCGCCTGTTCGACAGCCACTGGGGCCGACTGCTCGCCCGAGTGGCGAACCTGTTTCCGGTGGACGACCGCGCGCCCCGCGCCAGCATCGATGCCGCCGTCCGGGTTCTGGGAACAGGGCGCATCGTCGTCTGGTTCCCCGAGGAATTCCGCTCCCCCGACGGCGCGCTGCAGCCGTTCAAGGCGGGCATCGGGCGCATCCTCGCGGAAACCGGCGCCCCCGTCGTCCCGTGCGCCATCACGGGCACCGACGCGGCGATGCCGCGCGGCGCCCGCTGGCCCAAACCGGCGGCGACGAGCGTGCGCTTTGGCGCGCCCGTGCCGGCGGCGGAACTCGGCCATGAGCCGGAAGCGATTGCGGCGAAGCTCAGGGCGCATGTGGCCCAGTTGCTAAGCGATGTTCAGGAGCGTGACATCCAAGCCTGAGCCTGACGGCGCATAAGCAACCTACAGCCCCAGCGCCTCCTGCGGCGCCGTGAAGTGGTGCTCCAGGCTGTGCGCCACCCCTTTGTGGGTGACCTTGCCGAACGCCAGATTGAGGCCGTCGCGCAGGTGCGGATCCTCGGCGAGCGCGCGGCGATAGCCCTTTTCCGCGATGTCCAGGACGAACCGGATGGTCGCGTTGGTCAGCGCGAAGGTCGAGGTGCGCGCCACCGCACCCGGCATGTTGGTCACACAGTAATGGATGCAGCCCTCTTCCTCGTAGACCGGATCGGCGTGCGTGGTCGGCCGGGATGTCTCGAAGCAGCCGCCCTGGTCGATGGCGACATCCACCAGCACCCCGTCGTTGCCCATCTTGCGGACCATGTCGCGGGTGACGAGCTTGGGCGCCGACGCACCGGGGCGCAGGACGCAGCCGATGACAAGGTCGGCGCGCGCCACGGCCTCCTCGATGTGGTCGGCCGTTGAGTACAACGTATCCAGCTCGCGCCCGTAGAGCCTGTCGAGTTCGTCCAGCTTGGCGATGTCATTGTCGATCACGGTCACCCGCGCCTGCTGGCCCAGCGCCATGCGCGCGGCGTTGCCCCCGGAAACGCCGCCGCCGATGATCACCACGTTCGCCGGCAGCACGCCGGGGACGCCCGAGAGCAGGACACCCTTGCCGCCCTGCTCTTTTTCCAGGTGGTGGGCGCCCACCTGCACGGCCATACGGCCGGCCACCTCGCTCATCGGCGCCAGCAACGGCAGCCCGCCGCGCGCGCCGGTGACGGTCTCGCAGGCGATGGCGACGCAATTGCGCTCGATCAGAGACCGGGTAAGCTGCGGATCGGGCGCGAGGTGAAGATAGGTGAAAATCACCTGCCCCTCGCGGATGTACTTGATCTCGCGCGGCTGGGGCTCCTTCACCTTCACCACCATGTCCGCCTGCTCGAACACGTCCGCGGCGCTGTCCACGATCTCCGCGCCGACGTCGAGATAGGCCTGGTCGCTCAGGCCCACGCCCAGGCCGGCCCCCGCCTGCACCACCACCTGGTGCCCGCGGTCGACCAGCTCGCGCGCGCCCGCCGGCACCAGGCCGACGCGGTATTCATGCACCTTGATCTCGCGCGGAACGCCGATGATCATGCCGGTTGCCTCCCCATGTTGCTGCCCGGTGCCGGTGGCGCTCAATCCACGGCTTCGAGCGTGTCCTTGAGCGTCTGCATCATCCGGTCGATATGGCGCTCCTCCAGGATGAGCGGCGGCGAGAGCGCGATAATGTCGCCCGTGACGCGGATGAGCAGGCCGTTTTCCCAGGCCCTGGTGAAGGCTTCGTAGCCCCGTTTGCCCGGCGCGCCCGGCCGCGGTTCCAGCTCGATCCCGGCGATGATACCCAGGTTACGCAGGTCCTTGACGTGCGCCGTGCCGTGCAGGGCATGCAGCGCGTCTTCCCAATGCCGGGCGAGCATCGCCGCGTTCCCGAACAGCCCTTCTTCCTTGTACACCTCGAGCGACGCCAGGGCGGCGGCGCAGGCGAGCGGATGGCCGCTGTAGGTATAGCCGTGGAACAGCTCGATGGTGCCGCCGGCAGCCTCGGCAGCCCCGGTGACCGTGTCATAGATGCCCTTGCGCGTGAGCACGGCGCCCATGGGCACGGTGCCGTTGGTCAGGCCTTTGGCGAGGGTGATGATGTCCGGGGTCACGCCGAAGTGCTCGGCGGCGAAGCTGCTGCCCAGCCGGCCGAAGCCGGTGATCACCTCGTCGAAGATGAGCAGGATGCCGTGCCTGTCGCAGATCTCGCGCAGGCGCTCAAGATACCCCTGCGGCGGGATCAGAACGCCCGTGGACCCGGCGATGGGCTCGACGATCACGGCGGCGATGGTCTCCCCGCCATGGAGCGCGCACAGCCGCTCCAGATCCTCGGCGAGGTGGGCGCCCCATTCGGGTTGCCCGCGCGAGAACGCCTGATGCTCGGGGGCATAGGTGTGGCGCAGATGATCGGTGCCGGGCAGCTCGGTGAACACGCGGCGGTTGTTGACAATCCCGCCGACCGAGATGCCGCCGAAGCCCACGCCGTGATAGCCGCGCTCGCGGCCGATCAGGCGGGTGCGCTGGCCTTCGCCGTTGGCGCGGTGGTAGGCGAGCGCGATCTTGAGCGCGCTGTCCACGGCCTCCGAGCCGGAATTGGCGAAGAACGCGTGATCGAACGCGCCGTGCGGCGCCATTTCCACGAGCTGGTTGGCGAGCTGAAACGCCAGGGGATGGCCGAGCTGGAAGCTGGGCGCGTAATCCAGCGTGGCGACCTGCTCCTGCACGGCGCGCACGATGCGGTCGCGGTTGTGTCCGGCGTTGACACACCACAGGCCGGCCGTGCCGTCGAGCAGCTCGCGGCCGTCGTGGGTATAGTAGGTCATGCCCTCGGCCCCGGCGATCAGCTTGGGCGCGTGCTTGAATTGCCGGTTCCAGGTGAACGGCATCCAGTGCGATTCGAGGTCGTTGGGCGCTGCTGTGAAACCTTCCGGCAGACCGCCACCTTCCATGTTCGCCTCCATGTGGATCCGGCCGGGTGACGGGCCGGATGATCATTGCCTGGCAGGACGTTATCACAGCCCCGAACCGCGATGCGACACGCCAGCGCCCACCCCGAACCTCGACGGACTTGCGCCAAGGCCCGGGCCACAGCACGGGATCGACGGTCGCAGCTTTGCCACAGTCCCGACTCGGTCGCGGCCCTTCGCCTTCCGGCTTCACGGCCCCGCACCCCGTGACGGCATGCCACGCCCACTTCTGCGCTCGCGACTTCGCGGCGCCCATGGCGTACCGTTCAAATCCTCAGGGACGCTGCGGTTTTGTGCCCGCGGCACCGTCCTTTCATTCACCTGCGCCGTTGCCGATCTACCACAGGGGGATGCCGTTCGACCTTTGCGGCTACTAGATTCCCGGGAATCGGAACGCACGCCATCAAGGATGACGTCAATGCGCGAAGAACGGATGCGAAACACGGACGAGGGTGACACGGTCTGCGCCGGTGGGTGCGCCTATCTCGGGGGTATTGCCGCAGACCTGCGCGTCCTCGTCATGGCCCAGTGCCCCGGCTGCCAGGGCACCGGCCCCTGTATCATCCGCCAGGCGATCCGTACCCTGGCCGAAAGCAGCCCGGCGGATGCCTGTGCTACGGGTGCCGCGGCGACCCGGCCCGTCGGCGCGATCCAGTAGGTCCACGGCCGTGCCCGCCCGATACTGGCGGCGGCACCGGGCAACCGGATGGCGGCCTTCCCTCACCATTGAAGACTTGCTATAGCGTCATCATGCCGCGGCGCGGGGTCGCAGCCCGTGCGCCGCCGGCAGGCATTCCGCAGCCGGCCGCCAGCCGGCGCATCGCGCATTCGGGCACCACGGGGGAAGGCCATGAAGACCCGCGCCGCCGTCGCGTATGCGGCGAACCAGCCGCTCACCGTCAGCGAGGTCGAACTCGAAGGCCCCAAAGCCGGCGAAGTCCTGGTCGAACTCAAGGCCACGGGCATCTGCCACACGGATGCGTTCACCCTTTCGGGCGCCGATCCCGAGGGCAAGTTCCCCAGCATCCTGGGCCACGAGGGTGCCGGCGTCGTCCAGGAGGTCGGCGAAGGCGTGACGCACCTGCAGAAGGGCGACCACGTTATCCCGCTCTACATCCCGGAATGCCGGGAATGTAAGCTGTGCCTGAATCCCCGGACGAACCTGTGCAGCGCCATTCGCGAGACCCAGGGCCAGGGCGTGATGCCCGACGGGACCAGCCGGTTCAGCGCGAACGGCGAGAAGCTGCACCACTTCATGGGCTGCTCGACTTTCGCCAACCACACCGTGCTGCCGGAAATCGCGCTGGCAAAGATCCGCAAGGACGCGCCCTTCGACAAGGTATGCTACGTCGGCTGCGGCGTGACCACGGGCGTGGGCGCGGTGGTCAACACGGCCGAGGTCGAGGCCGGCGCCACGGTCATCGTTTTCGGCCTGGGCGGCATCGGCCTGAACGTGATCCAGGCGTGCCGCATGGTCGGCGCGGCACGCATCATCGGCGTGGACATCAACAACGAGAAAAAGGCCTGGGGCGAGCGTTTCGGCATGACCGACTTCGTCAACCCGAAGGAGATCGGCCGGGACCTCACGCCATATCTGATCGAGATGACCGGCGGCGGGGGCGATTACACCTTCGAGTGTATCGGCCAGGTGGGCACCATGCGCCAGGCACTGGAAAGCGCGCACAAGGGCTGGGGCATGTCCGTCGTCATCGGCGTCGCCGGCGCGGGCGAGGAGATCTCCACGCGCCCGGTGCAGCTCGTCACCGGCCGGACCTGGACGGGCACCGCGTTCGGCGGGGCGCGCGGGCGGACCGACGTGCCCAAAATCGTCGACTGGTACATGCAGGGGCTGATCGAAATCGATCCGATGATCACCCATCACCTGAGCCTCGACGAGATCAACACAGGCTTCGAGCTGATGGACAAGGGCGAGTCCATCCGTTCCGTCATCGTCTACGACTGACAAGGCGGGGACCGTGTGATGACCGCCATCGAGACCGTTAGCGAGAAGACCTGCTTCGACGGCGTGCAGGGATTCTACACGCACGCATCCGAGATTTGCGCCTGCGACATGAGCTTCGCCGTGTATCGGCCGCCCCAGGCCGACGCCGGCGAGCGCCTGCCCGCCGTGACCTATCTCGCCGGGCTTACCTGCACCCCGGAAACCTTCGCGGTGAAGGCAGGGGCCCAGCGTGTGGCCGCGGAACTCGGCCTGGTCCTCATCATGCCGGACACCAGCCCGCGCGGCGTGGATCTTCCGGGCGAGGACGACAGCTACGACTTCGGGGCGGCCGCCAGCTTTTACCTGGACGCCACCCGCGAGCCCTGGTCGCGCCACTACCAGATGGCGTCCTACCTCACGCGTGAATTCCAGGAAGTGGTGGCGGCGAACTTTCCCGTGGACACGCGCCGACAGGGCATCCTGGGCCACTCCATGGGCGGCCACGGGGCGCTCACGCTGCACCTGAAGAACCCGGGCCTGTTCCGCACCTGCTCGGCGTTCGCGCCGGTCGTCGCGCCCATGCAGGTCCCCTGGGGCACCAAGGCGTTCACCGGCTACCTGGGCGAGGACAAGGAAGCCTGGAAGAGCTACGACGCCTGCCAGCTCGTCGCGGCGCGGCCCAGCAAGGCGCGCATCCTCATCGACCAAGGCACGCAGGACCAGTTCCTGGAGCGCGAACTCAAGCCTCATCTGTTCGAGACGACGGCGAAGGAGGCCGGCCAGCCGCACGAACTGCGCTGGCACGAGGGCTACGACCACTCGTACTACTTCATCCAGACCTTCGTCGAAGATCACCTGCGCCACCACGCGGAGACGCTGGCGGCATAGCTATCCCCGTCGCCTCAACGCATAAAAAAATGTCGGGCGGGACCCTCGGGCCCCGCCCCTTGCATGCCATAACGTATACGCGTGCGATCGCCGGATCAGCCGCGGACGAGATCCCCAGGCTCGGGCACGCCGTCCAGCCCGGGCGCCGTGCTCGGGCCCGGTTGGGGACTCGCCGCGTTCGGGCCCGGATTGTCCGCGCCGGCGCCCGGCGTGCTGAACGCGCCCAGGACTTCCGGGCCCTGCTGCCCGCTCTCCGGAGCGGGCGTCGGTCCTGACTGGTTGTTGACGCCCAGCGCAGCCAGCTCTTGGGTGAGCGTATTGGCATCCGCCTGCGGCGCGCTCAGGTCGCGCCCCGCGGCAAGGCGGTCGGCGCTGCTGTCCGTGGCCGTGCCCTGGACACCGCCGCCCGGGTTTGCCGACAGCGGCGCCTCGCCGCCGGTGACACGGCTCGCGTCCTCCACGACATCCAGGGTCGACGCCGGGCCGCGATCTGCCGCCAGCGGCCCCTCCCCGTCGGGGGCACGATCCGCTTGTGCGGTCCGGAGGTTGTTCTGCGTCTGCGTTTCGCGCGCCTGGAACTGTCCGGCCGCGATGCTCGCCTGTACCACGCTCGGCATGGCAGAACCTCCACCTTTGGGTGCTCGCGATGATGATGGGCAACACCCAAAGGCGGAGTCAACCGGTCTGCCGGACGCACCGCGACGGCGGCCCGTCAGATCGCGAGATAGTCGCGGCGCAGCTCCTCGTCGTCGAGCACCTCCTTCGCCGGGCCGGTATAGACCACTTCGCCCATGTCCAGAATGATCGCCCGGTCGGCAAGTTCGAGCGCAGCGACGGCGTTCTGCTCCACGATGATCGTGGTGATGCCCATGTTCTTGACCTGCTCCACGATCTTCTCGATCTCTTTGACAATTTGCGGCGCCAGGCCCTCGTAGGGCTCGTCCAGGAGCAGCAGCTTGACGTCGCGCGCGAGCGCCCGGCCCACGGCCAGCATCTGCTGCTCCCCACCGGAGAGCGTCACCGCCTCCTGGTTGCGCCGCTCTGCGAGCTTGGGGAAGGAATCGTAGATCTTGGCGATGGGCCAGCCCACCGGCTCGGTCATCTGCGCCAAGACGAGGTTTTCTTCCACCGTAATGCTGGGGATGATGCGCCGGTCCTCGGGCACGAGCTGGATCCCCGCCCGCGCCGCCTGGAAGTCGCGCATCTTGTGCACGGCCATGCCGTCCAGCCAGATCTCGCCCTGCACCAGCCTCGGCTGGTGCGCCCGGGCGATGGTGCGCAGGGTCGAGGTCTTGCCCGCGCCGTTGCGCCCCAACAACGCGGTGACGCCGCCTTCGGGGACGTCGAAGTTCACACCCTGAACAATGTAGCTCTCGCCGTAATAGGCGTGGATGTCGTTGACCGAGAAGTACGCTTTCCCGGCGGGATGTTGCGCTTCCTGGCGCGATACGGTGGCGGTCGCAGTTTCGGTCATTCGTGCGCGCCTCCCAGATAGGCTTCCTCGACCTTGGGATCCCCGCGGACCTGCTCGGGCTTCCCGTCGGCGATGATCGTTCCCTGGTGCAGCACGGTGACGCGCTCGGCCAGGGAGAACACCACGTGCATGTCGTGCTCGATGACGATCTTGGTCATCCCCGTCTCGGAGATCTTCTGCAGCAGATCGATCGTGCGGTTGGTGTCGTGGCGGGACATGCCCGCGGTGGGCTCGTCCAGGAGCAGCAGCTTGGGGTGCGCGGCCAGACAGATGGCCATCTCCAGCCGGCGCTTGTCCCCGCGCGAGAGGTTCTGCGCCGCCATGTCCAGCATGTCGCCCAGGCCCACGCGCTCGAGCTGGTACGCCGCCTCCTTCATCATCGGATGACCGGGCCTGAGGCTCTCGTGCGGGGTCAGGGCGAACTGCCCATCGCGCTTGGCCAGCGCCGCGATCGCGACGTTCTCCTGCAGGCTCAACGCAGGGAAGATCTGCGGCGTCTGAAACACGCGGGCGATCCCGCGCTGGATGATCTTGTGCGGCTGCATGCCCACCAGCGGCCGGCCGTCGAAGGTGACAGACCCCTCATCGGGCCTGAGCAGGCCGATGAGGCAGTTAAGCAGTGTCGACTTGCCCGCCCCGTTGGGGCCGATGATGGCGTGGATGCTGCCCCGCTTGACCTGAAGGTTGATATCGGAGAGCGCCTTCAGGCCGGCGAAAGACTTGCTCACGCCCTGCACATCCAGGAGTGTTTCGCCCATTTCGGCGGCCCGGCCCGCCGCTGCGGCGGGGCCGGGCTCGGTCCGGGTGGCTGCTTGGCTCGCCATGGCGCGGCTCCCTTCCGGCCTAGTTGTCGCTGCCGGTCTGGGCCGGCGTGTTCTTGCTGTCGTGATAACGGCTCATGGTCTCCGGCGCGTCGGGCACGTTGGGCCGGCGCGGCTTGGTCCGGATGCCCAGGGCACGGCGGATGCGGTTGAAGCCGTCGACGAAGCCGCCGGGCAGGAACACCACGATCAGCACGAAGATCAGGCCCAGGATGAGCTTCCATTTTTCGCCGATGAACGCCTGCACGACGTTCTCGAAATAGAGCATGAAGCCCGCGCCGATCATCGGCCCGATGAGCGTGTTCACACCGCCGATCACGGACATGATTACCACCTCGCCCGAGGTGGACCAGTGCAGGAACTTGGTCGCCACGTAGGGCTCGTAGACCACCATCAGCGAGCCCGCCACGCCGGCGTACATCGCCGAGATCATGTAGGCGATCATCTTGTAGCGCCAGACGTTCACGCCCGTGTACTGCAGCCGCATCGAGTTTTCCTTGATCGCCCGCAGCATCAGGCCCAGGGAAGAACGCTTGATCTGGCGCGCGGCGACAAAGCCGATCACCAGAAGGACCGCGACGACGTAGAACACGTTCAGCCCCTGCATGGGCAGCCCGAACAGCGCCGGTTTGGTGCTCATCGTCAGGCCGTTGTCGCCCCCGGTCCATTCCTGGAAGATGGATAGCGCGGCGGCGTGGAACATCTGGGCAAAGGCGAGTGTGAGGATGGCGAAGTAGATTCCCGCCCGGCGCAGCGTGAGCACGCCCAGCACCGCCGCCAGCACCGCGATCACCACGATGCTGACCAGCAGCGCCAGGACGACGTCCCCGCTGACGTGCTTGAACATCAGGCCCGTCGTGTAGGCGGCGACGCCGAAGAACGCCGCATGGCCGAACGACAGGTAGCCGGTGAACCCGAGCAGGATGTCGAAGCCCAGGGCGAAGATCGCCCAGATGGCGATCTTGGTCGCCAGCGCCTCGTACCCGCCGATCGCGGTGAGCCACCACGGCAGGGTGAACACGATCAGCGCGAAGAGGGCGATGATCCCCGCCTCGCGCAAGCTCGGCGCGGGCAGCCGCCGCCGCTGTCCGCCGGCAGCGGCCCCCGCCGGTTGTTCGGCCTGCGCCGTCATTCCATCACTCCTTTCTGCCCGAGGAGCCCGCGCGGCCGCACGAGCAGCACGATCGCCGCGACGAGATAGATCGCAATCTGCTGGATCGCCGAGTAATCAGCCGAGAAACTCAGCGCCATGCCCAGCAAGAGGGCCGCGACCAGCGCACCGCTGAGCGAGCCCATGCCGCCGATCACCACCACGAGGAACGAGGGCACGAGCTGGTGCATGCCCACCTCGGGGTTTACCTGCGTTACGGGACCGCCGAAAACGCCCGCGATGCCCGCGATCAGGGCGCCCAGGCCGAAAACGAGGGTGAACTTCTGCGTGATGTTGATGCCCAGAAAACGCAGCATCAGCGGGTCGCGCATGCCGGCGCGCACCACAAGGCCGAAGCGGGTGAACTGGAGCAGCGCGAATATCGCGCCGGCCGTTACCAGCATCACGACGATGAGCAGGAGCTGCCACTTGGGGAACCAGACCGAGTCCAGGAACGGCAGATACTCGTGCAGGGGCAGTGGTCCCAGCCCCCAGCTCGGATAGGCGAAGGGGATGTTGTTGGCCCCGAAAAGTGCCTTGAGGACCTCCTGAATGACGATCGCTGCGCCGAATGTCACCAGGATCTGGTCGGTGTGCGGCCGGTCGTAGAAATACCGGATGAGGCCGCGCTCCATCGCGATACCCAAAATGAACATGATGGGCGGCACGAGGATCAGCGCGGCGAAGAAGCCGATCTGGTTCACGAGGTAAACGGCAAAGTACGTCGCCACCATGTAGATCGCCCCGTGGGCGAAGTTGACCACGCCCAGCGTGCCGAAGATCAGGCTGAGGCCGAGCGCGATCAGCGCGATGATGGACGCCTTCTGAAACCCCGTCAGGATGAGGGTGAAAAGCGCGTCGAAATCCATGTCGGGCTCCCATCGGTCCCGCGACGTCTCGGGGACAATCGGCCCGTGCGGGCGCCGTCCGCCCGCACGGGCCGCGTTTTGCGCGAGAGAAGGGGCCGCGGCCGGCGCCGGCGGAACGCCGGCGGGAACCGACGGCCGCCCCGGCCGCGGGGTTGCGAGCGGCGTTTATGCCGGCTTGTAGGGCCCGAGTTCGCCCGGGAAGGTGTCGACCGGATAGATCACCTCGTCACGGTCGACCTGGCTGACGACCTTGAGCTGATCGTATTTGCCCGACTTCTCGCTGGGCGACTTGCCCTGCACCACGAACATGTCCTTGAAGCACTGGTGGTCGCCCCCGCGATAGATGCCGCGGCCCGGGCCCATACCCTCGAACTCGTGGTCCTCAAGCGCCTTGATGACCTCGGGCGGGTAGAACGTGCCGGCACGCTCGCACGCGTCGGCGTAGAGCAGCGTCTGGACGTAGCATGTCTGCGCCGCCTGCGACGGCGGGAAGCCGTACTCTTCCTCGAACGTCTTGACGAAGGCCTGCGAGCCGGCGTCGCTCGCGGTCCAGTGCCAGTTGGTGGTCCCGTAGACCCCCTGGATGTTCTCCGAGCCCGCGCCCGTTGCCATGAGGCGGCTGAACAGCGGCACCACGATCTGGAACTGGTTGCCGTTCTTCTCGCGGTCGCGCAGGCCGAACTGCACCGCCTGCGTCAGCGAGTTGACCATGTCGTTGCCATAGTGGTTCAGCACCAGGACGTCGGCGTCCGAGTTGAGCACGTTGGTCAGGAACTGCGAGTAGTCCGACGTGCCCAGCGGGGTCATGATGTTGTTGACGGTTTGCCAGCCCTGCTTTTCGGTGAATTCCTTGATGGACTGGTACTGCGTGTGACCCCAGGTGTAATCCGCCGTAAGGTGGAAGGCCTTGCGCTCCTTGCCGTACTCGCTGGCCAGGATGGGCGCCATCGCCTTGCCCGTCATGTAGGCGTTGTAGAAGTGACGGAAGCCGTAGCGCCGGCGGTCCTTACCCGTGGTGTCATTGGAGTGCGTCAGACCGGACATGAACACCACGCCCATTTCCTGGGCGAGATACTGCTGGGCGATGGCCACGGCACTGGAGGAGCCACCGCCGAACATGATCACGCCGTCGCGCTCGATCATGCGGCGCGCGGTGGTGCGCGCGGCATCCGGGTTGGTCTGGGTGTCGCCGCTGACGAAGTCGACCTTCTTGCCGAGCACGCCCTGCCCCGTGAGCGCGTTCGGCTTCATCGTCTCCAGCATGCCGCCGCCATTGTTGAGGTGTTTGACGGCGAGCTTGTAGGCGCGCAGCTCGTCCGCGCCCTCTTCCGCGTACGCACCGGTCTGGGGCACGTTGAAGCCGAACACGGCCGTATCGCCCTTGACCGGGAAGTTACCGATCGCTTCCTCGGCCCAGGCACCGCGCACGAAGCCGTACGGCGCCTTGCCGCTTGCCATAATGGCGCCCAGCCCCGCCGTGGTGGCGGCGCCGGTCTGGAGAACACGGCGGCGCGACCAGCCGTTGCGCGTGGAATTGTCCGTCATTGGGAAGCCTCCTGAACGTTTCCTGTCCCCATCGGGCGTGCCGGCGGCGCCGTGCCCGCTTTTTGTCTTGGAAAAAGCCCGGCGCCTTTTTGCCGGCTTGTGTAGACTACAGACCGGTCGTGAAAATTGCCAACAACATTCTGATTTACCTTCCCAATTTTGTAAAAAGCTTGCACGGCCCGGCTGTAAACCTGTAAATCTGTCAAAAACCGGAAGGGGAGATTACGGCCTTGGCGCACCCACCGCTCGGTCGGCGCATCCGCCAGTCGCGCGAGGCCTGCGGGCTTACCCAGAGCGGTCTCGCCCGACGCGTGGGCATTTCCGCTAGTTATCTCAACCTGATCGAGCACGACCGGCGAAGCGCGCAGCCGGGCCTGATGCGGCGTCTGGCCCAGGCCATGGGAATCGACCCCTCCACCCTGTCCGGCGCGGAGGAATCGCGGCTCCAGGCGGAGCTGACCGAAGCCAGCGCGGATCCGGTGCTCGCGGAGTCCGGGTTCGACCCGGGCGAGGCCGAACACCTGGTCAGTACCGCGCCCCGGAGTGCCCGTGCGTTGCTGGCGATGTACCGGCAATACCGCGCCATGGCGCAGCAGGTCGACGAACTCGCCGAGCGCGTGGACCAGAACCCGGTGCTCGCGGACCTGAGCCACCAGATCCTGAGCACCATCACCTCGATCCGCTCATTCGCCGAGATCCTGCACGATTACGCCGACCTCGACGCCGCCCAGCGGGCGCGCTTCCTTGGCGCCATCGCCGGGCAGAGCGAGGCCCTCACCCGTGCCGCGCAGGAAATGTTCGACGCCCTGGGCGAGCGCAACGCGCGCAGCCCCCTGGCGAGCTACGACACGGACGTCGAGGACTTTTTCGCCGATAACGCCAACCACTTTCCCGCCCTGGAGACGGCTGCGGACGCCCTGAGCGCGGCCCTGCCGTCGCGCAGCCTGAATCTGACGGCCCTGGAGGAGCGCCTCGCCCGGCAGCACGGCATCGCACTCGCGTTCGCCGCGCCGGACGAGCTTCCCGCCGGCGGTCAGGTGTTCACGGTCAACGCGCGCCGGCTGACGCTCTCGCAGAGCCTGCCGCTGTCCAGCGTGCGGCTGCGCCTGGCCGAGCTGCTCGCCGGCCTGGAGGCGCGCGAGGCCGTCGACGAGGTGCTCGCCAAGGCCAGCTTCGCCGGCGCCGATTCCCGCGAGCGCGCACGCCGGGCGCTGGTCCGCTATGTTGCCGCCGCAGTGGTCATGCCCTACGATGCCGTCTACGACGCGGCGGAGGCCACGGCCTACGATATCGCCCGGCTCCAGCAGCGCTTCGGCGCCAGCTTCGAGCAGATCTGCCAGCGCCTGACCAGCCTGCAGCGTCCCGGCCGCGCGGGCCTGCCGTTCCACTTCGTGCGCAGCGACATCGCGGGCAACCTGTCCAAGCGCTTCAGCGCCTCGGGCCTGCGCCTGCCCCGGTTCAGCGCCGCCTGCCCGCGCTGGGTCCTGCACGAGGCCTTTCTCACCCCGGACCGGCTGCGCACCCAGGTGGCCGAGATGCCCGACGGCACGCGCTACCTTTTTCTCGCCCAGGCGCGCGTGCGCGCCGCGGGCGGCTATGCGACGCCGCCGCACCAGACGGCCGTGATGCTGGGCTGCGACCTGACCTATGCGCGGCGGACCGTGTACGCCGCCCGCGCGGGCGAGGCACCGGTGACGCCCGTGGGCACCACGTGCCGGCAGTGCCCGCGCGCCGACTGCGCCCAGCGCGTCGCCCCCGCTGCGGTGAGCGCGGAGGCCCCCGCCACCGAGCCGGCTGCGAGGCCACGGGCGACATGACAATCCGTACCGCGCGCGTTACGATTTCGCGCAAAAGCACACAAGCGTGCGCCGGCAGGCACGCGCGCCCCGGGGCACCGCCGGCGGCCGAACCAATGGGAGGTGAACACCTTGGCGTTTTCGGTCCTCGTCGCCGAGGACGAGCAGCCGATTGCGGAGTCCCTGAGCTTTCTCATGGAGAAGGCGGGGCTCGACGTGCGCGTCGCCTACGACGGCCCATCGACCATATCGGCGGCGCAGACGGCGCTCCCCGACCTGGTTCTGCTCGACCTGATGATTCCGGGCTGTGACGGTTTCGAGGTGCTCAGCCGCCTGCGCGAGCTGCCGGGGGGGCAGGACCTGCGGGTGCTCATCCTGACCGCCAAGGGCCGCGAGATCGACCGGCGCAAGGCCGCCGACCTGGGCGTCGACGCGTACATGACGAAGCCGTTTTCCACCCGCGAGGTGGTGCAGCGGGTGCAAAGCCTGCTCGCCGCGTCCGGGGCCTGACGCCGGAGGCCACGGGGATGGACGCCGGCAACCGGCTGCACGAACGCGCCCTGGCGCTGCCCGTTCTGGGCTTCGTGCTGCTCACGCCGCCGGTCCTGGCGATCTTCGGCCGGGCGGCGTACGTCCTCGGCGTGCCCGTGTCCTACGCCTATATCTTCGGCGTCTGGCTGGGCCTGATCGGCCTGGGGGCCGCCCTGGCCCGCCGGCTGCCGGACAGCGCGGCGCGCCGCGGTGCGGGCGGACCCGACCCCTCGGGGTCCCCGACGGCGGCGGAGCGCGCCGCGCCGGACGCACCCACCGAGGGATAGGGCATGGTCGGCCCGGCGCTCATCGTCGCCGCCGCCCTGGTCTACCTGGGCCTGCTCTTCGTCATCGCGTTCTGGGGCGACCGCCGGGCCGCAGCCGGGCGCAGCCTGGTGCGCAATCCCTACGTCTATACCCTGGCGATCGCCGTCTACTGCACCGCCTGGACCTATTACGGCGCCGTGGGCTCGGCTGCGCGCAGCGGCCTCGAGTTCCTGACGATCTACCTCGGGCCGACAGTGGTGTTCCTGGGCTGGTGGTTCGTCCTGCGCAAGATCCTGCGCATCCGCAAGGTGTTCCGGATCACCTCGATTGCGGATTTCATTTCCTCGCGCTACGGCAAGAGTACCCGGCTGTCCATGCTGGTCACGCTGATCGCGGTGGTGGGGACGACGCCCTACATCGCACTCCAGCTCAAGGCCGTGGCGACCAGCTTCAACGTCGTCGCCGGGTTCAAGGGCCTGGACGCCAGCGGGGCGGCCGTACAGTCGGCGAACCTGCTCACCGACACGGCGTTCTGGGTCGCCGCCGGCATGGCCGCCTTCGTGGTGCTCTTCGGCACCCGGCAGATCGACGCGGATGAGCACCACGAGGGCGTGGTCGCGGCCGTCGCCTTCGAGTCCATCTTCAAGCTCGCCGCGTTCCTGGCGGTCGGGCTGTTCGTGACCTTCGGCCTGCACGACGGCTTCGCCGCTCTCTTCGCACGCGCCACCGAGCTGGAACAGGCGTCCGCGCTTCTGGCGTTTCCCGAAGGCGGCGGGCCGCGCTGGCTGACCCTGATGCTCCTGGCAATGGCGGCGGTCATCTGTCTGCCCCGCCAGTTCCAGATCACCATGGTGGAGAACGTCGACGAGCGGCATCTGCGCACGGCATCCTGGCTGTTCCCGCTGTACATGCTGGGCATGAGCATCTTCGCCCTGCCCATCGCGCTGGCGGGCCTGGTGCACCTTCCGGCCACCGCGGACCCCGACTTCTTCGTCCTGACGCTGCCCATGGCACAGGGCCAGGAGACTCTGGCCCTGCTCGCCTTCCTGGGCGGTCTTTCCTCGGCGACGAGCATGGTGATCGTCGCCGCGATCGCCCTGTCCACGATGATCTGCAACGACCTTGTCATGCCCGCGCTGCTGCGCGTTCCGGGGCTGCGCCTGACCGAGCGCAGCGACCTAACCGGGCTCCTGCTGGGCATCCGCCGCATCAGCATCGTGGGCATCTTCCTGCTGGGCTACGTCTACTACGATCTCGCCGCGGAAAGCGGTGCGCTCGCCGCGATCGGGCTGATCTCCTTCGCCGCCGTGGCGCAGTTCCTGCCCGCCATGCTGGGCGGTCTGTTCTGGCGCGGCGCGACCCAGGCGGGCGCCCTCGCCGGCCTCGTGATCGGTTTCCTGACCTGGGCCTACACCCTGGTGGTGCCCGCCGTCGCGCGCTCGGATTGGGTTCATCCGGCGCTGCTCACAGAAGGACCGTGGGGCATCGGCCTGCTCCGGCCCGAGTCGCTGTTCGGCCTCTCGGGCTGGGAGCCGCTGAGCCATGCCATGGTGTGGAGCCTCGGCCTGAACCTCCTGGTCTACGTGGGTGTGTCGCTGTTCACCCGGTCGACCGCCCTGGAACGCCTGCAGAGCGGCCTCTTCGTCGGCGTGTTCCGGCACGACATGGCGAACCGGCCCAGCGCCTGGACACGCTCGGCCTCGGTGGCGGAACTCTACGACCTGACCCAGCGCTTCCTGGGGCGCGACCGGGCCTACCGGGCGTTCCGGGACTACGCCCGCGCTCGCGGCGAGCCCGGCGTAATGCCTGCGCAAGCGGACTCGGACCTGGTCGCCTTCGTCGAGCGCCTGCTCGCGGGCAGCCTGGGCGCGGCCTCGGCCCACGTCGTGGTCAGCTCCGTCGCCAAGGGCGAAATGCCCACGCTGGACGAGGTGATGACCCTGCTGGAGGAGACGCACCAGGCGATCGCGTACAGCCAGGAACTGGAGCGCAAATCGGCCGAACTGGAGCAGACGGCCGCGGAACTCAAGCGCGCGAACGCCCGCCTGGAGGAGCTGGACAAGCTCAAGGACGACTTTCTGTCTACCGTAAGCCACGAGCTGCGCACGCCCCTGACCTCGATCCGGTCGTTCTCCGAGATCCTGGTGGACAACCCGGACCTGCCGCAGGCGCGCATGCATCACTTCCTGGAGATCATCGCCAGCGAGAGCCAGCGCCTGACCCGCCTGATCGACGAGATCCTGGACCTGGCGCGCCTTGAGCAGGGGCGCACGGACTGGCACATCGCGCGCGTCGACGCCGCGGAGACGCTCGAGCGTGCGGTCACCGTCAGCGGCGGCCTCATCCAGGAGCGCGGCGTGGCGCTGCGCACGGACATCCGGGGCACGGGAACAGCGGCGGCCATGGTGGAAGCGGACCCGGACCGGCTCGTCCAGGTCTGCGTCAACCTGCTCTCGAACGCGGTGAAGTATGCCGCGGGCGAGCCGCCGACGGTCTGGATCACCGGCCGGCCCGAGGCCGCGGGCTATCGCATCACCGTCGCGGACAGCGGTGCGGGAATCGCCCCCGAGGACCGGACTCGGGTCTTCGACAAGTTCGCCAAGGCCGTGGAAACCGCACCCGACCGGCCGCCGGGCACGGGCCTGGGCCTGGCAATCACGCGGCACATCGTGGAGCACTGCGGCGGCAGCATCTGGCTGGGCGACGACGGCGAGGCGCCGGGCGCGACCTTCCACGTCCACTTGCCCAGCGCCGACGCGGCACGCCGCTCGCCCGCCCGGGCGGCCGAGTGAGGATGGCCGATCACGAACCGGATTGCCGGCTCACCGGCTTCTCGTCCTCTTCGGGAGTCAATCCGTAGTCGGCCGCCATGTCCCAGACATGCTGGGGCACCATGTACTTGATCCGCTTGCGCCGATGCAGGCGCAGGTGGATGATCGTCTCCACCGCCTTCATCTCCAGCCGGGCGCGCGCGAACTCGATCCCGCGCGGGCCCACGATGGGCATGATCCGCCCGACGATGGGACGCAGCCAGTTGGGCATGCCGCGCACGGGCATCCCGCCGGCGGCCTTCTCGGTGTTCAGCTTGAAACCCTCGACGTGCTTGGCGCGCTTGCCCTTGTCACCGGGCTGGCCGAGCGTGACCTCGTTACCCAGGCTGGCCACCAGCTCCTCGCCGCGCTCGTTGCGCACGAGCAGCCACTGCTCGCCCTCGCCCGCCATGTAACCGACGGTAATATCCGCCAGCACGTTCGTGTAGTCCACGCAGGTCCGGCAGGTCAGCGGGAAAAAGTCGGCGGGCAGCCGCGAAATGGGCAGCATCAGGAAGGGAATTTCCTTTTTGCTGCCGTCGGTGAAACGCATCTCCACAAAGTAGTCGGCACGGAACTCGAAATACGTGATGGTGCTCGGATCGTCGGCAAGCAGCTCAAGGAACGCGTGGAACTTGTCCGTGGTGGTGTTGTCCGAGCAGGGCGTGCCGATAACGTAGATGCGCTCGAAGCCCAGCTCCCGCTCCAGGGCGCGCAGGGCGTAGACCTGGCACGGGATTCCGATCACCGCGATGCGGGTGTAGCCGGCCTTGCGCGCCGGCTCGAGGAGTGCCAGCAGGGGCGCGTAGCCCATCTTCATGCCGCGGCACTGCGCCATGCCCTCGGGCCGGGTGACGATCACCGGCTTGGGCGCCCAGCGGTCGTCGTCGCGGCTGGCCACGGCGAGCACCGCGTCGACCGCATCCGTCTCCAACAAGCGCTCGCCGATCCGGGTCGCGATGCCCGTCCACTGCGCCCCGTCGCGGCGCGGCGTCAGCCCGGCGCGCACCATGCGCCGGAACGGCCCGAAGAAGCGCTCGTCGGGGCGCTCGGGATCGCGCGCGCGGCCATGAACGCGCGCCTCCAGATCCGGATAATCGGGCTGGATGAACTGACAGGCACGGCCGCAGCGCCCGGGATCGGCCGTGCGCGAGATCCCGCAGTCGGTGCAGAGATCGCGCGGCGCGGCCTCGCCCATTTCGGGCGCCCAGACGCCCGCCCCGTCCATCTCCGACACCCGCGAGGACGCGTCGCCAACGTCGGCCGCCCCATTCTCCCGGGAGATCGCGTCGATGTCGTCCGGCGCCATGCAGCCCCCTCGTGTGCCCGTCGTTCTGCTGCTCGAACCCGCAACGCCGACACACTATCCCAGGCACCCCGGCGCCGGAAGGGGCGGCGCGGCGATTCCCCGACGCCGTCTGCGGGCTCAGGGCACGGTGAGCACGGGCAGCCGGCCCATCGCGGTCAGCTTGTGCGACGTGCTGCCGACGAGCATCTGGTCGATGACTCCCAGACCGCGCGTGCCGGTCACGGCGAGATCGATGTGCTCGCGCTTGACCAGGGCCATCACCGCCTTGGCCGCATCGCCTTCCTCGAAGACCTCTTCGATATCCTTCACCCCGGACTCGCGCGCCCGGGCGATGGCCTCGTCCAGAATGGCACGGCCGAGCTGCAGGCGCGCCTGGTACGACACCCAGCGCTCACGGTTCGGCCCGATCACGCCGAGGTTGCCGTACCCGGGCCATTCGGGAAGGTCGTTTTGCGTCCCGTCGTCCTCGACGAGGTGCTCGACGCGCGCCCAGTGCAGCAACTCCTTGGGCACCGACCCCACGAGAACGCAATGCAGGATGTAGAGCTTCGCGCCGTAGGTGGACGCGATATCGGCCGCCATGCGCACGGCGCGGTGGGCATTGTCGGAACCGTCGGTCGCGACGACCAGCTTTTTGAACGCCATATTGCGTGTCCTCTCCTCCCCGTTCGGCCGCAGCGCGACATTGCGCCGCCGCGCCCGGCCGCGACCCCGTGATACCGCCTTCTACGTTCCGCGGGCTGAAGCGGCCTCTCTGTCCGGCGGTCGCTGCCACATATTATGACCGGCTTCAAGCCGGTGTGCAAAAAACGCCTGTGGCAACCGCATCCGCCCACGTGGAACGTTTCGAATGCTGCGGCCACACCCGAGCGGCCTTTGGCCTGCGCGCCCGTTCGTTCCGGTGGGAGACCCGAGCACCGTACGCGCTGCGGGCAACGCCGGCGATTGCCGGGTGGTCATGGCCTGCGACACCTGCGACAATTCGCCCAGGACCGAGCGGAGGGCTTGGCGCGGTTTAAAATCATTCGTATCTGTGGGGCGCTAAATTAGTTTTCTCTAATTCAAAGGACTCGCCGCATGGTGTCCGGCACGCACAGCCCGTTTTCGTTCCGCCGGGTCCCGGCACGCGGGGGCGCAGGCGTGCGCGGCGCGGATCGGCGGCGGCCTTTGCCCTCCCTCACAAGCCAGCGAGGCAGGCACCATGACGAGCCAGCAGCCCCAGGTCACCGGCTTCTTCGATTATAAGACCTTCAGCGTACAGTATGTCGCCGCCGACCCGGCGACCCGGCAGTGCGCCATCATCGACCCGGTCCTGGACTACGACGAGAAGGCCGGGCGTACGAGCACCGGGCACGCCGATGCGATCCTGCAGCACGTCCGCGACCACGACCTCAAGGTCCAGTGGATCCTGGATACCCACCCGCACGCCGATCACTTCTCCGCCGCCAGCTACCTCAAGGAAAAGACCGGCGCGCCCATCGCCATCGGCGAGCACGTCCGGGACGTCCAACAGCTCTGGAAGCGCATCTACAACTGGCCTGCGGAAACGCCCACGGACGGCCGGCAGTGGGACCGTCTGTTCGCCGACGGGGATACCTTCCAGGTCGGCGACATCCCGGCGCGGGTGATGCATTCGCCCGGGCACACCCTCGCCTCGATTACCTATGTCATCGGCGACGCGGCGTTCGTCCACGACACCCTTTTCCAGCCGGATTTCGGCACCGCGCGCGCCGACTTCCCGGGCGGCGACGCGGCCACGCTGTACCGCTCCATCCGGCGAATCCTGGACGAGCTGCCGCCGGCGACGCGCGTGTTCACCGGGCACGACTACATGCCCGGCGGGCGCGAACCGCAGTGGGAATCCACGGTCGCGGCGCAGCGGGAAAAGAACCCGCACGTCCATGACGGGGTCGATGAGCAGCGCTTCGTCGCCACGCGCCGGGCGCGCGACGCCGAGCTGCCCCTGCCCGTTCTGATCCTGCACGCGCTCCAGGTGAACACCAATGCGGGCTGCCTGCCCGCGCCCGAGGACAACGGCGTGTCCTATCTCAAGATCCCGCTGAACCAGTTCTGACGCGAGAGAAGACGCCCACGCCTGTTCGAGAGCGAGCGCCCGGCGGCGGCCGACGACAACGACCCGAACCACGCGGACGGCCGCCGGGTTTCCATTCCCGAACCAAGACGCACGAAAGGACACCGGCCATGAAGCTGATCCACCTGACCGACACCGTCGCCGTCGCCGGGCAGCTCTGGGACGCCGACCTCGCCGAACTGGCGCGGCAGGGCTACCGTGCGGTGATCAACAATCGCCCCGACGGCGAGGTGCCCGGCCAGCCCAAGGCCGCGGACCTGCGCGCCGCGGCAGAACGCCACGGCCTCGCCTACTGGCACATCCCAGTGGCGGGCGGGCAGATCGGGCCCGCGGAAATCGACGGCTTCCGGCAGGCCCTGGCGGCCACCGCGGGTCCGGTCGCGGCGTTCTGCCGTTCCGGGCAGCGCTCGGCCGTGCTCTGGGCGCTGGCCGAGGCGCCCGAGCGCGGCCCCGGCGAGGTGACGGCGCGCGCCGCCGCGGCCGGTTACGACCTCACCGCGGTGCGCGACCGGCTGGCCGCGGTGCACGCGGGCTGACCCCCGGCCCGCCACCCCGCCGCGCCGGGACACACAACGCCGAGGAGACAGCATGCGCGCCCCCGACCCGGCCCGGGTGATCCCCGCAATCACCTGGCTGACGCGGTATCGTGGCCGCGAACTCTCTGCCGACCTCGTGGCCGCGGTCATCGTGACCATCATGCTCATCCCTCAGAGCCTGGCCTACGCCATGCTCGCCGGCCTGCCCGCGCAGGTCGGGTTGTACGCCAGCATCCTGCCCCTGGTCGCGTATGCCCTGTTCGGCTCCAGCCGCGCCCTCGCCGTGGGGCCGGTGGCGGTGGTCTCGCTGCTCACAGCCGCGGCCGTCTCGCGTGTCGCCGAGCCCGGCTCGGCCGAATACATGGGCGCGGCGATCGCCCTGGCGCTGCTCTCGGGGCTGATGCTGATCGCCATGGGGCTGCTGCGCCTGGGCTTTCTCGCCAACCTGCTCAGCCACCCCGTGATCTCCGGCTTCATCACCGCCTCGGGGATTCTCATCGCGGTGAGCCAG
Organism: uncultured Limimonas sp.; assembly: GCA_913055855.1. Taxonomy (GTDB): domain Bacteria; phylum Pseudomonadota; class Alphaproteobacteria; order Kiloniellales; family Rhodovibrionaceae; genus CAJXKW01. The sequence continues at coordinate 1,938 of CAJXKW010000013.1, read as the reverse complement.
CTCAAGCACCTTCTGGGAATCGACGCGCACGGGCACAACCTGCCGACCATCGCCGGCTCGCTGGCCGCGAACCTTGCCGAAACGAATTTTTGGACACTGCTTATCGGTGTCTTCGCCACGGGGTTCCTGTTCTGGGTGCGCGGCAATCTCAAGCCGCTTCTGCGTGCGCGCCTGGGCATGCCGCCGTTCCTTGCGGACATTCTGACCAAGGCGGGTCCCGTCGCGGCCGTCGTGGTGACCACCTCGGCGGTGGGCCTGTTCGACCTGGCACAGCGCGGCGTCGACGTCGTGGGAGAGATCCCCCAGGGTCTGCCGCCGGTGACCATGCCGCCGGTCGATCTGGACCTCTGGGGCAGCCTGGCGACCTCGGCCCTGTTGATCAGCGTGATCGGCTTCGTGGAATCAATCTCGGTGGCGCAGACCCTGGCGGCGAAAAAGCGCCAGCGGGTCGATGCCAACCAGGAACTCACGGGCCTGGGCGCGGCCAACGTCGCCGCGGCCTTTTCCGGCGGGTTTCCCGTTACCGGTGGATTCTCGCGCTCCGTGGTGAACTTCGACGCCGGCGCCGAGACGCCCATGGCGGGCGTGTTCACCGCCGCCGGGATCGCGCTGACGGCCCTGTTCCTCACCCCGCTGTTCCAGCACCTGCCGAAGGCAACCCTGGCGGCGACGATCATCGTCGCCGTGCTCTCGCTGGTCGACCTGGGCGCGATCCGGCGGACCTATGTCTATTCCAAGCTCGACTTCGCCGCGATGGCGGCGACCATCCTGGTGGTCCTGGGCGTGGGCGTGGAAGCCGGCGTGGTGGCGGGTGTGGCGCTGTCCGTGGCGCTCTATCTCTGGCGCACCAGCCGGCCGCACACGGCCGTGGTCGGCCAGGTGCCCGGGACCGAGCACTTCCGCAACGTGGATCGGCACGATGTGGTGACCAGCGAGACCGTGCTCACGCTGCGCGTGGACGAAAGCCTGTACTTCGCCAATGCGCGCTACCTGGAAGACACGGTCTACGACCTGGTCGCCCGGCACCCGAAGCTCCAGCATGTCGTGCTGATGTGCCCGGCGGTGAACCTCATCGACGCGAGCGCGCTGGAGAGCCTGGAGGCGATCAACGCCCGCCTCCGGGACGCCGGGGTAACCTTCCACCTGTCCGAGGTGAAGGGTCCGGTCATGGACCGGCTCAAGCGCAGCGATTTCCTGGACGAGCTGACCGGCCAGGTGTTTCTCAGCCAGCACCAGGCGATGGAAGCCCTCGACCCGGATACCATCCGCCGCGCCGCCGCACGGCACGAAACCGATACGGGCCGCGTTCGGGCGGTGTAGACGGCCACCAGCCCGCGGCGCCACATCGGCGGCGTTGCCGCCGCCAGCCCGATCCGTGCCCCGGCCGCGGTTCCGCCGGGGCGCGGCATACGGGCGTGAGCGTCGGCCCTGGGCAAGATGCTGAAACGTGGAATCACGTTTCAGCTGAATCTTGCCCGCTCTTTAAGAAGTTAGAGCAAAATTCACGATGCAAGCCGGTTCGGCTTTCATTGATTTTGCTCTAGGGTCTGTTGGGGTTCATCTTAGGGAGAGCTTTGCGGCCGCGAGATGGATCATCGCTGCGAAGCTTTTGTCGGTTTTGTCGTAGCGGGTTGCCACACGTTTGAATTCCTTGAGCTGGCAGAAAAAGTTCTCGATCAGGTGTCGCCACGTGTAGATATCGCCGTCAATCTGACGAGGTGCACGACGGTGCGGACGTTGGGAAATCACGATGTCGGCCTCACGGGCGATCAGTTCGTCGATGATCCAGTTCGAATCGAACGCCTTGTCCGCGATCAAGCCGCCGAATGCAAGACCGTCGAGCAGTGGCGCGACGCCGACCGTATCGTAGCGCTGGCCGGGCAAGAGCTGGAAGCGCACAAGGTTGCCAAGGGCGTCGGTCAAGGCGACGATCTTGGT
>CAJXKW010000012.1 GCA_913055855.1 uncultured Limimonas sp. | reverse complement strand
TGATGCGTTTGAGCGTGGGCGGGGCGCCTACCTCGTGGAACGCGCCCGTTCCGCCACGGGGCTTTCGCAAGCCGCCTTCGCCGCGCGCTACGGTGTCCCCGTGGCGTCAATCCGCGACTGGGAACAGGGGCGCCGGGCGCCGGACGCGGCGGCGCAAGCGTATCTCCGGGTGATCGCGGCCATGCCCGACGACGTGGCGGCGGCGCTTGCCCGCGCGCCCGAACCGTCCTGAACGGTGGCACCCCTGTCACGGCGGCGGGGACAACCGGGGACACCGGGGACATCCGCCGCAAACCGCGCTTCACGCTGTCCCCGCCCGCCTACCGGGGACGCGGGGACACGCGGGGACGCCCCAGCGCCGACGGCGGTTAAGCCGGCGCCGCACCCTTAACGCGCACGCGCTGGGCTGGCCGGACCGCCGCGGGGCGTTGTCCCTGCCGGGTCCCTGCCGGATGAACTATAATGCGGTTACGCATCGCAGCACTTGCTTAGCGGCAGAGTTGACACCGGGTTGACGCCGCTGCGCGCGTCCGGGGGCATCATTTACGCCGGCGCACTCACCATTTGCCTGCCCACGCAAATCCGCAGTGATCGCGCGACATGCCGAAATAACTAGGCAATGGGTCCTTCCGCCCAGCGCGGTTCTAATGCGGTGTAGCAGCGCAGCGCGACAGATATGCCGGGCCTGTGAACCCGCTTCATCATCATTGTTCCGGCGGCTGCCTACGTCGCGGCGCTGGTGGCAGTCTGTATGCACCTGGAAACGCGCGGGTGCGCGCGGGGTGGCTGCGCCGCCGTACCGCAAAATGCCGGAAAGCCCGTGCTTGACAGGGGCGGAACGTTAATGGCAGGTTTCCAGATAACTTCCGATAAGTGTAGGACGCGCCCGGCGGCCAAGCGGCCAGCCGGGCGTTTTCGTGGCGTGCTGCGGAACGTCGCGGAACGCCCGTGCTTGACATGCGCCGGGTTGCGCCGCATGATTGGGGCATCATCGGCAGACGTACGCGCACCCGGCGGCCAGACGGTCAGCCGGGCTTTTTCGTGCGCGCCCCGTAGCGCCAGCACATCCGAACCGCCGGGGCGCGCTGCCGCCCCGGTGCCCCGGCTGGGCGGCGCAACCCCCAGCCGTTCGTAGCGCAGTCGAACCGGCCCGTCGGCCCGCGCGGCGGCGGGCTTTTTTTTGCGTGTAATCCAGCCCCGTCGGTTCGCCCGGCGGGGCTTTTTCGTATCCAGCGAAAGGAATCGAACCATGTCGAACGGGTATCTCACCCCCAATCAAGCCGCCGAATATCTTGGCCTGTCCACTTCGACGCTGGCGAAGATGCGCCATCGTGGCGACGGCCCGCGGTTCTTCAAGGTTGGCAACCGCGTCCGTTATTCGGTCACGGACCTGGACGCCTTCATGGAAACTGCGGCGGCCACAAGCACGTCCGTGGCGGGGTGACGCGATGACGGCCCGGCGGCGCCTGGACTTCGACGCCATCAACCGCGGCGCGCTGGCCGAACTGCCGACGCTGGTGCGGCGCTGGTTGCCCGATGGCTATGTGGAAGGCGGCAAGGAATGGGCCGCGCGCAACCCGCGTCGCGCGGACAAGCGGCCCGGTTCCTTCAAGGTCAACCTGAAAACCGGACGGTGGGCGGACTTCGCCACGGGCGACAAGGGCGGCGACGTGATTTCGCTTGCCGCTTACGTCGCTGGAATCAGCCAAGGCGAAGCTGCCCGCTATCTGGCTGACATGCTTGGGATTTCAGATGGGTAACGCCATGACAATCGACAGGCTATTTGCGCCCGTGGATGACAGCGAACGCGAAGCGGCCGCCGATGCGGCCCCGGCGGACACGGGGGCGGACGAAAACGCGGGGACGGTGGTGGCGCCCGTCCCCGCGAATGTATCGAAGCCGACATGCTATCACTGGCAGCACGGCGAACCGTCGGCGGCGTGGACCTATCGCGACGCGGACGGCTGGCCGCTGAGGATAGTATGCCGTTTCGACACGGCGGATGGCAAGTCCTTCTGGCCTATCACCCTGTGGCAGGCGCCGGACGGTACGGTGGCATGGCGGTGGAGGTCCTGGCCGCCCCCGCGCCCGCTTTACGGTCTGGATGCGCTGGCCGCGCGCCCGGACGCCCCGGTGGTGGTGACGGAAGGCGAAAAGTCGGCGGACGCCGCCGCGCGGGCCTTCCCCGATTATGTGGCAGTAAGCCCGCCGCACGGCGCGAAGTCGCCGCACAAGGCCGATTGGACACCCCTGGCCGGGCGTGACGTAACGGTGTGGGGGGACGCCGACAAAAGCGGGGACGCCTTCGCCCGCGACGTGGCGCGGCTGGTGCGCGACGCGGGCGCCGCTGACGCGCGCGTGGTGGCGCCGCCCGCCCATGCGGATGAAGGCTGGGACGTCGCCGACGAGCCGCCCGACGGCGTGGACGTGCGCGCGCTACTGGACGGCGCGGAGCCGGCCCCAGCGCCGGACGGCGGCGATGACGGCGACGGCGATGACGACGCGGGCGGCGCCCCCGACGGCGACAGCGGGGACAGCGCCGTAAAGCTGCCGCCGGGGTTCCATCTCGCGCGCGGCGGACTGTGGTGGACGCCGGAGGAAGGCGACGATTCGGCCAAACCCATCAAGGTGGCCGGCCCCCTGGAATTTCTGGCGGAGACGCGCGCCGCGGACGGCACCGGCTGGGGCCTGCACCTTGCTTGGCGCGACGGCGACGGGCGGCGCCATGAATGGGCGCTTCCCCGCCACATGCTGGCCGGCGACGCCGCCGACGTGCGCCGTGTATTGCTTGACGCGGGCCTGTTCGTCGCGCCGGGGCAGAAAGCCCGCAACCGGCTGTCGGAATGCCTTACCGCCGTGCGGGTGAACCGCCGCGCCACGGCCGTGGGGCGAACCGGCTGGCATGGCAACACCTTCGTTCTGCCCGATGAAGCGGTGGGCGCCGACGGGGCCGAACCCGTCGTTTTCCAGTCGGAAGGCTTGCCCCCGCCCTTCGCGACGGCGGGCAGCTTGGCGGATTGGCAGGCGAGCGTTGCGGCCTTGGCGCCGGGCAATTCGCGGCTGGTTTTTGCGCTGTCGGCGGCGTTCGCGGGGCCGCTTTTGCAGCTTGCCGGCGCGGAAGGCGGCGGCTTCCACCTACGCGGCGGTTCGTCCAGTGGCAAAACCACAATCCTTCAGGCCGCCGTATCGGTATGGGGCGGCGACAATTTTCGCCGGACGTGGCGCGCGACAAGCAACGGCCTGGAAGCGATTGCGGCCGCGCACAACGACACCTTGCTGGCCCTGGACGAATTGGGCGAAGTGAATGGCCGCGAAGCCGGCGACGTCGCTTACATGTTGGCGAACGGCATGGGGAAAGCCCGCGCGGCCCGGTCCGGCTTGGCGCGCCACGCCCATCGCTGGCGCGTCGTGTTCTTGTCCACGGGCGAACTGTCCCTTGGCGACAAGCTGGCGGAAGCGGGCAAGCGGCCCCGCGCCGGGCAGGACGTGCGTTTGGTGGACATCGCCGCCGACGCGGGCGCGGGCATGGGCGCCTTTGAAACCTTGCACGGCCACGCGGACGCCGGGGCGCTGTCGCTGGCCCTAAAAGATGCGGCGGCGCGCTATCACGGCACGGCCGCACGCGCGTTCCTTCGCGGGCTGGTGGACAACCGCACAACGGTGGCGGAACAGGCGCGGCAGGCGCGCAAGGATTTCGTGGCCGCACACGTCCCCGGCGGCGCCGACGGGCAGGTGGCCCGTGTCGCGGACCGATTCGGACTGGTAGCGGCGGCGGGCGAAGTCGCCACGGCGCTGAGCGTGACGGGCTGGCCCGCCGGCACGGCCGAACAGGCGGCGGCCCGGTGTTTCCAAGATTGGCTTGCCGCGCGCGGCGACGGCGAAGCCGCCGAAACCCGCCAAGCCATTGAACAAGCGCAAGCCTTCATTGAGCGCGAAGGCGCCGCCCGATTCCAGCCGATGGACGGCGACGCCGGGCGGCCCATCCCCAGTCGCGCGGGGTTCGTGCGCGACGGCGGCGACGGCGCCCGCGAATGGCTGGTGTTCCCCGACGTGTTCCGCCGTGAAGTCGCGGACGGCTTGGACGCCGCGCAAGCGGCGCGGGCGCTGGCCGCCAAGGGCATGTTGCGCCCTGGCGGCAACGGACGGCTCACACGCAAGGAACGCTTGCCGGGGCTAGGCGCGAAAAACGTCTACGTGCTCCGTGTCGGCGCCGACGGGGGCGGCGATGAATAGGTGGCGCGCTGCGGCTGTTCCCGGTGTTCCCGGTAGGCGGGAACGGCACCGGGAACAGCTAAGTACCTGGAATACAAGGATTGTTCCCGGTGTTCCCGGTGTTCCCTGTAGTTTTGAAGGGTGAGGTGCGTGATGGCGATAGCGGAACTGTTCCAAGGGCTGCGCCCGGTGGCGGACGCGCCCGCGACGGCGCGGCAGGGTGATACCGGCCCCAGCGCGCCCGGCAAGCGGCCCGGCCCGGACGGCGGCGCTGGTGGTGGCGACAACGTTGCGGAAGCCGGCCCGGTGGCACGCGGGCCGGATGGGGCGGCCGCCCCGGACGGTGGCGCTGGTGGTGGCGACGGTGTGGAAGCCGGCCCCGTGGCGCGCGGTTCCCACACGCCAGCGGCCGCCCCGGACAACGCGCCCGCGCAAGCCCACGCTGGCCCGGCCGCCGCTGGCGACGATGGCGATTGGGAAGAACGCGCCGCCATCGTCGAACACGACGGCGGGGCGCCGCGCGAATGGGCGGAAGGGCTGGCGACGTTGGAAGCATCCGGCCCGCCCGCGCAATTCACCCCAGCGGAATGGCGGCAGCTTGTCCACGACGCGGGCGTGTTCCTGGACGATTGGGGCCGCCAAGCGTCGGCGTTGGGATGGACGGTTTACGACATATTCGGCTGCCATTCCCGTGCGCCGCGCGCCCGGCGGGATGCGCTGGGGCTGGTGGCCCTTCTGCGCGGCGGCCGCGTCGTGGCCCTGACGGCAAACGCGGCGCGCATCCAGCATGCCACGGGCAACGTCCTGACGTACCGGCGCCGCACGGGCGGCAACGAAGCCCGCGACGGGCTGCTATGGGACGTTTGACGGCGGCCGCTGGCCGGCCTTGATGTGCCCCGCGCGCTGGCATGGCGCGCCCCGTGTGCGGGCGGGCGGCCGTGGGTGCTTTCATCCGCATTCAGGCGCGCAGCGGCGCGGCCCGTGTGCGGCGGCGCTGACGTGACAGCCGCCCGTCGATGCCGCCCCGATGGGCACCCGCGGGGCGCTGGCGCCGCGCGCCCCGTCTGCGCTGGGGGCTGCTAAGCAAAGCGGGCGCGAACATGGCATACACATTCCGCGAACGGCGCTGCGCCCGGATTTGCTTTACCGTGGTAGGTATGTGGTAGTGCAAAGCCCATAATGATTACATGTGTAATGCGTAACATATTGAAAAACATCGGTTTTTGACGCCGCGAAGCCCTATGACTACCTAACGGCGAACAAGGTGGTCGAGCTGACGCTCAAGAACGCCTCCATCGCCGTCGCGGGGATCTGGCAGGCGGACGACGACGGCGTCCTCAACCCGGCGAACGTGCAGCTCACCCCCGGCAGCATTGTGCCCAAGGCGGTGGGCTCGAACGGGCTGCAGCCGCTGGAGCCCGCGGGCACGTTCGACGTCTCCCAGCTCGTCCTCTCCGACCTGCGCGAGCGAATCCGGCGCACGCTCCTGGTTAACCAGTTGGGTGCCATCGACAGCCCCAACATGACGGCCACGGAGGTGCTGGAGCGCACGGCCGAGGTGACCCGGCTGCTGGGCGCGACCTACGGCCGGCTGCAGGCGGAGCTGCTCACGCCGGTGATCGAGCGGGCGCTTGCGGTGCTCCGCCGACGCGGCGCGATCCCGCCGATCAGCCTGGACGGCCGGCTGGTCGCGCTGCAGCCGCGCTCGCCCCTGGCGCAGGTGCAGGCGCGCAAGGACATCGCCAACACCCTGACCTGGGTGGAGAAGGCCGCGGCGCTGGGGGACGACGGCCTGGCGAGCATCGACCTGCCGGCGACGGCGCGCTGGCTTGGGGAGATGCTGAGCGTACCCGGGCACCTGATGCGCGACACGCCCCAGCGCCCGCAAAGCGGCAGGGCACCGGCGCCCGCCGCCGCAGGCCCGCTCGCGAAGACGGGGGCACAGCCCACGACCGATCCCAACGGGGTGGGGGACGGCCATGCCTGACCCGCGCAATTCCACGCACCCCGCGCCCGAGCCGGCGGAGCTGGCGCGCGCCTTCGCTCGGGCGCTGTCCAGCGCCGAGGGCGAGCTGGTGCTGGCGCACCTGCGCCGTCTGACGCGCGAGCGCAGCCTGGGCCCCGAGGTGCCGGACGCCACGCTGCGTCACCTGGAAGGTCAGCGCCAGCTCGTGGCCCAGATCGAGGCGCTGGTCGCCCGCGGGCGCGCGGGAACCTGAGCAAATCTGGAACAAAAGGAGATCAGCGATCATGGAGACCAATCTCGTCCAGGCCGGCGCGCAAGGCGTCGGCACCGGCTCGACCAAGCCCGGCGATGACACCGAGATCCCGGAGAAGTTCCGCGACCCGCGGACGGGCGAGCTGCGCACGGACGCCCTGCTCAAGGCGTACCGCGACCTCGAACGCAAGCTCGCGCGCATGGTGGAGGTGCCGGACGAGAATGCGGACGCGGACAAGCGTCTGCGCTTCCGCCGCGCCATCGGGGTGCCCGACCGGCCCGAGGACTACCCCGTCCAGCCGCCCAATGATCTGGTCCAGCCGGACGTCGAGGTGAACCGGGTGCTCCACGCCGCCGGCCTGACGCCCATGCAGGCCCAGACCGTCTACGACCTGGCCGGCGCGCGCATGGTGCCGGCGGTGCAGGAGCTTGCCCGCGAGTTCGAGGCGGACCGGCAGATGGAGCGGCTCATCCAGCACTTCGGCTCGGCGGCGAAGTGGCGCGAGGCGGCGGCGGCGCTGCGCGCCTGGGGCAAGCAGAACCTGCCGCAGGAAGTGTTCAACGCGCTGGCGACCACCTACGAGGGCGTGCTCGCCATGCACCGGATGATGACCAGCGGCGAGCCCGGCCTGAAGGCGTCGGGCGAGGGCTCGGGCGAGCTGACCGAGGACGACCTGCGCCGGATGATGGCGGACCCGAAATACTGGCGCGACCGCGACCCGGCGACGGTCAAGAAGGTCAGCGAGGGCTTCAAGAAGCTGTTCCCCGGCGGCGGGCAGGCCTGACCCGCGGCCGGGCCCAGGGCGCGCCGGGTCCCGCCCCGCCCGCGCGCGCCACCGGCGCCGCCGGGACGCTGGCTCGCGGGCGTCGCGCGCTTATCGGGCGCCGACGCACCGCGCCGCGTCCCGGCCGGCGGCCGGGTTGGGTGTTTGCATAAAAAGGTCTCGGCTCGTATAAGCGGCAAAAACGATGCCTTGAGGATCCATGCAACGACCACGCGGCCCCTGGCGCGTTTGTCTGCCCGACTCGGCGAACGCGGACCTGCATGCCCCGCTCGCCTTTGGCGATGCCGTCGATCTGCCGCTGGCGGTGGAGTTCGATTCCGATGCCTCCGAATTGCGAGAGCTGCGCTATTACTGGTTGAGTGTGATGATGATTATGGGCGACAGCCACGTGGTCGATGTGGAAGATGTTCGGGATATCCAGTTCGGCCTGATCTGGCGAAGTGCGCATGACGCCTGGATCTTCGATGCCCCTTCATTCGACCGGGACCTTACCGTCGGAATCCTGGACAGAAGCCAACGCGAGCATTTACGTAATTTGATTTGTCAGAGCGTTTATCTGTTGCTTGCGTGGTGTGCGCCGTCGGAAGTAACGATGCGGACCGCGGAGACGCACGTGCCGGAAAGGGCACTCCGAAAGTTCGAGGCGATTGATGCCGTTTGCCAAGATGCCGGATGGCGGCGTGTCGACCGCTTCCGCGACGAAGACGGCCGAGAGCACTGGCATTTTCGCCACGAAGCTTGAAGGCGTGGTCGGCACGTGCCAAAATAAAGAACCTCGGAGGTTTAAATGCGTCACTCGCGCGAACAGTTGAAGCGTGTCAGTGCCGCCTGTTATCAGGCTGCACTGGATGGGCGTCTGCGGCATCGGCCGGCGGTCGAGCCGGAAAACGACCCGCACTTCCAGGCGGCCATCCGCCGGGCGCAGGTCGAGCATGCGGCGACGCGGCAGGACGCCGACGCGGTCGAGGAGGCGGACGATCCCTCTGATGCCGGCTCCGTCCCGAAGCTCGGCTGACGGCCGCCCGCCTCAGCCTGCAAATATATGTTTCTTGTGTTACGTCACGCCGCCCGCTCGGGCGGCGTTTTTCGTTAGGGCCTTTCTTTCCCGACACGGCCTTTGATCGCCCGCCGCCGGTCAACCGGGTCCGGCACGGACGCGGCCCGGTCGGTGACCGCCCGGCGGGGCGGCCCCGGGACGTTCCGGGAGAACCGCACCGCCGGAAGGAACAAATCGTGAATAGCGAAAGGAGCGACCATGTCGAACCAGATCGACAAGGCCTTCATCAAGCACTTCCAGCAGGAGGTGCACCAGGCCTATCAGCGCCAGGGCTCCAAGCTGCGTGAGACCGTGCGCAGCAAGTCCAACATCAAGGGCGCCACCACGACCTTCCAGAAGGTGGGCAAGGGTGAGGCGACCACCAAGGCGCGCAACGCCCCGGTGCCCCCGATGCAGATGGACCACGCCACGGTGGAGTGCGAGCTGGTCGATTATTACGCCGGCGACTGGGTGGACAAGCTGGACGAGCTCAAGGTCAACATCGACGAGCGCATGGTGATCGCCAAGGCGGGCGCCTACGCCCTGGGCCGCAAGACCGACGACCTCATCATCGATGCGCTCGCCGATGCCGATAAGACCGCCGGCGACGGCACCGACGGGCTCACCCGGGCGAAGGTTCTCCAGGCCTTCGAGATCTTGGGCGACCAAAACGTGCCGGACGACGGCGAGCGCTACGCCGTCATCGGCTGGAAGCAGTGGTCCGACCTGCTGCTGCTCGAGGAGTTCGCCAACGCCGACTACGTCGGCGCGGAAGAGCTGCCCTGGCGCGGCACCCAGGCCAAGCGCTGGCTGGGCACGCTGTGGATTCCGCACGCCGGCCTGCCCATCGACACAAGCACCGGCGTGCGCACCTGCTACTGGTACCACAAGACGGCCGTGGGCCACGCCAGCGGCGCCGACGTGACCTCGGACATCACCTGGCACGGCGACCGCGCCGCGCACTTCGTGAATAACATGATGTCGCAGGGCGCGTGCCTGATCGACGACACGGGCGTGGTCAAGATGCCGGCGCTCGAATCCTGACGCCAAGATCGCCTGAACCTGGAACCGAATCCGCAAGGAGGAACGCGCCATGGCCTTCAAGGCGCGCAACCTGAGCGTACTCGCCTATGCCAACGGTTTTACCCTGTGGCACTACACCACCGTCGACCCGGCGAGTGACGTTGACACCCAGGGCTACTTCAACGCGGCCGAGGAAATGCTGCGTGTGGGCGACATGATCCTCGCCAACGCGGACACCGACGGCGCCGGCAGCGCCGGCATGTTCGTGGTCACGAGCAACAGCGGCGGCACCGTGGACGTCGCCGACATGACCCGTTTCGCCGACGCCGACACCGACTGACGGGCGACCGCGCCCTCGGCCGAAAGCATGCAAAGCGCCCCGCTGGCACGCCCGGCGGGGCGCTTTGCGTTCCGGCCTTTCGTTACACCACGCCACGATCGAGGAGACGACCGCCATGGCCCAATCCGCGGCCGCATTGTGCGCGCGCGCCCTGATCACGCTGGGTGCGCGGCCCATCGCGAGCCTGGACGAGACGGGCACGGAGGCGATGGTCTGCCGGCGCCTGTATCCGGGCATCCGGGATGCATTGCTCTCCGCCCATCCGTGGTCCTTCGCCACGGCGCAGGCGCGCCTGCCGCGCCTGAACGCCGAGCCGGCAGCGGACTTCCGCTACGCCTATCAGCTTCCCCACGATTTCCTGCGCGCCCTTTCGGCGGGCGACGGCGGGTCGGGACGCGGCCTCGCGTACCGCATCGCGGCGGGCCGGCTGCACACCGACGCCGAGGCGGTGGTGCTGACCTACGTCTTCCGCGCGCACGAGCAGGACTTTCCGCCGTTCTTCGACGGCGCGCTCACGGCGCGTCTGGCGGCCGACCTGTGCCTGCCGTTGACCGAGAGCACCAGCCGGGCGGAGGCGCTGGCCCGCCTGGCCGAGGACACGAGCCGGCGCGCCCGGCACGTCGACGCGCAGCAGGACACCCCGCCGCGCGTGCGCGACTTCCCGCTGGTGGAGGTGCGCGGCGCATGACCCGGCAATACAAGCTGCACACGAATTTCACCGCCGGCGAGCTGGACCCCATGCTGCTCGGCCGCGCCGACCTGCGCGCCTACGAGAACGGCGCGTCCACGCTGCGCAACGTGCTCCTCCATCCCACGGGCGGGGTGAGCCGGCGCCGGGGCATGCAGTTCCTGGCGGAGCTGCCGGGCGAGGGGCGGCTGATCGGCTTCGAGTTCAGCACGGCGCAGTTCTATTTGCTGGTGCTCACCCACGAGCGCCTCGACGTCTACCAGGACGGCACGCTCATCCAGGGCAACATCAGCGCGCCGTGGCGCGAGCACATGCTCCACGACATCGTCTGGGTGCAGAGCGCCGACACCCTGTTCATCGCGCACCCGGAGCTGCGCCCGCGCAAGATCACCCGGCAGGGGCCGGGGGACTGGCGCATCGACGACATCCGCTTCGCCTTCGATACGAAAGGCCGGGAGTTGATCCCCCACCACAAGTTCGCCCCGCCGGAATCCGAGATGACCCCGAGCGGCACCAGCGGGACCATCACCATCACCGTGGATCACCCGACCTTCGATGCGGACACGCACATCGGCGTGCCCTTCCGCCTGAACGGCGGCGAGGTGAAAATCGCCTCGGTGACCGGAGCGACGGAGGCCGAAGCGGCGGTTCAGGCCGAGCTGGACACCGCCAATACCACGCGCGACTGGAGCGAGGCGGCGATCTCGCCGGCGCGCGGCTGGCCCAACACGATCGCCTTCCACCAGAGCCGGCTGGTGCTGGGCGGGGCAGCGCGCCTGCCGAACCACGTCTGGATGTCGCACATCAACGACATCTTCAACTTCGACCCCGGCACCGGCCTGGACGACGAGGCGATTCACTTCGAGCTGCTCTCCGGCGAGGTCAATGCTGTCCGCGGCATGCTCTCGCGCGGTGAGCTACAGGTCTTCACCAGCGGCGGCGAGTGGCTCATCACCGGCGAGCCGCTCACGCCCAAGACGGTCCAGGCCAGGCGCCAGACCCGCATCGGCTCGCGCACCGACCGGTATGTGCCGCCGCGCGACGTCGACGGCGCGACCCTGTTCGTTTCGCGCAATGGCAACAAGGTCAGCGAGTTCACCGTTGCGGACGTGGAGCACAGCTTCACCACGAGCGACCTGAGCCTTCTCGCCCGGCACCAGGTCGACGACATCATCGACCTCGACTACGAGCCGGACCGGCGACTGGTCTATGGCGTGCGCGCCGACGGCACCATCGCGCGCCTCACGCAGTACCGCGCCGAACAGGTCACCGCCTGGACGGCGCAGGTCACCCAGGGGCAGGTCATCTCGCTCGCGGTGGTGGGCGGCTTCGTCTACCTCATGGTGGCGCGCGAGAACGGTGCCTTCCTGGAGGTCCTGGAGCCCGAGGTGGCGCTGGACAGCGCCATGACCGGCACGGCCGACCCGGCGACCACGACGTGGTCCGGGCTCGACCATCTGGACGGGCAGCAGGTGCAGATCCTTGCCGACGGCCGGGTGAAGCCGCCGCAAACCGTGAGCAACGGCGAAATCGAGCTGGACGAGCCGGCCGCCGCGGTCACCGCCGGGCTGGGCTTCACCCACGAGGTCGCGCCGCTGCCGCCGCTGCCCGAGAACGCCATGGGGCTCAGCTACGCCACGCGCACGCGCCTCGTGCAGGCGACGTTCCGCGTCCAAGAGACGGCCGATCTGCGCGTGGACGTGGGCGATGGGCCGGAGCCCGTGCTCGATCGGGAATTCGGCGAGCAGGTCCTCGACGCGCCGCCGCCCTCGGTCACCGGCGACGCGAGCGTGCGCGCCCTGGGCTGGCGGTCGGCCGGGCGCGAGCCGGTGTGGCGCATCCTGGGCACGCGCCCGCTGCCCTTCACGCTTCTGGCGGTAACAACGGAAATGAAGGTGAACGACTGATGGGTTCGATCGGAAGCAGTGTCGCCTCCTCCCTGGTCAGCGGGGGCAGCGACGTTCTCACCTCGGGGGTGCAAAGCTATGGCGGATACCGGCAGGCGCAGACGCAGGCCAACGCGCAACTGCGTCAGGCGCGCATGGAACAGCGCCAGGCCCGCCGGCAAGCCGAGCGCGAGGCGGAGCTGGCACGCCAGCGGCTGGAGTTCCAGCGCCAGAAGGCCGCCGCCGAGCGTCAGGCGGCCATGGCGCGCCAGCGGGCGCAGACGCGCGCCCAGGTGCGCGAGGCGGAGATCCGCGCCGACGCCCGTGTCGAGGAGGCGCGCATGAACCGCCCCGTGGAAATTCAGCCGCCGCCGCTGGACGAGGATCCGGAGGTCAAGGCGATCCTCGAGGAGGCCGAGCGCGAGCGCGACAAGACCCTGCTGGAACGCGACGAGCGCATGGTCGAGCGCCGGCGCCGGCTGCGCGAGGCGAAGGCGGGCCAGCGCGCCCGCGCAGCGGCCAACGGTGTCGCCGGCAGCACGTCGAGCGAAGCCGTCCAGGCCGGCCTGGACGATCACAGCGAACGCGACCAGGCGTTCGACGATGCGGCCACGGAGACGCGCCTGGACGCCATTTCCCAGCAGCGCAAGTCGAACCTGCTCGACGTTGCCGAAACGCGCCGCCGGGCCGAGCTGGGCCTGGCCCGCCAGCTCCGGACGCGGAACCTGTAGGGCTCAGCCACGGCCAAGGTTCATTGCCGGCCGGGATCTGGGAATCCCGGCCGTCGCTTTTCGCCCATCTTCCCGTATCGAAAGGAGGGCGCAGATGACCGAGCTTACGGTCCCCGATACCCAGCCCGTCGTGCAATACCTCGCCGACGGGACACAGACGGTGTTCACCTTTCCGTTCCCCGTCACGGCCGCCGGCGATCTCGCCGTGCGCGACGGCAGCGGCGCGGATCCGGGCGGCTACAGCATCAGCGGCGTGGGCGAGTCCGACGGTGGCACCGTCACCTTCGCCAGCCCACCGGCCGCGGGCACGCGCCTGACCCTGTACCGCGACATGCCGGTGGCGCGTACGGGGGACTTTACGGCGGCGGGCGACTTCCGCGCCAGCGCGCTCAACGCCGACCTCGACCACCTCGCCATGATGGTGCAGCAGGTCGAGGCCGCGGCACGGCGCGCCATCCGGCGCGCGCCGCACGATGCGGCGGACGACCTCGTGCTGCCCGACAAGGCGTCGCGCGCGGACACCGTTCTCGCCTTCGATACCGAGGGCCGGCCGGAGACCCTGCCCGACCTGCGCACCCTCGCCGAGCAGGCGGGCACGGACGCCAGCACCGCCTCGACGGCCGCCGACACGGCCCAGAGCGCGGCGAACACGGCGCAATCGGCCGCGGACAGCGCCGGCGCCAGTGCCGCCGACGCCAGCGGGTCCGCCGCCAGCGCGAGCGACGCCGCGCAGACGGCGCAGGACGCCGCGGACAGCGTCACCGGCACCATGCCCGGCGAGCGCCGGCGCATCGACCTGGCGGTGCAGCAGGTACGCTGGGGCCTGGCGTTCCCCGGCATCGCCGTGCCGCCCGCCTGGGCCTTCGACGGCCTGCTCGGCCTGGGTCTCGACGCGCTACGCGTCACCCGGGCCGGTGCCGCCACCTATCGTGACGCGCGCGGCGAACGGGTGACCGCCGGGCCGGACACGCTGCGCCTGGACCACGACCCGGCCACGGGCGAGCCGCTGGGTGCGCTCATCGAGGCGGAACGTACCAACGTCCTGCACGACAGCTTCAACCCGGCGACCCAGACGCGGACGCTGAACGCCGGGGTACACACCGTCGCCATGGCGGGGACGGGGCAGGTCGAGATTACCGGCGCGGCGTCCGGGACGGCGACCGCGGATGCGCCGTTCACTTTCACCCTGGCCAGCGGCGGCGCGGTCACCTTCACGCCCAGTGGCGGGGTCACGGCGTTCCAGTGCGAGGCGGGCAGCGATGCCACCAGCCTCATCGAAACGCCCGCCGACAACGGTGCGACGCGGGCCGCGGACGTGGTTTCGGCGACGGATCTCGCCTGGTTCGCGCCGGCGCATGCGACCCTCGTGCTCGCCGTGGATTATCCGGACGTGCCCACGGACGAGGGCTCGCGCCTGTTCAGCCTCGACGACGGCGGCGACGCCAACCGGCACACCCTGTACTGGGCCGAGTGGGCGCAGAAGCTGTCCTGGTACACCAAGGCCGCGGGAAGCGGGCAGGGCAGCATCTCCGGCCTGACCGGCGGCTGGGGTGGCGACGGCGTGCGCCACACCCTCGGCCTGCGCCTGGGCGGTGGCGAGCGCACCCTGTACGTCGACGGCAGCGCGCACGCCGCCGACAGCATCACCGATCCCTCGGGCTTCACCATGCTGCGCCTGGGCAACCACCACAGCGGCGGCGAGCAGTGGCGCGGCCATATCCGCCGCGTCGCCGTCTGGAACGCCAAGCTGTCGGACAGCCAGCTCGCGGCGGTGACCGGGTGATGGCGCCATGCGCCGGCTTTAGCGGGCCAGCCCTGATGCTGAGCCTGTCGAGGCATGAGGGCCTCACCTTTCGACAGGCTCAAGGTGAGGTCGTGTGTTCGCCATACCCAACCCGACTCAATCGCAATGAGAGGGCACGTTCCCATGACATCCGACCCCGATACGGCCCGCCGCGCGGTGGCGGCGCGGGTGCCGGCCGCCCTGGAACGGGCCATGGACCACTACGACCAGTTCGCGCAGGCGGAACCCCCACAGGAGGCGCGTGCCTTCGCCAACTTCCAGGCGGGCTGCAAGGCGGCGCTGGGCCACGTGGAGACGGCCCTCAAGCTGCTCGAACAGGCGGCCCCGGCGGAGTCGCGCACACCGCCGGACGCCGCCGAGGAACGGGCGGCCCTGGGCGAGCTGGTGCGCGAGGCGCGCACGGCGGTGGCCCGGCTGCGGACCGACGGGTGAACGTCCCCGGCTTCGCCGAGTTCGTCTGGGTCTGGTACCGGCGCCAGGGCATGGCCACGCCCGCCATTCACCTGCGGATGGCCGACTGGCTGGAGGCGCGCTGGCGCGAAGGCTCGGCGCACTGGCTGCTCATGGCCTTCCGCGGGGCGGGCAAGTCCACCCTGGTGGGCCTGTTCTGCGCCTGGTTGCTGGGGACCGATGCGTCCCTGCGCATCCTGGTGCTGGCGGCGGAGCAGGCGCTGGCGGTCAAGATGGTGCGCAACGTCAAGCGCATCGTCGAGGCGCACCCATTCCTGGCGCCGTTGGTACCCGCGAAAAATGAGCAGTGGGCGGGGGACCGCTTCACCGTGGCGCGCGCCCTGGACCTGCGCGATCCCTCAGTGCTTGCGCGCGGGGTGACGGGCAACGTCACCGGTGCGCGCGCCGACGTGGTGATCTGCGACGACGTCGAGGTGCCGAACACCTGTGAGACGCCCGAGAAGCGCGCCGAGCTGCGCCGCCGGCTGGCGGAGATCGAATACGTCCTGACCCCGGGCGGCGTGCAGCTCTACGTCGGCACGCCGCACACCTATTATACGATTTATGCCGAGTCTGCGCGCCCCGAGGCCGACGAGGACGCGCCCTTCCTGGACGGCTTTCACCGCCTGGAAGTGCCGCTGCTCGACGACCGGGGAGACTCGGCCTGGCCCGCGCGCTACCCGCCGGCGGAAATCGACCGGCTGCGCCGGCGCACCGGGCCCAACAAGTTCGCCAGCCAGATGCAGCTCCGGCCCGTGGCGGTTTCCGAGGGCCGGCTCGATCCGGACCGGCTGGTGCCCTACGACGCGGAGCTGGTCTACACCGAGGGCAACCGCGAGTCGGTGCTCAGCCTCATGGGCCGGCGCCTGGTCTCGGCATGCTGCTGGTGGGATCCGGCCTATGGTGCCCCCGGGCGCGGCGACTCCAGCGTGATCGCCGCGGTGTTCCTGGACGGCGAGGGCCGGTACTACCTGCACGCCTTGTCGTACATGACCCACGCGCCGGACCGGCGCGGCGAGGTCGACGAGGCCACGCAGCTCTGCCGCCAGGCGGCGGCGTTCGCCGGGCGCTACTACCTGCCCGCGATCACCCTGGAGACCAACGGTCTGGGCCGCTTCCTGCCCGGTCTGCTCCGGCGCGAACTGGCGCGGGCGGCCGTGCCCTGCGCCGTGCGCGAGGTCGCCAACCGGCGGCCCAAGGCCGAACGCATCCTGGACGCCCTGGACGCGCCGCTGGCCGCGGGCGCCATCCACGCCCACGCGCGCGTCCGGCAGACGCCGTTCCTGCGCGAGATGCGCGAGTGGCGTCCCGACGCGGCCGGGGCGATGGACGACGGCCTGGATGCGGTGGCCGGCTGCCTCGCCATGGAGCCGGTGCGCCTGCCGCGCTTCGCCGCACCCGCGGCGCGGCCCGCGTGGCGTCCCGGCCAGGCCGGCGGCGCGGCGCACCAGGATTTCGACGTGTGAATCGACGTGAAGGACCCGGAACCATGCCCCCTTCGGATTGGAGCCTGGACATCGTGTGGTGGCTGACGGTGGTGGAGGTGCCCGCGCTCGCCGGGCTGCTGCTGCTGATCTGGCGTGTGCGCGGGGAGCTGACCACGGCCGTGGACACCCGCGTCACCCGCGTCAGCCAGGAGATGGAATCGGTTCGCGACGAACTCGCCCGGCACAAGGTGGACGTTGCGCGCAGCTACGTCTCGCTGGAGACCCTGCGCGACACCGAGAGCCGGCTGACCAGCCATCTCGTGCGCATCGAGAAGAAGCTGGATTCGGTGGGCTTCCACACGGGGGTGAACTGACATGGTCGCGCGCGCAGCCGCAACCACCCGCCCGCGCAAGCTGACCCCGCTGTATCCCGGGCCGCCGGACACCGACGCCGCCGATGCGGCGACGCGCATCGCCGCGCGCCTGGCCACGGCGTATCACGGCGAATCGGTGCGTACCCTGGAGGCGCTGGCCGCGGCCGAGGCGAACCGGCTGGCGCGGCGCGACCCGGCACGCTTCGCCCGGACCGCGGAGCTTGACCGTGCGGAATCCGAACGTTTCGCGCGATGCCGGCGCATTGCCCGGCGCGCGCTCGCGGGAACGCTCGCCACGCCGGTTGCGGGGGCGGCGGCCTATCACCGGGAGACCGCGCGGCCGGCATGGGCCGATGGGCGAAAGCCGCTCGGCGAGGTGGCCGGGTTCGTCTTCTACCGGGCCGGCGGGCCTGCCCGCGCTGGCGCTGCCGGGCCGGCTGCGCTATGCGGACGGTGATGACCCGAAGGAATACCCCGACCGCCCTGCGGCCGAGCGTGGCAAGGGAGGCCTAGGCCCGTGGCCATGTTTTCGCTCGCCCGTCCGCTGCTTCACCGGCTGGCGCCCGAGCGCGCGCATCGCCTGACCGTCTGGGCGCTGCGCCATGGCGTGGTGCCGCGTCCGTGCGTGCCCGCCGACCCGGCGCTGGCGCAGACCCTGTGGGGCCTGCCGTTTCCCCATCCGGTCGGATTGGCCGCCGGATTCGACAAGGACGCCGAGGCCGTGGGGCCGCTGCTCGACCTGGGCTTCGGATTCGTCGAGGTGGGCAGCGTCACCCCGCGGCCGCAGCCCGGGAACCCGCGGCCGCGGGTGTTCCGGCTGCCCGCGGACCGTGGCGTCATCAACCGCCTGGGCTTCAACAGCCGCGGGCTGGACGTGGCCGAGCGCAACCTCCGCGCCTTCCGCGCCCGCCATCCCGGCGGCATCGTCGGCATCAACCTTGGGAAGAACAAGGAAACGGCCGATTCGGCTTCCGATTATGCCGCCGGGGTGGCCCGGCTGGGGCCGCTGGCGGACTACCTGGTGGTCAATGTCTCCTCGCCCAACACGCCGGGCTTGCGGGCCCTTCAATCGCGCGCGCAACTGGATACGCTTCTCGCGCGGGTCGGCGAAGCGCGGGACGCACTGCCGCGAGGCCAGCAGCCGCCGCTATTGCTGAAAATGGCGCCGGACGTGACTGAGGCGGACATGGAGGCGATTGCCGAAACGGCTCGGGGACCGAGCCTCGACGGCCTGATTGTCTCCAATACCACAGTCACCCGTCCGGACGACTTAACCGATGTTAATGCCGCTGAGGCTGGCGGGCTGAGTGGGCGCCCCCTTTTCGGTCTGGCGACCGATCGTCTGCGCCACATGTATCGGCTCACCGAGGGACAGGTGCCGCTGATCGGTGTCGGTGGCGTGGAAAATGCCGAGACAGCCCTGGCCAAGATCCGCGCCGGTGCGTCGCTGGTGCAACTTTACACAAGTTTCATCTACCGTGGTCCGGAGGTGATAACGGATATTCTCAACGGTCTCTCCAAAGACATGCGTTCGGCGAACTGTTCCAGCGTTGCGGCACTGGTCGGACGCGACGCATAAGGCCGCCAAACGTTTTCGGGGTTTGATGGTTCCACGCGTCACTCCCCGGCCTTCAAATTAAATGCAGTATTGTTCCCGCCGTGACTTCGTTTCAGCGCGGTCATCTTCCGGCTCCTTCGTCTCAGCGGTATCACACATTACTAAATTTTTGAGAGGAAAAATATTTGGGACTTTCTTTTGTCTCGTGGTATGTGCCAAGCTGTTCAAGGTTCACGGCGTAAAAAACAAAACCACGTTGTCCATGTCCGACCTGACGACCGACGACACCGCAAAGCTCATCTCCGAGATATTCCGGCAATGTCTGAGCGATCCGCAAGCCCTGCGTGATTGTCCCAACGGGCTCAGTCAGCCCGCGCTTGTGGTCCAGCTCGCCGGCTCAGCGATCTTCGGGCGCGTTCTGCGTGCCAATGCGGCGTGGCTGGATATGACGGGCTACGCGGCGGCGGACGTGCAGAACGTGCGCATGCCCCAGTTGGAAGCCGAGGCGGACGGAAGCAGCCGGGAGTCGCTGCAGGAGCGCCTGGACCAGGCGGGGTACGCCGTGGTCACGCGCGAGGTCCTGAAGAAGGACGGGACATACCTGCGCGTGGAAAGCACGGTGGTGCGCGTACCCGCCTGGGCGGAGCTGGACGCCGAGGGCGAAGTGCTCATCGTCATCGACCGCAGGCTGGAGAGCCTGGTGGCCCCGGCCGGCGGTGCCGAGGTCTCGCAGAGCCAGCGCATCGCGCTTCGGATGGAGACCCTGCTGCGCCGCTACATCCGGGAGAACTACCGCCAGGGCATGCATCCCGCGCAGTGGTCGGCGCTGCGTTACTTCAAGCTCGCGCCGCCCGAAGCGCGCTCCCTGACCGGCTTCGCCAAGGCCCACCACACCACCATGGGCACCGCCTCCACAACGGTCTCCACGCTCGTGGGCAAGGGCTATCTACAAAAGCACAGCTTCCGCGGGGCGGTGAACCTGACCAAGGAGGGCGAGGCGCTGATGCGCCACGACCCGCTGACGAGCGTGGTCACCATGCTCAATCGCATGTCCGCGTTCGAGCGCGACTGGGCCGAGTACGTCCTGACCGCGCTGTCCGACAGTTTCGGCCACGACGAGGAGCGCTGATCGCGCGCGCCGGCGGCGCCGCGGCCGGGGTGTCACACGGCCGGGGTTGCATGGCGGCGCACGGGGGTCATGTATCGAGGCGCGGGCCCCGCGGCACCCACTGCCGGACGGGGCTGTCTTTCACCGTGCTTCGAAAGTTGATCACGCCTGCTCATGCGCCATCATCTGACGGTCCACGACGGGCTGTCCGCCCTGGCGGACGCCTATGACGCCTTCATTCTCGATCTCTGGGGCGTTCTGCACGACGGCGTGCGCGCCTATCCCGATGCGGTGGCGTGCCTGCGTGCGCTCCAGGCACGCGGCAAGCCGCTCGTGGTGCTCTCCAACGCGCCCCGCCCGGCGGCCCAGGTGGCGGCGAAGATGCGCGACCTGGGCATTCCCGATGACGCGTACGACCACCTGATGTCGTCGGGCGAGGACACGTGGCGTCACCTCGCGCACCGGTCCACCGACTGGTACCGCCGGCTGGGCCGGCGCATGTACCATCTGGGCCCCGAGCGCGATCGCGAGATGCGCGAGTCCGTGGATGCGGAACGTGTGGCGGCGATCGAGGACGCCGATTTCATCCTGAACACCGGTCCGCCCAACGACGAGCGCACGACCACGCCGCTCGTCCCACTGCTCCAGCGCGCGGTGAGCCGGGGGCTGCCCATGATCTGCGCCAACCCGGACAAGGTGGTCATGCGCGGCGAGGTGCGCGAACTCTGTGCCGGCGCAGTGGCGCAGCACTACGCCGAACTGGGCGGCGAGGTGGTTTATCACGGCAAGCCGCACCCGCCGATCTATCGCACCTGCTTCGACCTGTTGGACAACCCCGATCCGGCGCGCGTCGCGGCCATCGGCGACTCCCTGCACACCGACATGGCCGGGGCGAACGCCATGGGCATGGCGGGCATCCTGGTGACCGGGGGCATCCACGCGCAGGCGCTGGGCGTGCGCATGGGCGAACGGCCCAGCGGGCACGCGCTCACGGAACTCTGCGCCGGCGAGGGCGTCTGGCCCACCGCCGCGCTGCCGGCGCTTCGGTGGTGATGCAGGGGCGGCCTTGCGCCGGGCCGGGTTTCCGCGGATCCGTCCACCATGACGTACCCGATGGCGGGTCCACCAAGGTGGCCCCGCCCTATGCCCGCGGATGGCTCTTGTCGTAGATACGCTTGAGCTGGGCGTCCTCGACGGCCGTGTAGCGCTGGGTGGTGGACAGCGAGGCGTGGCCCAGCAACTCCTGCACCGCCCGCAGGTCGCCGCCGCGGCTGAGCAGCTGGGTGGCGAAGGTGTGGCGCAGCGCGTGCGGTGTCGCCGATTCCGACAGCCCGAGCATGCCCCGGATCTGCTGCAGCCGTTCCTGGAGCCGGCGGGCGGACAGGGCCCCCCCGCGCGCGCCCAGGAACAGCGGGCCGTCGGCGGGCAGCGGGTAGGGGCAGGCAGCGAGGTAGGCCTGCACCGCCCGGCCCACGATGGGCAGCAGGGGCACCCGGCGCTCCTTGGCACCCTTGCCGGTGATGGTGAGCGTCGCGTCGGCTTCCGTGGGCGCTTCGGCGCGCGTGAGGCTCAGCGCCTCGCCCACGCGCAGGCCGCAGCCGTAGAGCAGCAGCAGGACGGCGACATCGCGCCGCGCAATCCAGGGCGCGCTGGCCAGCTCGTCGATGGCGCGCAGGACCTCGTTGGCGTCCTCGGCCGTGAGCGCCCGGGGCACGTGGCGCGGCTGCTTGGGCGCGCGCACACCCTTGATGGCGGTGTTGGCGGCGTAGTCGTTGCGCGCCAGCCAGGCGAACACCTGGCGCAGCGTGGACACCGCGCGCGCGGTCGAGGTGCGCTTCAAGCCGCGGCGCTGGCGATCCGCCAGCCACGCGCGGAAATCCGCCACCGTCAGCGCGCGCAGCTCGGCCAGGCCGACGGGTCCGCCGAGGTATGCGTTCAGGAACGTCAGGAAGCTGTCGAGGTCCCGGATGTACGCGTCCCGGGTGCGCGGCGAGGCGCGCTTTTCGAAAGTCAGCCAGGCGCGCCAGGCGTCGATCGCCGCGCGCAGGTCGCCCTGGACGGGCGTGGTGACGGTGGGAACCCCGTCTAGGCCGGCAGTTCCAGCCATCGCCGGATGGTCAGCGCCAGTGCGCTCGCCATGAAGCGCAGGAATTCGGTGCCCTGGCTCGGATCGAAATGCCCCGGCGTGCGCGAGCCCAGGGCGAGCAGGGCCGTGGGCGCACCCGGAATCTCCAGGCGCAGCAGGGCGGCGGACTGGACCAACTGGGCCGCCTCGCCGAAGATCTGGCTCGAACCCGTCAACTCCGCGACCAGCAGGTGGTCGCGCTCGTCGCCCAGCAGGCGGTCCACCGTGCCCGGCGAGAGCTGGCGTACGCCGCGGCGCACCTGGGCGGTCGGCGCGTCGGGCGCGTGCTCGACGCAGATCGTGATGGCGTCGAGGTCGAGCATGACCACCAGGTCGGTGGTCACGGTCTCGATGAGGTGCTCGAAGCTCTTGGCGCGCAACAGGGCCAGCACCGCCTCGTGAATGCGGGTCTGGGTGTTCATGTTGGCGCGGCCGGTTTGGATCAGGTCGTCCCGGCTCTCGCGCAGGCGCGCCAGCTCGCCGCGCAGGCGCTCCATCATGGCGCTCTGGAAGTCGACCACGCCCTCGCCGAAGTCGCGCCGGGGCGCCTGGAGCACGTCGAGCACCGCCGGATTGCGCTGCAGGAACTCCGGATTGCGGCGCAGATACGCGGCGACCGTGGCGTCGTCCAGGCCCGCCGGCTCGACGGCCGTCTCCGGGGCTTCGTCGTGGCGCTTGCGGGTCATTCGGCGGCGCGTCCCTTGGCCGTGCCGCTCAGGATGGACTGCCCGGTCTTGCGCCAGTCGGCGAGGAAGGCTTCCAGACCCTTGTCGGTCAGCGGATGGTCGAACATGCCGCGCAGGACCTTGGGCGGAAGGGTGGCGACGTCGGCGCCCATCTTGGCGGCATCGACGACGTGCATGGTGTGGCGCACCGAGGCGACGAGCACCTGCGTCTCGATCTCGGGCTGCGCGCCGTAGAGTTCGGTGATGTCGTGGACGAGCTGCATGCCGTCGGCACCGATGTCGTCCAGCCGGCCGATGAACGGCGAGATGTAGGCGGCCCCCGCCTTCGCCGCGAGCAGCGCCTGCGCGGCGGAGAAGCACAGGGTCACGTTGACCGGCGTGCCTTCCTCGGTAAGCGTGCGGCAGGCCTTCAGGCCGTCCGGCGTCAGGGGCGTCTTGACCACGACATTGGGTGCCACGGCGGCGAGCGCGCGCCCCTCGGCGACGATGGTCTCGGCATCCGTGGCGGCGACCTCCGCGCTCACCGGCCCGTCGACGAGGCCGCAGATCTCGCCCAAAACCTCGAAGAAATCGCGGCCCGTCTTGGCGATCAGCGAGGGATTCGTGGTGACGCCGTCGACGAGGCCGGTCGCGGCGAGGTCGCGGATCTCCGCCACGTCCGCCGTATCGATGAAGAACTTCATGCGTGTGCGTGTCCTGATCTAGAGTTCGCGGCGCGGACGGTTGACCCGCCCGCGTGCTGCGACGATCGAGAGTGTAGCCGATGGCCGCCCGACGCGCCAAGGCCGCGTCCCCCGACGCCCATGCGACGCCGCCCGGGCTGTTCGCCGCCGACGCGGACGCGGCCCGGCGCGCCCGTGTGGCCCTCCCGGTGCCGGTTGAGGGCCCCTACGATTACGCCGTGCCGCCGGACATGGCCATCGCGGAAGGGGCGATCGTGGAGGTACCCCTGGGGAGCCGGCACCTCCCCGGGGTCGTCTGGGCCTGCGACCCGCCCGACAGCGAGGTCCCGGCGGACAAGCTCAAGCAGGTCCAGCGTTGCTTCGACGCACCGCCGCTTCCGGCGGTCTCGCGGCGCTTCGTCGAGTGGGTGGCGCGCTACTACCTCGCGCCGCTGGGTGCGGTTCTCAAGATGGCGCTGTCCGTGCCCGCCGCGCTGGCGCCGCCGCCGCCCACCGTGGCCTATGCGCACAGCGGTGCCGATCCCGAGACGCTGGGCGCGCGCATGACCGCGGCGCGCAAGCGTGTGCTCGACGTCCTCGCCGACGGTCCGCCGCGGACGGCGACCGACCTGGCGCGCGAGGCGGGGTGCAGCACCGGCGTGGTCAAGGGACTCGCGGACGCCGGCGTGCTCGAGCGCGTCGCGCTCTATCCGGGGGCGGCCGTCTGGCCCGAGGCGGTCGAACGCCACGGGCCCGCCCTCTCCGGGACGCAGGGGCGCGCCGCCGAGGACCTGCAGGCCAAGGTGCGTGCCGGGGGATTCGGCGTGACCCTGCTCGACGGCGTCACCGGCTCGGGCAAGACGGAAGTCTACCTGGAAGCCGTGCGCGCCGCGCTCCGGGAAGGCCGGCAGGCGCTGGTGCTACTGCCGGAGATCGCCCTGTCGGCGCAGGTTCTGGAACGCTTTGCCGCGCGTTTCGGCGCCGAGCCGGCGGTCTGGCACTCCGACCTGACCACGGCGCAGCGGCGCAACACCTGGCGTGCCGTGGCGCGCGGCGAGGCGCCCGTGGTGGTGGGCGCGCGCTCGGCGCTGTTCCTGCCGTTTCCCGATCTGGGCCTGATCGTCGTGGACGAGGAACACGACGCCTCGTTCAAGCAGGACGAGGGCGTGCCCTACCATGCGCGCGACATGGCCGTGGTCCGCGCGCGCATGGGCGACATCCCGGCGGTGCTGGTCTCCGCCACGCCCGCGCTCGAATCCGTGGCGAATGTGCGCGCCGGGCGCTACGACAGCCTGCACCTGCCCAGCCGGCACGCCGGGGCGGCGCTGCCCGAGGTGGAAACGGTCGACATGCGCGGCGAGCGCCCGCCGCCCATCCAGGGGCACGGCACCTCGTATCTCGCCCCGCGCCTGCGGCAGGGGATCCAGGCGACGCTGGATGCGGGCGAGCAGGCGATGCTCTTCCTGAACCGCCGGGGCTATGCGCCGCTGACCCTGTGCCGGGGCTGCGGGCACCGGCTGCAATGTCCCTACTGCACGGCCTGGCTGGTCGAACACCGGCTGCTCGGCCGGCTGCAGTGCCACCACTGCGGCTTTGCCCAGCCGCGCCCCGAAACCTGTCCCGAGTGCGGCACGGCCGACAGCTTCGCCGCCTGCGGCCCCGGCGTGGAGCGCGTCGCCGAGGAAGTAAGCGCGCTCTTTCCGGCCGCGCGGGTGCAGATGCTGGCCAGCGACACCGTCACCGGGCCGGATGCGGCGGCGCGTTTCGTCGAATCCGTGCGCAACCGCGAGGTGGACATCCTCGTGGGCACCCAGATCGTGGCCAAGGGCCACCACTTTCCGGATCTGACGCTGGTGGGCGTGGTCGACGCCGACCTGGGGCTGTCCGGCGGCGATCTGCGCGCGGGCGAGCGCACCTACCAGCTCCTGCACCAGGTCGCCGGGCGTGCCGGACGCGCCGAGCGGCCGGGGCAGGTGCTTCTCCAGACCTACGAGCCGAATCACGAGGTCATGCAGGCCCTGGTGGCGCACGACCGCGATCGCTTCCTGGACGTGGAGGCGCAGAATCGCCGCGAAGCGGGCATGCCGCCGTTCGCCCGGCTGGTCGCGCTGGTCGTGTCCGGCCCGGACGCCGAGACGGCCGACGCCCTGGCGCGCGACCTGGCCAAAACGGCCCCGCAGCGGGAAGGGGTCGAGGTCCTGGGCCCGGCGCCGGCGCCGCTGGCGGTGCTGCGCGGGCGCTACCGGCGGCGCCTGCTGCTGCGCACGCGGCGCGATCTGGCGCCGCAGACGGTGCTCCGGGACTGGCTCGCTGAGGTACGCGTGCCGGCCAAGGCACGCCTGAGCGTCGACGTGGACCCGTACAATTTCCTGTGACGTTTTCCTGTGACGCTTACGCCGCGCCAACCGGCTCGCTGCCGCCTTCGGCCGGGGCGGGGTCGCCGCCGTCGGCCGATTCCCGGGTCCGGCGCACGTCCACGGTGATTTCGGCCCCCGCGTGCGCCTGCAGGAACGCCAGCATGGCGCACAGGTTGTTGGCGCGCGGATTGCCGTCGGGGCCGAGCATGCGCGTGAGGCTCTGCGGCGCCATGTCCATGGCCCGGCCCAGCTCCTGGAACCCCACGGTGGCGTTGACGTAGAGCTGAAGCAGCGACTTCGCCGTTTCCATGTCGCCCGCGACCAGGGTCTGGACCGCCTCCTGCAGCATACGGTCGCGATAGGCCGGATCGTGCTGCGCCCGCGCGCAGACGGTTTCCTTGAAGGTCCTGGAAAGCGCCATGGCTGCTGCCTCCCGCTATCCCGTCGATGGGGCTGTTCTTTCGGGCAGTCTTGCATACCGGTCGCTGAGACGAAACGTATATGTGGCACAGGCATCCCGGCGCGGGGACGGCGGGCGCAACAGAACGGTGTGTGCGGGCGCGGGCCGGCCATGTTGCAAGGCCCGGAACCCTGTGTTATCCCCGCGACGCTTTCGATCCGGGGCGGCTCGTAAGCAGCACGAGAGCCCGCAGCCGCGCCAGCCCGTCCGGGCTGGGTGCGTTCCGTTGTCGGGGGGAATTTCGAGGTGACAGCCGACACGTCGCCCGTGAGCGGTCTTGCAGCACGCTACGCGCACGCGCTGCTGGAACTCGCGGAGAGCAAGAACAAGCTGGATGCGGTGGCAGCCGATCTGCGCGACTTCCGGCGGCTCGTGAGCGAGAGCGCGGAACTCAGGCAATTCCTGCGCTCGCCGCTGGTGGGACGGGATCAGCAGATGACGGCGCTGCGCAGCGTCCTGGAGCAGGCGAACGCGGATTCGATCACGGTGAACTTCGCCATGGTCGCCGCGCGCAACGGGCGTATCTTCGCCTTGCCCGAGATGGCCGAGGCGTATCTTAACGAGTTGGCGCGCCGGCGCGGCGAAGTCACCGCGCGCGTGACCACGGCCCAGGCCCTTTCGGACCGCCAGCGCCAACAGCTCGAACAGGCGCTGCGCCAGGGCGTGGGCGGCAAGGTCAACGTCGAGGCCGAGGTCGACCCCTCGCTCATCGGCGGGATTGTGGTCCGCGTCGGCAGCCGTATGATCGACAATTCCCTGCGCAGTAAGCTCAATCGACTGCATCACGCGATGAAAGGGGCTGGGTGATGGACATCCGCGCTTCGGAAATCTCCGAGATCCTCAAGGAGCAGATCGAAAACTTCGGCGCCGAGGCGGATGTCGCCGAGGTCGGCACCGTCCTGTCCGTGGGCGACGGCGTCGCGCGCGTCTACGGCCTGGACAATGTGCAGGCCGGCGAGATGGTCGAGTTCCCCAGCGGCGTCACCGGCATGGCGCTGAACCTGGAGGAGGACAACGTCGGCATCGTCCTCTTCGGCGAGGACCGCAACATCGCCGAGGGCGACACGGTCAAGCGCACGGGGCGGATCATTTCGGTTCCCGTGGGCAAGGAGATGCTGGGCCGCGTCGTCGACGCCCTGGGCAATCCCATTGACGGCAAGGGCCCCATCAGCGCCAGCGAGAACCGGCAGGTCGACGTCAAGGCGCCCGGCATCATTCCGCGCAAGTCCGTGGAAGAGCCGATGCAGACCGGGATCAAGGCGATCGACGCGCTGATCCCCATCGGCCGCGGCCAGCGCGAGCTCATCATCGGCGACCGCCAGACCGGCAAGTCCGCCATCGCGCTCGACGCCATTCTGAACCAGAAGGGCAACTACGCCAGCGGCGATCCCAAGCGCCAGCTCTTCTGCGTCTACATTGCCGTGGGCCAGAAGCGCTCGACCGTCGCCCAGCTCGTCAAGACGCTGGAGGACTCGGGCGCGATGCCGTACTCCATCGTGGTGGCCGCGACGGCGTCCGAGCCGGCGCCCATGCAGTTCCTCGCGCCCTACGCGGGCTGCGCCATGGGCGAGTACTTCCGCGATAACGGCATGCACGCGCTGGCGGTCTATGACGATCTGTCCAAGCAGGCCGTGGCGTACCGCCAGATGTCCCTGCTCCTGCGTCGGCCGCCCGGACGCGAGGCGTTCCCGGGCGACGTGTTCTACCTGCACAGCCGGCTGCTGGAGCGCGCGGCGAAGCTCAACGACGACCACGGCGCCGGTTCGCTGACCGCGCTGCCCATTATCGAGACCCAGGCGGGCGACGTCTCCGCCTACATTCCGACGAACGTGATTTCGATCACGGACGGGCAGATCTTCCTGGAGACGGATCTGTTCAACAAGGGCATCCGCCCGGCGATTAACGTGGGCATCTCCGTCTCGCGCGTCGGCTCCTCGGCGCAGATCAAGGCGATGAAGCAGGTCGCCGGCAAGATCAAGCTGGAGCTGGCGCAGTACCGCGAGATGGAGGCGTTCGCCCAGTTCGCCTCGGACCTCGACGCATCCACCCAGCGCCTGCTCAAGCGCGGTGCGCGTCTGGTCGAGCTGCTCAAGCAGGACCAGTATTCGCCGCTGCCCGCGGAAGAGCAGGTCGTGGTGATCTTCGCCGGCGTGCGCGGCTACCTGGACGGCCTGGAGACGGCCGACGTGCAGCGCTTCGAGCGCCAGCTCCTCGACGAGGTGCGCGACAAGGGCGACCAGATCCTCAAGGACATCCGCGAGAAGCAGAAGCTCACGGACGACCTCGAGGAACGCATGGCGACCTTCCTCGACGACTTCAGCAAGAAGTTCGCGTAACGCGACAAGCGCGCAGGAGAGCGAGCCGGCCGTGGCAAGCCTTAAGGACCTTCGCAACCGGATCAGCAGCGTCCGTTCGACGCGCAAGATCACCCAGGCCATGAAGATGGTGGCCGCGGCGAAACTGCGCCGGGCGCAGGAGCAGGCGGAATCCGCGCGGCCCTACGCCGAGCGGATGCAGCGCATGCTCGCCGCTTTGTCCGCCAGCGTGGCCGGGCAGCCGGGCGCGCCCAAGCTGCTCGCGGGCACGGGCAAGGACGACACCCACCTGATCGTGCTCTGCACCTCGGACCGCGGCCTGTGCGGCGCATTCAACTCCAATTTGGTGAAGGAGGCGAAGCGCCGGGTGGACAACCTGATCCACGAGGGCAAGACGGTCTCGGTCCTGTGCATCGGGCGCAAGGGGCGGGAGCAGCTCCGGCGCACGCACGGGCGCTATATCCATTCGGCTTCGCAGGAGATCGGCAAGGATCTCAACTACGACACGGCCCGGGGAATCGCGGACGACATCGTGGCGCGCTTCGACGACGGCGAGTTCGATGTCTGCCATCTGGTTTACGCGCGCTTCCGCTCGCCCATCAAGCAGTACGTGACGACGATGCAGTTGGTGCCGTTCTCGGCGGTCGAGGAGACGGCGCCCGGCGAGGAGCTTCCGGAGGACATGCGCATCGACACCGGCGCCGCGGATGCGGGCGCGGGCGGGCGCTTCAACTTCGAGCCCGAGGAATCCGAGATCCTGGCCGAGCTTCTGCCGCGCAACATGGCGGTGCAGGTCTATCGTGCGCTGCTTGAGAACAACGCGGGCGAGCAGGGCTCGCGCATGACCGCTATGGACGGCGCCACGCGCAACGCGGATGATATGATCGACGACCTGACGCTGACCTACAACCGCACGCGCCAGGCTGTGATTACCAAGGAGCTGAACGAAATCGTCTCGGCCAAGGAAGCCCTGCAATAGGGCCCGGGCCCGCGCGCCGGGACGGCGCACACGGGCCGGCGGTCGCGCATCGACCGGCCCGCGAGGCAACGCACGAAGGAGCGCAAGCACAATGGCACAGGGCAAAAACCTGGTCGGGAAAATCACGCAGGTTATGGGCCCGGTCGTCGACGTGCAGTTCGAGGGCGATCTGCCCCCGATCCTCAACGCGATCGAGACCGACAACCACGGCAACCGCCTGGTTCTCGAGGTGGCCCAGCACCTGGGTGAGACCACGGTGCGCACCATCGCCATGGACGGCACCGAGGGCCTCACGCGCGGCCAGGAGGTCACCGACACCGGCGGGCCCATCACCGTGCCGGTCGGGCCGGAGACGCTGG
This sequence comes from uncultured Limimonas sp., assembly GCA_913055855.1. GTDB lineage: Bacteria > Pseudomonadota > Alphaproteobacteria > Kiloniellales > Rhodovibrionaceae > CAJXKW01. Next base: position 7,825 of record CAJXKW010000012.1, on the reverse strand, counting down.
GCCGCATCATGAACGTCATCGGCGAGCCCATCGACGAGCGCGGGCCGATCACGACGAAGCAGTCCGCGTCGATCCACAAGGGCGCGCCCGAATACGTTGATCAGAGCCCGGACACCGAGATGCTCGAGACGGGCATCAAGGTGATCGACCTGCTCGAGCCTTATCCGCGCGGCGGCAAGATCGGCCTGTTCGGCGGCGCCGGCGTGGGCAAGACGGTGCTCATTCAGGAGCTTATTAACAACGTCGCCAAGGGGCACGGCGGCTACTCGGTCTTCGCCGGCGTGGGCGAGCGCACGCGCGAGGGCAATGACCTGTACCACGAGATGATGGACTCGGGCGTCATCAACCCGGACGGCGGCGATTCCAAGGCCGCGCTGATCTACGGGCAGATGAACGAGCCGCCGGGTGCGCGCGCCCGCGTGGGCCTGACCGGCCTGACCCAGGCCGAGTACTTCCGCGATGAGGAGGGCCGCGACGTCCTGCTGTTCATCGACAACATCTTCCGCTTCACCCAGGCGGGCCAGGAGGTCTCCGCGCTGCTCGGCCGCATTCCCTCCGCGGTGGGGTACCAGCCGACGCTGGGCACCGAGATGGGCAACCTCCAGGAGCGCATCACGACCACCAAGAAGGGCTCGATCACCTCGGTGCAGGCGGTCTACGTCCCCGCGGACGACCTGACCGACCCGGCGCCGGCCTCGACCTTCGCGCACCTGGACGCGACCACGGTGCTGGCGCGCAACATCGCGGAGAAGGGCATCTATCCGGCGGTGGACCCGCTGGACAGCTCCAGCCGCATCCTGGACAGCCGCGTCCTGGGCGAGGAGCACTACAACACGGCGCGCGAGGTGCAGCGCATCCTCCAGCAGTACAAGGCGCTTCAGGACATCATCGCGATTCTGGGCATGGAGGAGCTGTCCGAGGAGGACAAGCTCACCGTCGCCCGCGCGCGCAAGATCGAGCGCTTCCTTTCCCAGCCGTTCTTCGTCGCGGAGGTCTTTACCGGCCTGCCCGGCCGCTACGTCTCGATCGAGGATACCATCAAGGGCTTCAAGGGCATTTGCGAGGGTCACTACGACCATCTGCCCGAGAACGCCTTCTATCTGGTGGGCACCATCGACGAGGCCGTGGAGAAGGCCGAGAAGATGGCGCAGGAGGCGGCGTAAGCCGGGAAGAGCGCACCCGGCGCCCCATCTTTCGACAGGCTCAAGATGGGGCGTATTCCCGGCTCGTAACGATTGATCGGCTTCACGCTGAGCCTGTCGGCGCGTGAAGCCGGTCCCATGCTGGGCACGGATGCCCGGCGCAGACTGTGGAGCCGACCATGGCCGAAACGGGCAAGCTCGCCTTCGAACTGGTTTCGCCGGAACAGCTCGTGGTCTCGGAGAACGCCGAGATGGTGGTCTGCCCGGGAACGCTCGGGGAGTTCGGCGTGCTGTATCGGCACGCGCCCATGATCTCCGCGCTCCAGCCGGGTGTCGTGGCCGTCAGTTACCAGGGGCGCGAGCCCGACCAGCGCTACTTCGTCGCCGGCGGCTTTGCCGAGGTCACCGGGGATCGCTGCACCGTGCTGGCGGAGCACCCCATCGAGGTCTCGAGCATCGATCGCGGCGAGGTGGAGCAGGCGCTGAAGAACGCCCGCGAGGATCTGGACGATGCCAAGACCGAGCGCGAGGCGCAGACGGCTCGGCGCGAGATCGCGGTCAACGAGGCCAAGTTGCGGGTGCTGGACCGGTAACCGGCGCCCTGCGGCGCACGGAGAAAACGCGACGACGTGGCTTGCGCCGCATCCCCCGGGGTGCGGCGCAATGTCTTGAAGATAACTGTCTTGATGGCAACATACCGGTCGATTCCGCAAAATCGGTAAAGACAACCCGCGGAGGCGAGAGACCATGGCGGACGACGAGACTCCCGCGAGCGCGGCCCAGGGCACGTCGGCGCCCAGAATGGCATCGGGCGGCGGCGGTGCGGGCGCATCGGCCAGCGGGTCGAACCTCGTCGGGGGGCAGCGCCACTGGGATATGGACACGGATATCCCGTGGGACCGGTTCGATGCCAGCAAGGTCGAGCCGGAGCTGCTCCGGATCATGAAGGCCGCCAGCCTGGTCGAGTACAACGCCCGCGACTACGCCACGTACCTCCACAACGTGTTCCACGACGACCCGGACATGCAGGCGGATGCCGCCGATTGGGCGCACGAGGAGGTGCAGCACGGCGCCTCACTGGGCCGGTGGTGCGAATACGCCGACCCGGACTGGTCCCACGACGCCGCGTTCAGCCGCTTCGTTGCCGGGTTCCGGCCCGACATCGAGGCGCAGGAGTCGATCCGGGGCAGCCGGTCGGCCGAAATGGTGGCGCGCTGCATGGTCGAGGTGGGCACCTCGTCGTACTACGGCTCCATTGCGGCGGCGACGGATGAGCCCGTGCTGAAGGAGATCTGCAAGCGCATCGCCGCGGACGAACTGCGGCACTACAAGCTGTTCTACAAGAACCTGAAGCGGTACCTGCCGGTGGAGAAGCCCACGCGGCTGCAGCGTTTCCGCGTCGCCCTGGGGCGCGTGACCGAGACCCAGGACGACGAGTTGTCGTATGCCTATTACGCCGCCAATGCGGGCCCGGACGAGCCCTATGAGCGCGAACGCCACAACAAGGCGTACATGCGCCGCGCGTTCGAATTCTACTCGCCCAAGCAGCTCGAGCGCGCCGTGTCCATGATGTGGAAGGCGAGCGGGCTCAATCCCCAGGGCCGGTTCGCCGATCTGGCGGCACGCGGGGCGTGGCGCTATGTCCGGTACAAGGCGCGGCGGCTCGCCGCCGAAGGGGTGTAGGCCGTCGTGCGCGCCGAAGGTGGCTTGCGCCTGCCGGCCGACGCGCTCACGTTCCCCCGAACAACGCGGGCAGGTTGTCCAGCCCCGTCTGATAGACGCGCTTGATGGTCTGCTCGGCGAGCGTGGCGTTGCCCACGGGCTCGAACCGGGCCGTCCAACGGACCTCGCAGGTTCCCTCGCCGGCGTCGGCGACCGCAATGGTTGCCGCGTAGTCACGGACCGGTAACGGCCCCGCCTCGACAATCCGGTACGTATACGTGGCCTCCGCCGGGTCGTGCGCGACCAGTGCCTCGACGACTTCGCTGCCGTCCACCAGCGTGATGCGCCGCCGCTGTCCGCCGTCCTCCGCCTGCGCGGCGGAAACGGCCGGATGCCATGCGTCCAGCCGGGTGAAATCGCCGACGGTGCGCCACACCGCCGCCACGCTGGCGGGCACGCGGACGCTGGTCGTGACGTCCATGCTCCGGGTCTCCGTTTTCCGTGTGCGAAACACGGGGGGCCAACACGGCAATCGCGCGTGAACCGGCCGCGACCCTGCGCCGCCGTTCATGCGCGAGAAACTTCAAATATACGTGAACACCATGGAGGATGCCGATCTTTCCGGGTTGGGATAATCCGAATTTTAACCTCTTTCACGCCAGGCTCAACCGTGAACTGACAGACCATGGCGATGACAGGGCGCGACAGGGTGCCGTCGACGGTGAACACGGAACCGAACCCCGACCTGGAAAACCTGCTGACCCTGGCGCGGGATACCTCGCGGCGCTCGCGGGCGTCGCTGGCGGCCGTCCTGGGTGACCTTTTCGTCGACGGCGAGCGCACGCTCACCGAGCGGGAGCGGGCGCTGATGACGGAGATCCTGCACAAGCTCGTGCGCGACATGGAGTGGCGCGTGCGCGCACGGCTCGCCGACCGGCTGGCGAGTGCGCCGCAGGCGCCACCTGAGCTGGTGCGCGAACTCGCCCGCGACGACGCTGAGATCGCCGCGCCCGTGCTGCTGCACAGCCCGCTGCTGCGCGACGCCGATCTGATCGCGGTGGTCCAGCACCGCACGCGCCAGCACCAGCTCGCCGTCGCGCAGCGCGCGGATGTCAGCGAGCGCGTCAGCGACGCCCTGGTGGAAACCGGCGACGCCGACGTCATCGTCACCCTGCTGCGCAACCCGCAGGCGCGCATCTCCGAAGCGACCACCGCCTACCTCGCCGAGCAGGCCAAGCGTGTCGACAAGCTTCAGGAGCCCCTGATCGCGCGTGAGGAACTGACGCCCGAGCTGGCACGGCGGCTCTACTGGTACGTCTCGGCGGCGCTGCGCCAGCGCATCCTGGCGCGCCACCCCATTCCGGCGGCGGCGCTGGACGACGCCTTGGAAACCGTGGTGGGCGAACTGGCGGAAGCGCGCGACACCGCCGACGCGGGCCCGACGTCCTCGGCGTGGGTGCTGGCCGACCGCATCGCCGAGTCCCGCGGAATCGACGTGGCGCTCCTGCTGAAGACGCTGCGCGCCGGGGAGATGCCGTTGTTCGAGGCGCTCTTCGGGCGTTTCACGGGGCTCAGGCCGCCGCGGCTGCAGTACGCGCTGTACAACGGGGACGGGCGCATGCTGGCGGTCATCGCGCGGGCCATGGACATCGCGCGGACCGATTTCGTCCCGCTCTACCTGCTTACCCGATACGACGGGCACGCGCGCCAGGAGACGGCGGGAAACAACCTGTGGGGCGTGCTTCGCCTGTTCGACGCGGTTCCCGGCAGCGCCGCACGCACGCTGCTCGACCGCTGGCGCCGCGACCCGGCCTACATCGATGCGATTGAGCAGATCGAGGAGGCGCAAGGTGGCGCACCGCGACACGCCGACGACGTCTGAGGCGGGCGAACCCGCGCCCCGGGCGCCGCAGGCGCCCGCCGTCGGCGGCACGCTACCTGGTGGCCTGGCGACGGCGGCGCTGGCCCGGACGATGCCGCTCTACGTCGCCGGTCTGGACGGCTGCATCCGCTACGCCAACGACCTGTTCGGCCAGGTCGCCGACGCGCTGGATTGGCCTGCCGACACGCCCATGGTGCCGGTGGCCGCCGTGGTCGAGGCCGACGCGGCGGGCGAGGGCCCTGTCCGGCGCGAGCACGCGGACGGGCAGCGCATCGTGTGCAGCAGCCGGCACGAGGTGCTGCGCGACGATGCGGGCGATCCGTTGGGCGTGCTGGCCACCTTCGAGCGGCGCCAACGCCAGGCCGCGGCCGATGCGGTCAGCACGCGCCAGCGCCTGGCGGACATCGTGCGCCTGGCCACGGACTGGATCTGGGAGACCGACCGCGCGCTGCGCTTCACCTATCTCTCGCCGCGGGTGACCGACCTCCTGGGCTATCACCCCAAGGAACTCGCCGGGCACACCTGGGACGCCATCGCGCTGGACGGGGCGCCGCTCACCGCCGATCCGGTGACCGGGTGGGTGCCCACGCTGGCCGACCGGGACATGCGCCTGCGCCACCGCGACGGCAGTGTGCGCGAGACCCGGATCTCCGCCGTGCCCGTCTTCGAGGGCGAGATCTTCGCCGGCTATCGGGGGGTCGCCCGCGACGTCACCGACCTGCGCTCGCGCGAGGCGGCGTTGCAGGACGCCAAGGAGCGGGCGGAGCAGGCGGATCGTGCCAAGAGCCTGTTCCTGGCGCAGATGAGCCACGAGCTGCGCACCCCGCTCAACGCCGTTATCGGGTTTTCCGAGATCATTGCGCAGGAGACGCTGGGTCCCGTGGGCGTGCCCGCCTATCGCGAATACGCCGGCGACATCCTGTCCAGCGCGCACCACCTCCTCACCGTGATTAACGACGTCCTGGACGTTTCCAAGATCGAGTCCGGAACCTTCCGGCTCAATGAAGACGTGGCGGATGCCAACGCCGTCATGACGGAGGCGCGGCGCATGGTGGACGGGCAGGGCGGCGCGCGCGAGGTCGAGATCCGGGTGCACCCGGTCGAAGGCGAGGTTTGCCTGGAAATCGACGTGGCGCGCCTGCGTCAGGTCCTGGTCAACCTGCTTTCCAACGCGGCGAAATACTCGCAGGCCGGCAGCACCGTGGAACTCGCCGGCGAACTCGACGCCGGGGGCCGTTTCGCCTTCCGCATCACCGACACGGGGCCGGGCATGACCGAGGAACAGATCGCCGTGGCGTTGCGCCCGTTCGGCCAGGTGGACACCTCGATGGCGCGCCAGCACGGCGGGATCGGTCTGGGCCTGCCGCTGGCCGACCGGCTGGTCGCGCAGCACGGCGGCGAACTCGTGGTGGACAGCGTGCCCGGCGAGGGCACCACCGTGGCCGCGGTGCTGCCGCCGAACCGCGTGGCCCTCCCGGCTGAGGGCGGGGTGTGCGAATAATCCCCGGCGTCACGCCGCGCCGTCACGTCCCCGCGGCCGGGTCGCTTTCCCCGCCGCTGGCGTCGCCGATATCGCGGGCGGTCTCGCGCACCTCGGCGATCGCGGCGTCGAAGAAGCGGTCGAGCCGGCGCGCCATCTCCGGGTCCAGGACGACCAGTTTGGAGCGCGCGTCGTCGGGATTGTCGCGTTCGGCGACGAAGCCGCGCCGGATCGCGGCGTCCAGGTACTTGCCCGCGGTGTGGGCGCTCTTGACGGCCGTCATGGCGGCCAGGGCCTCGGTCTTGCGCATGGGCGCGCCGGCCGCCCAGAGCGCCGTGAACAGGTCCCAGTATGCGGTGGAATAGAACTCGCGCTCGCCGCCGAAGACGCACACCCAGTGCCGGCCCACGCGGTCCATCAGGTCGAGGTAGGCGCGCCGCTGCGCGTGGGTGTACGGGCTCACCGTCATGCAACAATCGGGTCCGGGCGGTTGCGCACGCCGCTTTACGCGCGTGCCCGCGCGGCGGTCAAGCGATCGGACCAACGGGATGCCGGATCGCGATCGCGGCGAAGGTGCTTAATGGAAGAACACGCCGGGATTGTCCCGGCGGGGCGCGTGATGTATGCCGCAGGCCATCGCCACCCGAGGAAAGCGCGCCATGTTCGGCACCGCCGACCTGCCCAACGGGATCCGCCTGCGCCCGACGACGGACCGCGACCGGGCCTTCGAGCGCCGGCTGCACGACGCCAACCGCTGGGAGCTGCAGCTCGTCGACGGCGGGCCGGACCTCGTCCAGAGCCTGCTGGACATGCAGTTCACCGCCCAGACCGAGGGCCACGGGGCGCAGCACACGTGACCCGAGCGAGAGGAGACTCTCGCGTCGTCCCCCCGTTTTGACCCCGTTCGCACAACCGATACCGCAACGGGTCCCATCCCGGATGGTATGCGGCCACGCCCGTCGTGTCCGACAGGCTCCGGATGCGACCGGATATGGCGGGAATCTTTGCCCAACGCGGCCTTATGTCGAGCCTGTCGCAACACGAGGCCGCGCGCCGAGTCTCGCGAAAGGCCGGGATACGGCCCGCGCGACACATACATGTTAAAAATAGATTAACTCCAGATTAAGGAGGCGCGCGGCAGATTCCCGCTCCAGTTACGTGTGTCCTTGGCTGAACGCGCCAGGACATACGCGATACCTGCTGGAAGGAGACTGCCGCCATGACCGCGCCGACGCTGCCCGCCGGCCCCGATACAACCCACGTGCGCGAGGTCGCGTTCTTCGCGGCGGACGTGCCCGACAAGCAGACCCTGATCGACGGCCTGCGCCCCGGCGTCGCGTATCACGTGCTCTCGCCCGACGGCGACGGCCTCGCCGAGATCGCCACGCATCTGGCGGAGTATCGCGACCTGGACGCGCTGCATATCGTTTCGCACGGGGCGCCGGGCACTTTATATTTGAACAATGATTCGGTCACGGCGGGTGGCCTTGCTTCCCGCGCGGATGAGCTCTGGGCGATACGGCGTATGCTCGGCGCCGACGCCGAGGTTCTCGTGTATGGCTGTGAAGTCGCGCGCGGTCCTGAAGGAATTGCGTTTCTTAAAGCGTTGAGTGAGCACCTTGGTAGCTCGGTCCACGCGTCATCCGGGCTGGTGGGGGC